>NZ_JBHYVM010000005.1:99007-216280 GCF_042750105.1 Streptomyces sp. NPDC059443 | reverse complement strand
CCATACAGACCCCCCCCCGCCCAGCGCCCGTCGCGCCGCGGGGCGCCCCGATTGTGTTTGAGGGGGTGGGGCGATGAGTGGCGGGAAGAAGCGGGCGCCGGCGGTACGAGGGCTCGGGCCGCGGGGGATGGCGGTCGCATGGGCCGTGGTCATCGTGCTGGCCGTCGTCAGCACGTTCGGGCCGGCGATGTTCGACCTCGGTCTGGGGATCGTCTTCGGTTCCATCGTGCTGATCACGCTCTACGCGTGGGTGCTGCGGCGGATCTCCTTCGGCAGCAGACCCGTACCCCGCTGGGCCAGGGCGGCGTACTGGACCGGCGGCGCCCTGATGGTCATCGGCGGGGTCCACGCACCCGACGCCTTCCTGGCCCTCACCGGCGAGCAGGGCACGGCCACGGTCGCCTACTCCTCCACGGGAACCGGCGCGCACGGCGCGAAGGTCACGCGGTGCTGGATCGACCTGCCGAACGGCAACAACGAGCAACTCCCCGGGACGGGTCCCTGCCCGGCGCCGCACGGGACGCCGCTCACCGTCGTCTACTCGCCGGGCGGAGTCGTCGGCCCGATCCTCGGGTCCGAGGACGACCTGATGTGGTGGTGGGCGGCCGCCTTCCAGCTCGCGGGCATCGGGCTGCTCACCGCGACGGCGGTGGTGACCGTCCGCGATCCCGTACGGGAGTGGCGGCCGCGGCGGCCGGTGCGGCCGGTGCGACGCCGAGAGCGGTCGCGCCCGTAAAGTGGCCGGGATGTGGCATGACTTGTTCGACACCGGAATCACCTACGGCGAGAAGGCCGTACGGACCGTCGTGGTCTACCTGGCGCTGATCGTACTGCTGAGGCTGGTCGGGAAACGCGGGCTCGCGCAGTTGAACGTCCTCGACCTGGTGGTCATGCTCCTGCTGTCCAACGTGGTGCAGAACGCCGTCATCGGTGAGGACAATTCGCTCAGCGGCGGACTGTTCGGCGCGGCCGTGCTCATGGCGGCCAACACCCTGCTGGTCCGCTACGCCGCACGCTCCGAATGGCTCACCTGGCTGTTGGAAGGCAGTCCCAGTGTGCTGGCGAGGAACGGCGTCTACGACGAGCGGGAGGTACGGCGCCTGGGTCTGCGGCAGGGAGACCTGGACGTGGCGGTGCGCCACCAGGGCGGGGACGGCATCAAGGAGACCAAGCTGGTGGTCCTGGAACCCGGCGGCACCATGGTGGTGGACCTCCTGGACGGCGACCAGACCGCGGACAAGAACGACATCGCGGCCCTGAAGGAGCAGCTGGACCGGCTCCAGCTCCGGCTCGACCGGCTCGGAACCGAAGGCGCCCCGGCCCCCCGCTGCTGTGGCGGGGGAACCGGGGCGTCGGGCGCGGCGGAGTAGCTACGGGGGAGTGGCTACACCCCGGCGGCCGTGACCACGGCGTCGGTGGCGAAGCCCAGCAGCAGGCCGAGCAGGATGCACCAGGTGGTCAGTTCCTTCGTCGCGGCGCTGCGCCGGGCCACGGCCAGCAGCTCGATGACCACGTAGAGGATCGATCCGGCGGCCAGGCCGAGGAACGCGATGGACAGCGTGTCGTTGACGAGGTGCTGGCCGAGCAGGGTGCCGAGGAACGTCGGGCCACCGCCGACCAGGCCCAGCAGCAGGAGCGTGCCCCAGGACGGGCGTTCGCCCTCGGCGGCCAGCGGGGCGACGATGCCGAACCCTTCGGTGGCGTTGTGCAGGCCGAAGCCGATCACGAGCAGGACGGCCAGGGAGATCTCGCCCTGCGCGGCCGAGTTGCCGATGGCGAGGCCTTCGGCGAAGTTGTGCAGGCCGATGCCGGTGGCGATCATCAGGGCGAGCTCGCCCGCGTGCGACCGTCGGGCCGGGGCGAGTTCGCTCGCGGCGGCCGCTCCCGGGCCGGCCGGGAGGACCGACTTGGCGCGCCGGGCGGCGGTCCACTTGTCGTACTGCACCAGCCCGCCGAGTCCGGCCGCGAGGCCTGCGGACAGGACCAGCCCGCCGGTGAGCGAGGTACCCCAGTTCCCGTCCGCCAGCGCCCCGTCGATCGGCTCCCAGGCGTGGCTGAGGACATCCCATACGAGGAAGATCAGAATGCCGATCGCGACGGCGTTCAGGCCGGCTTTCAGACGCGGCGCCGCGTTGCGGAGCCTGCCGATCGGGAGACCCAGGAAGATGGTGAAACCCGCGATGGCGCCGAGCAGCGCGATCTGAGTGCCGGACATGAAAACTCCGCAGGAAGGGGGGCAGGGGGGATGGCCCACCTTCGAGGGAAGGTAAGGCTGCGCTAACCATAGGCCTTCCGGGCGGTTTCCGTCTACGTGCTGTAGACACCCACTATCGGGCGGCGGATTCCGGGGAGGACTTCGGACGCAGACGGAGCAGCGGGGTCGTGGGCGGCTGCCCGCCCCCGGAGCAGGCCGCGCCCGACAGGTCGTCCCAGTGCATGGGCACGCGCCCGTCCTCCATCGGCTTGAAGAGCTGGTCGAGGCGCCCGCTGGTGCACTTCTCCCGGGCGGGGCACAGGGCCATGCCCACGGCCCATTCCACGTCGGTGAAACCGGCCTCCAGCTCGGCGCGCCGCAGCTCGATCTCGGTGTGGACCGGCTCCGGCTCGGACTCCGGTTCCAGGTCCGAGGCGGCCGACGGGCCCTGCCTCCCGAGGAGTTCGGTCAGCCGGTCGACCTCCGCCAGGGCCGCGTGCAGGTGCGCGGCCCAGCTCGCGGGTTCCGGATGCGGCGCCGCTGCCGCGGCGGCGCGGGCCGCCTCTAGCGGAGTCGGGTCGGTCACGGCGGTTCCTTCCGTCTCCCGGAGGGCCGGGGTTCTGCGTTCGGACAGGTCAGCATACGTGCGGGCCGGTCCGGGCGGCCGTGGCGGCGACGGCCGGCCGCGCTACGGCCCGCCATGAGATGATCTTGAACGGAGGAGGGCCCCGACGCGGCGACGCCGGGGCCCTCCTCCTTCCTCATCCGGTGACGCGTCGCCGGTAGGCGCCGGGCGACATGCCGACCAGCTCGGTGAAACGCGTACTGAAGGTGCTCGGGGACGAGCAGCCGACCGCCGAGCAGACCTCGGTGACGCTGAGGTCGCCACGGCGCAGCAGCGCCGCGGCGCGCTCGACGCGGCGCGCCATCAGGTACCCGTACGGCGACTCGCCGTACGCCAGCCGGAACTGGCGGCTGAGGTGCCCGGCGGGCATGCTCGCGCCGTACGCCAGCGCCTCGACGTTCAGCGGCTGCGCGTACTCCCGGTCGATCCGGTCGCGGACGCGTCGCAGCCGTGCGAGGTCGCTCAGGCGCTGCGCCGCGATACGCGCGCGCCCCCATGCGGGTAGACACATATGGAGAACTCCTCTTCGGAGGCCATAGGGCTTGAGGCGACGGCTCAGCGGACCTCTTGGAAGCGGATCAGGTTCCCCGCCGGATCGCGGAAGGCGCAGTCGCGCACCCCGTACGGCTGCTCGGTCGGCTCCTGCACGACCTCGGCGTCGCCCGCCTGGATCTTCTCGAAGGTGCCGTCGAGGTCCGGGGTGGCCAGCAGGATCCAGCCGTAGGTGCCCTTGGCCATCATCTCGGCGATGGTCCGGCGCTCGTCCTCGGTGATCCCGGGGTCGACGGCCGGCGGCGCCAGGAGGATGGAGGTGCCCGGCTGGCCGGCGGGGCCGACCGTGATCCAGCGCATCTTGCCCTGGCCGACGTCGCTGCGGACCTCGAAGCCGAGGAGGTCGCGGTAGAAGGCCACGGACGCGTCGGGGTCGTCGTGCGGCAGAACGGTTGTGTGAATGCTGATGTCCATGACCAAGATGCTAGGCGCGCCCCCGCGTTCCGCGCTTCTCGAATCCTGACCGATCGGTCCGACGGGGGATCAGGCGGGGCGTGTCGCGTAGCAGAAGAAGTGTTCCTCGGGCCCCGCGAGGGGACCGGCGGGGACGAAGGTGGAGGTGTGGTGGTGCAGCACCTCCAGGCCGGCCTCGGTCAGCCGCCGCAGGTGTTGTTCCACGGAGAGGCTGCTGACGGTGACCGGGTGGCCCATCCACTCGATGTCCAGACCCCGGATGTCTCCCGGCACGGTGGCCAGCACGAGGTACCCGCCCGGTGCGACCCACGAGGCCATCCGGTCCAGGGCCGTCTCGATCTCCGGCTGGTCCATCACCAGGAGCGGGAAGAACGAGCACACGCCGTCGAAGCCGCCCGCCTCCGGTACGTACGTGCGCACGTCGGCCTGTTCGAACCGCGCACCCGGCACCAGGGCGCGGGCCGCCTCGACCATGGTCGCCGAGACGTCGATGCCGGTCACGGCGTGCCCGGCCCCGGCGAGGGCCTGCGCGGTGGGCCGGCCCGTGCCGCTGCCCACGTCCAGCACCCGGGCCCCGGCGGGCAGCCGGTCCGCGAGCCAGTCCAGGGCCGCCAGTTGATCGGGCACCCGGCCGAACAGGTCCTCGTACCGCTCACCCAGCGCGTCGAACAGCTCCGCGGCGGTCTTACGTCGTGTCGTCATGTCCCCTCCTCGGCTTGGCCGTTGCCACGCTACCGCTCGACCGTGGCCCCCGACCCCCTCATCCACGCTCGCGGAGGTACGCCTCCAGCTCGGCGGCCCCGGTCAGCATCGCCCGCCCGCGGGCGGACAGCCGGCCGTGCCAGTCGCCCAGCGCGGCCTCCAGCAGCTCCAGCCCGCCGGCCGCCCGGACTTGGGCGATCAGCGTGGCGATCCGCTCCAACGGGTAGCCGCCCCGCCTGAGTTGGTGGGCCAGCCGGGCGTCCCGCACGTCGGCCTCGTCGTAGACGCGGTACCCGGTCCGCGGGTCGCGGCGTGGCCGCACCAGGCCGGCGTGCTCCCATGTGCGCAGCGTCGCGGGCCGGATGCCGAGCTTCCCGGCCAGCGGCCCGATGAACGTGCCGCCGGGCGCGGACACCGCGACCGGCCCGGGCCCGGTCCCCGCACCGGGCTCGGGCGCCGTGGCTCGGGCCAGGTCGCGCAGGGCGTCCTCCACGGCCCGGAGGGTCCGCCGGTCGTCGAGGAGCTGGGCGTGGCTCTCGTCGATGAGGCGGAACGCCTCGTCGGCCGCGCCCTCGTTCACGGCCCGCATGATCGAGGTCGCCGTCTGGTGCCCGTGGCCTGGCACCAGGGCGAGGAACGCGCGCAGGGCCCCCGCGTGCAGCGGCGTATAGGTGCGGTAGCCGTGGGGGGTGCGGGCGGCGGCCGGAAGGATGCCGGCCTCTTCGTAGTTCCTGATCGCCTGCGTCGACAGGCCGTGCCCGCGCGCCAGATCGACCGGCCTGAGCCGCACACTGCTTTGAAGGTTTTGCCCCATGGTCCTGCCGATATCGTGCAAAAGTTTCAACCGAGGGTTCAACGATACCGTTGAGGGCATGGTCACTGACATCAAGGACACCGCCCGTGCCGTCGAGGCGGCCGCGATCATGCGTCTGCTTCCGGCCCGGCCGCGGCTGCTCGCCCTGGGCGAGCCCACCCACGGCGAGGAGGCTCTGCTCGACCTGCGCAACGAGCTCTTCCGGCAGCTCGTCGAGGAGGAGGGCTACCGGACGATCGCGATCGAGAGCGACTGCATGACCGGCCTGGTCGTGGACGAGTACGTCGCCTCGGGCACGGGCACGGGCTCGCTCGACGAGGTCGTGGAGCGCGGGATAAGCCACGGGTGGGGCGCGTACGCGGCCAACCGCGAACTCGTGCGCTGGATGCGCGCGTACAACGACGGCCGGCCCGCTTCCGAGCGGCTCCGCTTCGCCGGTTTCGACGGCCCGCTGGAGATCACCGGCGCCGCGAGCCCCCGACAGGCCCTCACTGCACTCCACGGCTACCTCTCGGCCCGGGTGGACGCGGACCTGCTCCCCTGCACCGCGGAAACGCTCGACCGGCTGCTCGGCCCCGACGGCCCGTGGACCCATCCCGCCGCGATGACGGACCCGTCCCAGTCCGTGGGGCAGTCGCCCGAAGCCGGCCGGCTGCGGCTGCTCGCCGACGATCTGGTGGCGCTGCTGGACGAGCAGGAGCCGCACCTGATCGCGGTGACATCGAACGACGACCGGGACCGGGCGCGCCTGTACGGGCGCACCGCGGCCGGCCTGCTGCGCTACCACCACTGGATGGCCGACACCTCACCGGCCCGCATGACCCGGCTGGTGGGCGTGCGGGACCAGATGATGGCCGGCAACCTGCTCGCCCTCGCCGCTCGCGGCCCGGCGCTCGTCCATGCCCACAACGCCCATCTGCAGCGGGAGAAGAGCAGCATGAGGATGGGCGGGAAGCCGCTGGAGTGGTGGAGCGCCGGTGCGCTGGTCAGCGCCCGGCTCGGCGCGGAGTACGCCTTCGTGTCCACGGCCCTCGGCACGATCCGGCACCAGGGAGTGGACGCGCCGCCGCCGGACACCCTCGAAGGACTCCTGTACGCGCTCCCGGAGGACCGCTGTGTCGTCGACACCCGACGGCTGTCCACCGCCCTCGGCGACACGCTGCCCGCGCCCCGCACATCGCCCTGGTTCGGCTACGCCCCCTTCGACCCGGCCCACCTGGCGGACAGCGACGGCATCGTGTTCGTCAAGGACGTCACGCGGCGCTAGGCCGCACCGGGTGTGCCCGTGGAAGCGTCCGTGGAAGCGCCGGTCACGGACCCCGCCAGACGTTGGCGAACGCGGCCTTCTCGATGGACCGCCTCTGGCGTACGGCTTCCAGCTCCATCACCGCGTCGTTGACGCCGGCCAGCACGGTCGTCACCGCCTCGTCGTCGAGGTCAGGCTCGTCCTCGGACTGATCGCCCTGGATCCCCACGGCCGCGGCGAGGGCGGCGAGGACGGGCTCCCGCGCCTCCCAGCGGCTCGCGGCCTCGCGGCGCCCGGCCGAATCGGCCAGCTCCAGGCGATCGGCGCCGAAGGGCAGCCGCCCGCGCCGCCCGCGGACCAGGTGGCCTTCCTCCTCCAGGGCGGCCTGATAGGCCGCGGAGAGGTCCCGGCCCCTGCGCCACAGCCAGTCCTCGACCGCCTCGTAGGGCGCCTGCCGGGTGAGCGCCGCCGCGGCCTGGCCCAGTAGCCCCTCCTCCAGCGCCGGCCGCCCGTCCGGCACGATCCGGTCGCCGTCCAGGGAGACGGCCCGCGCGCCGATGAGGTCGATCAGTTCGGCTCCCGCCAGCGCGAGGGAAAGGTCCCCCTGACCCACGGAACCGTCCGGTCGTGCGTCCATGGAGGTGATGAACAGGTCTTTCGCCGTGCTCATGAACGGCTCCCCTCGGAATCCCGTACGCGGAACTCCAGTATCGCCCCGGGACCCGTGATGCGTGCCCGACCCGCAGGATACGGACGAGCCGGGCCCGTGGGTCACGGGCCCGGCTCGTCCCCTTCGGGCCCGCGTCGGGTCAGACGCGGTCGGCCGCGATCAGGAGGTACTGGAAGGAGCCGTCCTTGTACGAGTTGATGAACGCCTCTTCGATGCCGGTGACCAGGGAGGAGGTGGCCCGCAGCTCCCAGTAGGGCAGGGTCGCGGGGGTCAGGTCGATGACGGCCTGCGGAACGAGGCGGTTGTCGGCCATGGCGCGCATGTACTCCCGGCGGGAGTGGATGTTGCACTCGAAGTGCGCGTTGATCTGGGAGACCCACTTCGAGGGCTGGCCGTAACGCGGGTTCCAGCAGCCGGTGATGGTCACGTAGCGGCCGCCGACGGAGAGGATCCGGGAGTGCTCGGCGAAGAGGTCCTGGAGGTCGACGTACATGCTCGACTCGTTGTTCCACGAGGCCGCGGCCCCGCCCGTCTCGAAGGGCGTGTCGAGCATGTTGCAGACACGGGCGCGGACGGAGTCCTCGATGCCGAGTTCACGGGCGCGCTGGTTCGCGAAGTCGGCCTGCTTCGCGGACAGGGTGACGCCCTCCGCCTTGCATCCGAAGCGCTGGTGGGCCATCACGAGCGAGCCGCCGCGGCCGCAGCCCGCGTCCACGAGGGTGTCCTCGCGTCCGATGGGGCCGAGGTGGTCCAGGAGGACGTCGGTCTGTGCCGACTCCAGTCGGTGGAGCTCGGTGATCAGCTTCTTCTCGTAATTGGCGTCGGCGGTGTCGCCGAGGGCCGCGTGGTCGACGTCGCCGATGCCGTAGTGGTGGTGGTACAAGCCGTCGACGTCACCGAGACGCAGGTTCACCGGGCGGGCCTCGTGGTCCCAGTAACGGGCGATGTCCCCCTGGTACGGCGTCACCGGGGAAGGGATGAACGCGGTGGCGGTAGCGGAAGAGGGGGCGATGTGCGTGCTGGTGCTGGTCACAGATAGATCCATCCTTACCAGAAGTCGGGCAGGCTATAGCGATAGGTGTTGGTCTGGTGCCAGTAGTGGTTGCCGTCGACCCATACGGCCACGCCCCGCAGGAAGCGCAGCATGTTCGGTACGGGGAAGGCGGCGGCCACGTCGGCGGCCGCGGCCTCGAAGGCGTGCATGAGGTCGTTGTGGACCTCGACCGCCTTCAGGTAGCCCTCGCGGTCGGAGGTCCCCTCGCGCTCGGCGATCACCACGGGCAGGTTCAAGTGCCGGCCGGGGCTGGCGAGTTCCTTGGTGTACGAGTACAGGTCGTTGACGATGGTGGTGGCGTTCCCGGCGAGCGCGATGACGCGTTGTACCGAGGGGTGCGCATGCAGGTCCGCCGGCAGTTCGTAGCCGCCGACGGTGTCGGTGATGGTGGGGCAGGGGCGGAAGTTGTTGAACTGGCGCATCGCCAGGTACTCCCACACCTCCGGGACGTAATCCGTCTCGGCCCAGGCGGCCTCGGCGAGGTATCCCAGGTGCAGCCGGGCCATGTCGTGCCGGAAGCGGTCGGCCTGGGAGGGGGTCGAGGCCTGGACGAAGTACTCCATCGCGGAGCGGTAGGAACGCCGGGGGGCGTCCGAACCCAGCGACTCGGCCCACTGCGGCTGGTACTCCGCCGTCGTGTGGACGGGGTCCAGGGCGGTGTGCGCAAGCAGGAGGCGACCGCCGAGGCCGACGGGCGAGCCGCCGTGGTCCTCGCAGTAGACGTCGTCCACCGCGTTCTCGGCGACCATCAGCCGCGTGGCGATCATCAGGTGCTCGACGGTGGGGGCGTCCGGATGGCAGGCGACCATGTAGCGCCCGACGGAGAACCCGTCGAACTGGTCCTCCCAGTCCTCCGGGTACAGCTCGACCTCGTCCAGCGCCCAGGCCTTGATCCTGCGGCTGACCTCCTCCACCCGTACGGGGTCGGGTTCGGGCACCGGATGGAAGTACAGCCCCGGTACCGGATTCCCAGCCGTCACCGGGACTTCGGGCGCGGCCAACGCCGCCTCGGGCTTGGCCAGATGGAGCCCGGTCGTTCCCAGACCGCTGGGGCCGCGCAGGATCCGTTCCAGGGCGGGGCCGGGCGTCCGCACCGCGGAAGTGCCCTCCCGGGCGGGCTCAGCCGCCCGCGCGGGGACGGTCCCCGTGACGGGCACGGTCCCCGTCACGGGGACGGACCAGGACGGTGCCCCGACGGCTTCGATGCCACGGCCGTGACCGTAGGTCCCGAACTGCGCCGCGGCGGCGGGCAGGCTCGACTTCGGGGAGGAAGGCCCAGGATCGGGCATCCGTAGCTCCTTGGTGAGATGGTTGGGCCCTCCCGGATCCCGGGCAGGCTCGGCCCGGCCGCGGGAAGGTGAAGGTACGGGCCTTCGCGCCGGCCCGGGGAGGTCCGGGCCCTTCGCGGCCGTGGCGCGGCCGTGGCGCGGACCCGACGGCCCGGATCGCGGCCGTCGGGCAGGGGCCGGCTAGCCGTGCCTGCGGGCGATCTGCACGTTCTCCAGCACGCCGAGCGCGTCGGGCACCAGGATGGCGGCGGAGTAGTAGGTGCTGACCAGGTAGGAGATGATCGACTTCTCGTCGATGCCCATGAACCGCACCGACAGGCCGGGTTCGTACTCCTCGGCCAGACCGGTCTGGCGCAGGCCGATGACGCCCTGCTTGTCCTCGCCGGTCCGCATCACCAGGATCGAGCTGGTGTTGTCCTTGTTGATGGGGATCTTGCTGCACGGCAGGATCGGGACCCCGCGCCAGGCCGGGACCTGCTGTCCGCCGAGGTCGACGTGGTCCGGGTACAGCCCGCGGGCGTTGAACTCGCGGCCGATCGCCGCGATCGCCTTGGGGTGGGCGAGGAAGTACCTGGAGCCCCGGCGGCGGCAGAGCAGCTCGTCGAGGTCGTCCGGGGTCGGGGGACCGGAGTGGGTCTGGATCCGCTGCTTGAAGTCGGCGTTGTGGAGGAGGCCGAACTCCGGGTTGTTGATGAGCTCGTACTCCTGGCGCTCGCGCAGCGCCTCGATGGTCAGCCGGAGTTGTTCCTCGGTCTGGTTCATCGGCTCGTTGTAGAGGTCCGCGACCCTGGTGTGGACCCGCAGTACGGTCTGCGCGATGGAGAGTTCGTACTCGCGCGGCTTGAGGTCGTAGTCGACGAAGGTGCCCGGCAGTTCGGCTTCGCCGGTGTGACCGGCCGACATCGCGATCTCGGCCTCGCCGTGACGGTTCTGCCGCTGGAGCGGGAGCGAGGCGAACTGTCGTACGTGGTCCTGGAGTTGCGCGGATCCGGCCAGCACGGCGGAGAAGTCGACGCGGGAGAGGGTGAGCAGGGTCCCGGCGGTCTCGGCGGTGGCGGTGTAGTCCCACCTGGCGTCGGCGTCCAGCAGGGCGTTCTCGCCGAACCGGTCGCCGTCGGCGAGCACGGACACGGCGACCTCGTCGCCGTACTTGCCGACGGAGGTCTGGTTGATCCGGCCGTGGGCGATCAGGTGGATCCACTCGGCCGGAGCGCCGCGCTCGACGAGCACCTCACCGGCACGGAAATCGCGCTGGACGCAGCGTTCGGCCAGCGCGTTCAGCACGCCCTCGTCGTCGAAGTCGCGCAGTACGGCGAGCTCGCCGAGCTCGCGGGGGATCACCCGGACCCGGGGGCCGTCCTGGACGAACTCGATCCGCCCGTCGCCGACGGTGTAGGTCAGCCGGCGGTTCACCCGGTAGGTGCCGCCCTTGGTCTCCACCCACGGGAGCACCCTCAGCAGCCAGCGGGAGGTGATCTCCTGCATCTGGGGCGCGGACTTGGTCGTGGTGGC
Source organism: Streptomyces sp. NPDC059443 (assembly GCF_042750105.1). Lineage (NCBI taxonomy): Bacteria > Bacillati > Actinomycetota > Actinomycetes > Kitasatosporales > Streptomycetaceae > Streptomyces > Streptomyces sp. NPDC059443. The sequence continues at coordinate 205,208 of NZ_JBHYVM010000005.1, read as the reverse complement.
GAGGTTGCGGGCAGCGGCCGTACCCAGGCTGGACTGCCGGAGCGGATCCGACTGCGGCGCCTCGGGGCTGGTGTCCACGGTCATCAGGCTGACTCTCTTTCGTAAGGGCAAGTGATCGACGCCCGCGCGCATCACCGGTGAAAGGAGAAAAGGAAGGCGAATATCCGGGCATTCCGTCGAGATCAAGGAGCACACTAACGGCCGGTTCTACAGATCAGGCCCTGTAAGCCATTGGTATTACCTCGATGCGGTGATCTTGCCCGCAGAGTGTTTAGAGACGGCTCCAGTGGTATTTCGAACCCATTCGAACGCCCGCTGCCGGGCCTGCGGCGCCCCGCCTCGGCGCGAGATGCGGCATTTAGTCTGCCGTCAGGCGCCGGAATGGCTGAATTAGTGGCCCGCGATGGCGAATTCTTCCTCATTGCGAGCGCTATCGAGCCGGTGAGCCGGTGCCCGGCCCCTTCGAGGACCGGACACCGACCGTGGGTCAGGAGACGGTGACGAACTTGGCGATGCTCGGAACCCCCTGGGCGTCGAGCGCGAAGAGCATGTAGGTCCCCGGGAGGACCACACCGGGATCGGCGGGTACGGACACCGTGTACGTCCCGGTTCCCGTGGCGGCCGAAACGAGCGGGATCCGGCGCTGGTCGTTGTCGGTGGAGTGCGTCGCGGCAGCGGCCCGCATGAGGACGAAGGACGCCACCGGGCCCTGGGTGTTCACCGTGAGCGAGGTGCCCGGGGCGGTCCTGGAGGGCACGCCCGCGGTGATGACCGGACGGGCCTTCGGCGAGCCGTCCGCGTTGAGCAGGTAGGGCGGGGTGAAGACGGCCCCGTCCGGGTGGTTGGTCGCGCAGTCACCGCACAGACCGCCGCCGCCGGAGAAGATCCGTCCGTCCGGCAACAGGTTCGCCACGCTGTGGTAGTTGCGCGGCATGGCCATGGTGGCGAGCGGGGTGAAGCCGCCGGTCGCCGGGTCCCACAGCTCGGGGGTCAGCACCGAGGTCGCGTCGCTGAACGGCACCGGATAGGACTGCCCGCCGAAGACGGCCACCTTGCCGTCGGGCAGGACGACGCTGTTGCTGAAAGCTCGGGCGTACCCCATGTCTCCGGTACGGGCGGCCCGGACCTGGTCGCCGTCCACGGTCACGGTATAGGCGCGTTGCGTGGCGGGGGTGTTCTCGTAGGCGGGTGAACCGCCCAGGGTGAGCAGCTTGCCGATGTCGTAGGCGACGGCGTTGCCGGTCATCGCGTCCCCGCTGTCGGCCCGCGTGCCCGCGGAGGTGATGCTGCCGGTCCCGCTGGTCGAGATCCAGTTCATCTGCTTGCTCGGACCAAGCTGCAGCACCTTGCCGCCCGAAGTGGCGTGCAGCCACATGTGGTTGTCGGCGCGGTACGGTCCGGCGGGGTCGGCCGTCTGGGCCGGAGCGGCGGGAACGCCCGGGAGCGTGCGCCAGGCCTTGGTGTCCGGTGACCAGACCTCGCCGGACTTGTCGCCCGCGGTCCCGCTCCAGGATCCGCCGAGGACGAAGGCCTCGCCGGTGGAGAGCAGCGTCATGGCCTGGTAGCCGCGGGCGATGTTCATGCTCGTGGTGGCCGACCAGTCGTCGGTGGCCGGGTCGTAGATGCTCGCCTTCTCCGCGTTGCTGCCCCCGGTGACCAGTACGCGGCCGTCCGCCAGCATCGCGATCCCGGGACAGAACATGTCGTGACCGGTGTTGTCGATGCGGCGCTGGGTGACCTTGCCCGTCTTCAGGTCCAGGATCGCGGTCTGGGTGTATCCGTTGCTGCCGCCGAAGCGGTCGACGGCGTACGCGGACCAGGCCAGCAGTTTGTCCCCCGGCAGGACGGCGGTGGCCACGGGCACCAGGGGGAAGCCGGTGATCCGGTCCCAGGAGCCGTGGACGGCCGGGCTGGCCGGTCCGCTCAGGCGTATCTCCGCGGCCGAGGTCCACGGACCGCGTCCGCCGGCCTCGCTGGTCACGGTCAGCCGTATGAAGCGGGTGTTCTCGGCGCGGGTGAAGGTGGCGGTCTTGACGGTGTCGTCGTCCCGCCAGGTACCCGCGGAGACCGGCGCGCCGAAGGTGGAACCGTCCGTGCTGGTGGTGATGGTGTAGGCGCCGGCCCGCCCGTTGGCTCCGTCGGGACGGGGCTGGTAGGCGAGCGCGGAGACGACGGCCGTGTGGTGCATGTCGATGGTGATGCTGTGCGGGAAGGGGGCGGGGGCGGCGCCGCTCCACTTGCTGTGCCAGATGGTGTTGCCGTTCCCGTCGAGCACATTGCCGGCGCGCCCGTTCTCGGCGGCGGTCTCCTCGTCGCTCGCAGAGGCCGTCCACCCGGTCCGGGGCAGATCGACGGTGGCAGCCGGGGTTCCGGGGTCACCCAGCAGGTTGATCTCGGCCGCGGAGGTCCAGGGCCCGCGGCCCCCGGCCTCGGTGAGCGCCGTCAGCCGTACGAACCGGACCCCCTGAGGGGCGAACCCGAGCGTCTTGGCGCTGCCGTCGTCCGCGAGGGTGCCGGTGGCCACCGGGCTCGCCCAATTCTGCCCGTCGGCACTGACACTGATGCTGTACTCGCCGACGCGCCCGTTGGCTCCGTCGGAACGGGGCAGGTAGACGAGCGCGGAGACGACCGCCGTGCGGTGCATGTCGATGGTGATGCTGTGCGGCAGGGGAGCGGGGGTGCCGCTCCACTTGCTGTGCCAGATGGTGCCGCTGTCGCCGTCGAGCACGTTCGCGGCGCGGCCGTTCTCGGCGGCGGTCTCCTCGTCGCTCGCCGTGGCCGTCCACCCGGTCCGGTCGAGAACGGGAGCCGCGGGCTCCATGGCGTTCGCCGGGACGATGCCGTGATGCGGAGACTTCGTCGCCGGCTGCTGGTCGAACCGTGCGAGTGCGGATCGGGGATCGTGCCCCTGATCGGCCGCGGCCGAAGTCGAGACCCCCGCCAACGGCGTCAGCCCGAGCAGCAGCGAGCCGATGCCGAAACCTATGAGCAGATGGGACCGGCGTAACGCGCGGCCGAGGAAAAGGGAGCGCCTGGACTGCAATCTGACCTCCTGAGACGAACTGAAGCGAACTGGTGTGCCCACAGAAGATAGGTCAGGGCGGCGACAACCCCATGGGGAGGAAGGAGAGTCAGCGTGAAACCGCGAGTGTCTGGCCGATTGCCGGAGGCGTACGGCCGAACGGCCTTCGGGCGGTGGTGGCCCCGTGGACACACCCTTAACTTCGGTTCATGGACTCGACGAGTGGCGACCCGGCCGCCGGGACACCGGCCGGCCTCCCGGCCGGACTCGTCGTCCTGGCCTGGCTGACGCAGTTCCTGGTGGGGACCGACCTCTTCGTGGTGGCGCCGCTGCTCCCCGCCATCGCGAGCTCGCTCGACGTGTCCCCGGCCGGGACCGGGCTGATGATCACGGTGTTCTCCATCGCCTACGTGGTGGCTTCGCCCTTCGCCGGCTGGCTCTCCGACCGGAGGGACCGCGCCACGGTCCTGGTGTGGGCCCTGCTGCTGTTCTCGGTGGCCAACATCGGCACCGCCCTGGCGCCGGACTTCGGCCTGCTGCTGGCGACCCGCGTGGTGGCCGGCGTCGCGGCCGCGGCCACCGGCCCCACCGTGTACTCGCTCGTCAGTACCCGTGCACGCCCCCAGGCGCGGGCCCAGGTGCTGGCCGTCGTGGGATCGGGACTGCTGACCGCCCTGTGGGTGGGCGCCCCGGCGGGATCGCTGCTGAGCCAGCACGTGGGCTGGCAGGCCACCTTCGTCATCCTCGCCGCGGGCACGTTCCTGCTGGCCCTGCCCAACGCGTTCGTCTGGCGCTCCGGGCCGGCCGCCGTGAGCGGCGTACCGAAGGAGGCGGCGACGGGCGCGGCGAAAGGGGCGGCGAAAGGGGCGGCGAAGCACGGCCGGAACGGCACGGGCATCGCGGTGTTCGGAGTCGCGGTCACCACCCTGTGGGCCTTCTCCGTCTACAGCCTGTACACCTTCCTCGCCATCGCGCTCCACTCCGACGGCAGGAAGGGCGACGTGACGTGGCTGCTCGTCGTCTACGGGGTCGGCGCCGTCATCGGCGGGCAGGTGGGCGGCCGGTTCGCCGACCGGGCCGGCGCCGTACGCGTCACGAGGACCGCACTGGCCCTGACCGCCGTACTGGAGGCGGCGGTGGCCCTGGTCTATCCGGCCACCTGGGCCCTGGCTTGTGCGCTGGGACTCTTCGCGCTGGCCGGGTACGCGTTCTTCCCCGCCCAGCAGCGCCACCTGGTGGACATGTTCCCCGAGCGGGCGACCGGCATGCTGTCGTGGAACAACAGCGCGCTGTTCGTGGGCCTTTCCGTGGCGGGCGCCGTCGGGGGCCAGGCCGTGGACGCAGTCGGGTACCCGGCGTTCCTCTACATCGGCGCCGCCGTGGCCGTAGTGGCGTGCCTGGTGGCCGGCGGCCGTCCACCCCGCCCGGCCCGGCCGAGCGGGCAGGAGGCCCAGACATGACCGATTCCCCTTCCCCTTCCCCTTCCCCTTCCCCTTCCCCTTCCTCGTCCTCCGAAGGGACACCACCCGACGGCGGCCGGTACGGAGCAGACCTGTTCGAGCCGGACCACCCGCGCGAGGCCGAGCGGATCGACGCCGGTGCGCTGGTCTACGACCCCGTCACCACCCGGCGTCTACGGGAACTGGGCGCCGGGCCGGGCATGCGCTGCCTGGAGGTGGGCGCCGGGACCGGAACGGTGGCGCGCTGGCTGCTGGAAGAGGCGCACGTGGCCGAGGTGGTCGCCCTGGACAGGGACACCAGTGCCCTGGCCGCCCTCGCGGGCCCCAAGCTGCGGATCATCACCGCCGATCTCACGGACGAGACCCTGCGGCCGGGCACCTTCGATCTGATCCACGCCAGGTTCGTCCTCATGCACCTGCCCGAGCGCCGCCGGCTCGTCTCGCGGCTCGCGGGCTGGCTCAACCCCGGGGGCTGGCTGGTGCTCGGCGACGCCGTGGAGCTGCCCGACGTCCTCGACGCCTCGTCCGCCTACCGCCGGACCATGGACGCCATGTGGCAGGCGCTGAGAACGACCATCGGCACCGACACGTCCCACGTCCCGGCGTACCCGCACTTCCTGAGGGAGGAGGGACTCCAGAACGTCGCCGCCGAACTGTGCGGACCACCACTGGTAGCCGGCAGTCCCCTGGCCCTCTTCTGGTCGCAGACGTGGAGCCGGATGCGCCCCGCTCTGGAGGAAACCGGCCGGGTGGACGCCACCGTCATCGACGAGGCCCTGGCCTACCTGACCTCGCCCCGGCTCGCCGAACTCGGTCCGGGCATGATGATGGCCTGGGGACAGCGGCGGGGACTCACCGCTCCACCACCACCTGCTGGATCTTCTTGACCTCAAGCTGGGTTGAGGTCCTACCGTCAGGGCTAGTTGATCACCACCTGACGGCAGGAGAAGACCGATGATCCTCGTGACCGGCGCCACCGGAAACATAGGAAGCGCGCTCGTGAGGGAGCTCCAGGACTCCGGCGCCGGACCGTTGAGGGCGCTCACGCGTGACACCGCGAGAACCGCGTTTCCGGAAGGAGTCGAAGCCGTCGAGGGCGACTTCGCCCGGACGGCCTCGCTGAAGCCCGCGCTGGAGGGGGTGCGTTCGCTGTTCCTCGTGTCGCGCCTGGGCTCCGACGCCGAGATCCTTGAGGCCGCCCGGCAGGCAGGCGTAGAACACGTGGTGCTGGTGTCGTCCATCACGGCCCGGACCCATCCGCATCTGGGCCCCGCCCAAGAGAACCTGGCCGTCGAGCAGCTGCTCAAGGACAGCGGGATGGCCTGGACGATCCTGCGGCCGACGCAGTTCGCCTCCAACGCCCTGTGGTGGGCGGGAACCATCCGCGAGCACGGCGAGGTCCGCGTGCCCTACGCGGACACCGGCCTTCCCACCATCCACCCCGCGGACATCGCCTCCGTGGCTCGGGCCGCCCTGACCGAGCCGGGCCACCGCGAGCGTACGTACGCACTGACCGGACCGGAGCGGATCACGGCCCGGCAGCAGGTCGGGGCCATCGCGGAAGCGCTGGGACGGGAAGTGCCGTTCGCCCGGATCAGCCGCGAGGAGGCCCACGGGCAGCTGGCGGCCTTCCTGGGAGACGAGGCCGCGGACGCGGTGCTCGACGTGACGGGAGGCGACGTCAACGAGGAGCTGCTCGCCGTACGCGATACCGTTTCCCGGATCACCGGCGCCCCGGCCAGGACGTTCCGGCAATGGACCGCGGAGAACGCCGAGGCGTTCCGCGGAACCGCCCGAGCCTGAGCACCGGCTGGTCCGACTGCTGCAATTCCTTGGAAGGAGGCTCACGATGGGGCGGCTCTGGGACAAGTACACGGGCACGATGCGCCCGGACGGTGGTGCCACGGCGATATCCGCCCAGGAGCTACGGGCCGCACTGCTCGCGGTGAACGGTACGGACGTGCCGTTCACCGTGCGCGAGGCCGACGGCGAAGGGGCGGCCCACCTGGTGGCGGAGTGGAAGGTGCTGGAACCCCCGACGGGCTCCGGCCTGACCCGTCGGCAGGTGGAGCGGACCTTCAAGATCTGGATGCGGCTGCTCCCCGGGGAACGCGAGGTGCGGGCCATGGGCGAGCAATGGGCGGTGACCCGGGCCGGCGGCCCGCCCGGCCGCGTCGTGCAGCGCGAACACGGTCGCGGACCCGGCCACCACGTGCAGAAGGAGTGGACGTTCGAGCGGGGACCCGACGGACGCCGGCGCAAGGTGGAGACGTTCGGCCTGGACACCCGGGACATGAGGAATCCGCTGCGGAAAACCGCCGTCGGCTCCGGCTGGACCTGGCGCGGAACCCGCAAACTCTGACCGTTCTCCTGCCGGAGAAAAAAACTTCGGCCGACGATGTCGAGAACCCGTGCCGGGCTCCGTCCCCGTAGTGAACGCGGCCAGAATGGGCCGCATCCGCACCGAGGAGAACCATCATGGCCAAGTACCTGCTGCTCAAGCACTACCGCGGCGCCCCGGCTCCGGCGAACGACGTCCCGATGGACCAGTGGACGCCGCAGGAGATCACGGCGCACGTCCAGTACATGCAGGACTTTGCGGACCGGCTGGAGAAGACCGGCGAGTTCGTCGACGGCCAGGCGCTCGCCCCCGAGGGGGCATGGGTCCGGTACGACGGCGAGGGCCGCCCGCCGGTCACCGACGGACCGTTCGCCGAGACCAAGGACCTCATCGCGGGCTGGATGGTGATCGACGTCGACGGCTACGAGCGCGCCGTCGAGCTGGCCGGGGAACTGTCCGCCGCCCCCGGGGCCGGCGGGAAGCCGATCCACGAATGGCTGGAGGTGCGCCCGTTCCTGGCCGCGCCCCCCACCGTCACGGAGTGACCCCTCCCGTGAACGAGGCCCTGCTCCGGAGCCTCACGCCGAGCGTGCTCGGGATCCTCGTCCGCCGCGGAGCCGACTTCGCGGCGGCCGAGGACGCCGTACAGGACGCGCTGGTCGAGGCGGTCCGCGTCTGGCCGGCCGAACCGCCACGAGATCCGAAGGGCTGGCTGGTCACCGTCGCCTGGCGCCGGTTCCTCGACGCGACCCGGTCGGACGCCGCCCGGCGCCGGCGCGAGGACCGCGTGGACGAGGAACCGGCCCCCGGGCCCGCTCCCGCGGTCGACGACACCCTCCAGCTCTACTTCCTGTGCGCGCACCCGTCGCTGACGCCGTCCTCCGCCGTCGCGCTCACGCTGCGCGCCGTCGGCGGGCTCACCACCCGCCAGATCGCCCAGGCCTACATGGTCCCCGAGGCGACCATGGCGCAGCGCATCAGCCGGGCCAAGCGGACCGTGGCCGGCGTACGGCTCAACGAGCCCGGGGACGTCGCCACGGTGCTGCGCGTCCTCTACCTGGTCTTCAACGAGGGCTACTCCGGTGACGTCGACCTCGCCGCGGAGGCCATCCGTCTCACCCGGCAGCTCGCGGCGGCGATCGACCACCCCGAGGTGGCGGGGCTGCTCGCCCTCATGCTGCTCCACCACGCCCGGCGTGCCACCCGGACCGCGCCCGACGGCAGTCTGGTGCCGCTCGCCGAGCAGGACCGCGGCCGGTGGGACACCGGCTCGATCGCCGAGGGCGTCGACATCCTGCGGGCGGCCCTCGCCCGCGACCGGCTGGGCGAGTTCCAGGCCCAGGCCGCCATCGCGGCGCTCCACGCCGACGCGCCCACCGCCGAGGAGACCGACTGGGTACAGATCGTGGAGTGGTACGACGAGCTCGCGCGCCTGACCGACAGCCCGGTCGTCCGGCTCAACCGTGCGGTGGCCGTCGGCGAGGCGGACGGACCGCGGGCCGGCCTGGCGGCGCTCGCGGCGCTGGACGAGTCCCTGCCTCGTCACACGGCGGTGGCGGCCCACCTCCACGAGCGCGACGGCGACCTGGCGACGGCGGCACGCCTGTACGCCGAAGCGGCCCACAAGGCCGCCAACCTCGCCGAGCGCGACCACCTGAACCGCCAGGCCGCCCGCCTCAACACCCGCCGGAGCCAGTGAGGTGTTGCCGGGGCGGCCGGCACCGCGGCCCTGGCAAGATGGCGGCATGGAACGTGTGCTTGGAGTCGGCGGGTACTTCATGAGGGCCGCAGATCCGGTGGCGCTGGGTGCCTGGTACCGGGATTGCCTGGGTCTGGACGCCGATGAGAACGGCCTGTGGCGTCAGGAAGCCGGACCGACGGTGTTCGCGACCTTCGAGTCCGGGACGGAGTACTTCGGCTCCCGCGCCCAGCAGACGATGCTCAACTTCCGTGTCCGCGACCTGGACGCGATGCTCGCGCAACTGCGGGCCAAGGGCGCGGACGTGGCCGAGGAGACCCAGGACATGGAGGGTGTCGGCCGGTTCGGCTGGGTCACCGATCCCGAGGGCAACCGGGTCGAGCTGTGGCAGCCGTCGGCCTAGCCCCTAAAGGGTGCGGCGGAGGGCGGCCGGTGTGGTGCCGTACCACCGCTGGACCGCCCGGCGCAGGGCGCGGGCGTCGGCGTAACCGCTTCGGGCGGCAATCGCGTCGATGCTGAGGTCGGTGTCGTGGAGCAGCCGCGTGATGTGCGTCCGGCGCAGGGTCTCGACCTCGGTGGTCCACGTGGTGGCGTGCTCGTCGAGGCGCCGCTGGAGGGTCCGCGTGCTGATCGCCATGCGCCGCGCCACGTCGGGCAGCGTCGGCGTGGCCTCGTGGTGCAGGGAGGCCAGGGCGGTGCGGAAGAGGTCCAGCCAGCTGTGCAGCGGGATCGCGTCGGCGAGGTTCTGCTCGGCGTGCCTGCGGAGCACGGTGGACAGGCCGGGCTGGGCGTGGGGTGTCGGGGCCTTCAGATCACCGGCGAGGAAGGTGATCGAGCTGACCGGGGCCTCGAACTCGATGGCGCGGGTGCCGTACAGCTCGGTCAGGGCTTCGTGCCGGCGGGGTGCTTTGGCCGCCAGGGTGACTCGGATCGGAACGAGGCGGCGCCGTGCGGCTTCGCCGAGGCGCCGCTGGTACAGGGCGAGCGCGTAGGCGAGGATCGCGCAGGCCGCCTCGTGGGTCAGATCGGAGCCGTTGAGGTGGCTGATCGTGACTTGTTCGCCGTCCTCGGCGACGTGGACCGTCTCGGTGCCGGCGTCGGCGACGCTGCCGATGTAGGCGGAGGCGTCCCGGATCCCTTCGAGCGGAGTGGGCGCGGAAGTGATCAGGTAGTCCCAGACCCCGAGGGCGCCGAGGGTCGACTGCTCGGCCAGCAGCAGGGACACCTCGGTCCAGGGCGCGTGGACGGTCGACAGTTCCGCGATGCGGATGCTCGTGGCCGCGGGAGTCCGGCACAGGTCGTCGTTGAGGTGTTCGGGTTTCAGGCCCAGCATGTGCGCGTAGCCGTCCGGGGGTACGCCGAGCCGACGTGCGGCATTGACGTTCAGACGGGTGAGAGCCGAAGAGGTTGTTCCGTGATGTGCATGCGAGACCACAAAGGCCGAGCATATGACAGCACGAACCGCCAGGCCACAGCGGGAGTCTGGCGCCTGATGCCCCCGTCTTGACGTGGCGGGTCCCCCTGTTCGGCCCGAACACCGGATCCGCGGCGCCGTCGGGCCGCGCGGCCGGCTCAGACGCGCTGCGCGGCCAGCCTCTTTCCGTCCACCCCGAGGACCAGGACGTTCCTGGCGGTTCCGGCCCGGCCGTGATCGCCGTCCCACGACTCGACGAAGCTCCGCGCGAGCGAATCAGGTCCAGGGTCTTCGGACCCGGCCGGGTAGTCCGTGCTCAACTCGACGTCGTAGTCGTGATCGGTCAGTTGGGCCGTGGCCAGCACGCGGACGTGGTCGACTTGCGCGGCCATGCCCTTGGCACGAGCCCAGGCGCGGAACCGCTCCAGCATTTCCGCATCCGTGGTCCGCTTGGTCATGGGGCCGGTGGGCAGCTGCTCGGGGGCGTTGGCGACGCCGTTGTGGCAGCCCCGCACCCAGGAGCCGCGGTCCGTCTCGGCGGCGCTGCCGGCCTCCAGGGCGCGGCGGGTACAACCGCCCCATACGGTCTCGCGCACGGCCGCCCCCTTGCCCGAGGAGTCGTAGACGGCCTTGCCGGCGGTGTATCCGGCACGGTAGGCGGCAACGTACTCGGGTACGGCGGACGGGCGGGACTCGGGCGCGGGGCCGTCGAGGGGCTTGCCGCTGCCGCAACCGGCCAGGCCGATCAACGCGGTGACGGTCATGGCGAGTACACGGCCCGAGCGGTGATTCATTGCTCCCCCTGGGTCCGTCCGGACTGGGCCTGGTCCCAAACGGCCTGGAACGCGATCCTCAAGCAGGTTGCGAGCGCGGGGTGTTCGATGTAGAGGGCGGTGGTGGCCCGGGTGCCGGCGACGGGGTCGGGCATGTCGCACAGGACTTGAGAGGCATCGGCGATGACCAGCTTCAGCGGGAGCGCCGGCGCGAAGCGGGCCTCCTCGCCCGCTTCGCCGAAGCGGCGCACGTTCTCCAGGACTTGACCGTCGTCGAGTGCGTCGTGCGTGTAGACGGCGCGGGCGGTGCCACCGGACCGGCGCAGCCTGCGGACGGCCGCGATGCCCTCGTTGTTGGCGGCGGGCGCGACGAACGGGGGCTTGCAGAAGCTGAGGAGTTCGTGCGCGGCCTGCCCCTGGATGCTCGCGAACCGTTCGGCGATCGCCTTGGGGTCGCGCAGCACCTCGATGTAGTCGAGCGGGTCGGTGTGCGTCCGGCCGGCGGACCAGACCGGCAGCAGGGCGGTGGCGAGCGCCGCCGACACCGCGTTCAGCCTTTCCAGGGACTCCCGTTGGAGGGCCATCAGTCGGGCGAGAGCGAGTTCGGGCGCCACGGCGGAGAAGGTGGCCACCCGTCCGGGGCGCATGACCGTGAGCCGCCGTCGGACGAGCGAGTCCAGTACGTCGTACACGCGCTGGCGCGGCACGTCGGCGGCGCGCGCCACCTCCGCCGCGGTGTAGGACGCGCGCGTGACCAAGGTGAGGTAGACCCGTGCCTCGTACCGGGGCAGCCCCAATGCGACCAGGTCGTTGACCGCGCTGTCGTCCAACTCCATGGCAGCACAAGGTATACCCGTAGATCACATACCGAAAGCAAGCCTTTGCCCTCAGGGGGTATTCCCTTGGGCCCACTCGTCACTACGTTCTGCGGTGGCCACCACTGCGCGTGGTGGCAGTCCGCACCAATGAATCCGTGCCACTCGCCAGCCCGCGGCGCCGCTCCTTGATGTGTCATGTACCTGTCATATGCCTGGCGTATGTCAGTCGCATGCCCGTCATCGACGTCATCCCACGTCGCGGGGAGTCAACCCCCCATGGAGGGCCGTTCATTGCAATCGACCACGTCCCGGCGCGCCAGACGACTGACCCGTAGCGGCGCCACCGCCTTACTCTCGGTGGTGGCCCTGATAACCGGCGGCAGCCTGGCAGTCGCCTCCCCGTCCAGCTCTTCCAGCGCACCCGCCGCGTCCACCGCCTCCGGTTCCACGGCCGCGCACACCCAGCGGCTCTGCTCGGAGCCGACCAAGGCCGGCTACATGGCCTGCCACGCGCTCGCCCGCACGGACCTCAAGCAGCAGCTCAGCCTCGCGCCCAACCTGCTCCCGTCCGGGTTCGGGCCCTCCGACCTGCAGAGCGCGTACGCCCTGTCGGCCTCGGCCGGCGCCGGCGCGACGGTCGCCATCATCGACGCGTACGACGACCCGAACGCCGAGTCCGACCTGGCGACGTACCGCTCCCAGTACGGCCTGCCGGCCTGTACCACGGCCAACGGCTGCTTCAAGAAGGTGGACCAGAACGGCGGCACCAGCTACCCGACCGCGGACTCCGGTTGGGCCGGTGAAATCTCCCTCGACGTGGACATGGTCAGCGCCGTCTGCCCGCAGTGCCACATCCTGCTCGTCGAGGCGAACCAGCCCTCCATGGCCGACCTGGGCACCGCCGTCAACCGCGCGGTGACCATGGGGGCCAAGTACGTCTCCAACAGCTACGGCGGCGGCGAGGACTCCACCGACCCGAGCTCCGACGCCTCCTACTTCAACCACCCGGGCGTCGCCATCACCGTCAGTTCCGGTGACAGCGGCTACGGGGTCGAGTACCCGGCGGCCTCCCAGTACGTCACCTCGGTCGGCGGTACCTCGCTGAAGCGTGACAGCAGCTCACGCGGCTGGTCCGAATCCGTCTGGGGCAGCAGCGCGGGCGGCAACGGCGCAGGCTCCGGCTGCTCGGGCTTCACCACCAAGCCGTCCTGGCAGACCGACAGCGGCTGCGCCAAGCGCACTGTCGCCGACGTCTCGGCGGTCGCCGACCCGGCCACCGGCCTGGCCGTCTACGACAGCTACCAGGCGAGCGGCTGGAACGTCTACGGCGGCACCAGCGCCTCGGCGCCGATCATCGCCTCCGTCTACGCCCTGGCCGGAACCCCGGCAGCAGGCAGCTACCCCTCGTCGTACCCCTACGCCCACACCGCGTCGCTCAACGACGTGACCAGCGGCGCCAACGGCTCCTGCAGCGGCAGCTACCTCTGCACCGCCAAGTCCGGCTACGACGGCCCGACCGGTCTCGGCACGCCCAACGGCACCGCGGCCTTCACCGGCGGCTCCACCGGCGGGAACACCGTCACCGTGAGCAGCCCCGGCAACCAGTCCAGCACCGTCAACACGGCCGCCTCCCTCCAGATCCAGGCCACCGACTCCGCCAGCGGCCAGACCCTCACCTACAGCGCCACCGGGCTCCCGGCCGGCCTGTCCATCAACGCCTCCAGCGGCCTGATCAGCGGTACGCCGACCAGCGCGGGCAGCTACGGCGTGACGGTCACCGCCAAGGACACCACCAACGCGAGCGGCAGCACCTCCTTCACCTGGACCGTCACCCCGGTGGGCGGCGGCTGCACCCCGGCCCAGCTCCTGGGCAACCAGGGCTTCGAGACCGGCAGCGCCAGCCCCTGGACCGCCACCTCGGGCGTGGTCGACAACAGCAGCAGCGAGGCCGCCCGCACCGGCTCCTGGAAGGCCTGGCTCAACGGCTACGGCACCACCCACACCGACTCGCTCTCCCAGTCGGTGACCATCCCGGCCGGCTGCCACGCCACCCTCAGCTACTACCTGCACATCGACACCGCGGAGACGACCACCGCCACGGCCTACGACAAGCTCACGGTGACGGCCAACTCCACCACCCTGTCCTCCTACTCCAACCTCAACAAGAACACCGGCTACGCGCAGAAGACCTTCGACCTGTCCTCGTACGCGGGGCAGACGGTGACCATCAAGTTCAACGGCACCGAGGACTCCAGCCTGCAGACCTCGTTCGTGATCGACGACACCGCACTCACCATCAGCTGATCCACCCGACCGCTCGGTGAGGGGCGGGGGGGGGGGGGGCGCGCCGGGGGCGCGGGGGGGGCGCCCCCCCCCCCCCCCGCGCGGCCGGCGCCCCCCCCCCCCCCCCCGCACGCCTGCCCGCCCGGTGTGCGGCCCCCGCCGCCCCCGTTCAGCCGACGTCCACGGTGACCTGCCAGCGCGAGATCGCCGTACAGCTCATCGAGCCGGGCGCGGCAGACTCGGGACAGTTCCGAACCGCCGTCGTCAGAACCGCCCGGCCCGCCGACACGCCTTCGAAGACGCGATCCGAGACCGCGGCCAGCGCGGTCCCCGACACGGTCACCGGCGCGCCGCCGGCATCGGGAAGCGAAACCCGCACCGTGCCGTGCACGTCCAGGCAGACCCGACGGCCGTTGTCGTCCGCCGTGAGGACCACCTTGCCGCCGTTCACACAGCCGGCCTCGGACAGCGATCCCGTCCTCGTCGCGCTCGGCACGTGATCCGCCGTACCCGAGCCCGTGCCCGTGCCCGCACCGCAACCGGCCGTGGCCAGCAGTACCGCGAGCACCACACCTGTCCGCCCACGCATGCGACGACCTCCCGTACGGAGCCACCCGGCCGGGGCTTGGACGCAGCCGGACCGACCCCGGTTCCGTCGGCGTCGCGGGGGGAGGAGGAAGATAAGCCGAATGTTCGAGATATCGCTGAATGACGGCGCGGTGCGGAGCCTGCCGGAACTCACGGTGGGACGGTTCCTGTCCTCGTGGGAACCGGACGTGCCCGCGCTGCTCCTGATCGCCGCCCTGGGAGGGCTGTACGCCTGGGGCCTGCTGCGGCTGAGGCGCCGGGGCGAGGCTTGGCCCGCTGCCCGTACCGCGGCCTTCGTGCTGCTCGGCCTCGGCACCATCGCCGTGGCGACGATGTCCGCGCTCGCCGTGTACGACCGCGCGCTGTTCTGGCCGGCCGCGCTCCAGAACGTACTCCTGGACCTCATAGCGCCGCTCGGCCTGGCGCTGGGCGACCCGTTGCAGCTGGCCGTACGCGCCCTGCCCGAGCGTGCCGCGTCGCGGGTGGGACGGGTGATGACCGGACGCCTGGTACGGCTGTTCACGTTCCCCCTGGTCAGCACGGTCCTCGTCCTCGCGACCGAGCTCACGGTGTACTTCACCCCGTATTTCGAGACCGCCCTGGGCAACAGCTGGCTCCACGAGCTGATGTACCTCCAACTGCTCCTCACCGGCAGCCTGTTCGTCATCCCTGTCCTCACGCACGAGCAGGCTCTGCCCGCCTGGTGCACCCACCCGGTCCGGGCGGGCCTGGTGTTCCTCGACGGGGTCGTCGATGCCGTGCCGGGGCTGGTGGTGATGACCCACGGCACCCTGATCGCCGGGGCCTGGTACCTGCACCACGCGCCGTCGTGGGCTCCGGAGATCCACCAGGACCAGCAGCTCGGAGGCGGCGCGATGCTCGCCACCGCCGAACTGGTGTCGGTGCCGTTCCTGCTCGTGATCCTGGCCCAGTGGGTACGGACCGAGCGGGCGCAGCGGGTCGTGCTGGACCGCCGTCTGGACGCCGAGCTCACGCCCGCGGCGGCCGCGCCGGGACGGCCCCAGGACCCGGACCTCGTACGCCCCTGGTGGGAGACGGAGGACAGCGCGGTCGCCCGGCAGCTGCGACAGCAGTCGGGAGGCCGGGCGTGAGCGCGCCCCGGCGCCGCGTACAGGTGGCCGTCGTCGGCGCGGGGCCCGCCGGCCTGGTCCTGGCCAATGTGCTCCACCGGGCCGGTGTCTGCGTCGAGGTCCGGGAACGCTCCGGCCGGGCCGAGGTGGAGCAGCAGGCCCGCGCGGGCCTGATCGAGCACCGGGTGGTCGAGTACCTGCGCGACCAGGGCCTCGCCGACCGGCTGCTCGCCGAGGGCGGCCGGCACGGATGGTGCGAGTTCGTGTGCCTCGGGGAGCGGATCCACATCCCGTACGGGGAGCTGTCCGGCGGAGCCGGGCACTGGGTGTATCCGCAGCAGTTCCTGGTCCGCGACCTGATCGCCTCACTGGAGGAGGCGGGTGGCGCGGTGCGGTTCGACTGCCCCGTCCTCGATGTCGACACCTCGGGCCCCCGCCCGCTCGTCCGCTGCCGGGACGATGTCCTGGAGGCCGACCACGTCGTGGGCTGTGACGGCCCGCGCAGCACGGTCGCGGGCTCGTTCCCCGCCGACTTGGACGGAGCCGTCGAACGGCGCTACCCGTACGACTGGCTGACCGTGCTCGCCGAGGTGGACCGTCCCGTGGAAGGCATCCGGTACGCGCTCCACGAAGCGGGGTTCGCCGGGATGATGCCCCGCACGCCCAGGCTGGCACGGTTCTACCTCCAGGTGGCGCCGGACGCGGAGCTCCCGGAGTGGCCCGAGCCGCGCATCCGCGAGCAGCTGTCGCTGCGGCTCGGGCTGCGGCCGGAGGCAGGGGACCCCCGGCCGGGCAGGCTGACCGAGGTCGGCATGCTGCGACTGCGGGGCCGGGTCCGGGACCACGTACAGGCGGGCCCGCTGCTGCTGGCCGGGGACGCGGCGCACGTGCTGACACCCTCCGGAGCCAAGGGGCTCAACCTGGCCGTGGCCGATGTCGCCGACCTCGCGGACAGCCTGCTGCGCTACCACCGCGACGGTGACGAGGACGCTTTGGCCGGATATGGACGGCGTCGGCATCAGGATGCCTGGACCACGCAGGAGTTCTCCGACCGGCTGCTGGAGCTGCTGCACCTTCCGCCGGGGAACGCGGGGGAGTCCGCCTTCGGCCTCCGGCTGCGCCGTGAACGGCTCGCCCTCCTGTCCGTTCCCGGTCCGGAGGGCGCGGTCTTCGCCCGCGCCTACGGCGGCGCGGGCCGACTGGACCCGGCAGTGGCCGGGGGAGTGCGGCACGGTGGGGACGTGGACGGCCGACGGTGAGATCCGGCCAGGGCGGCCGAGCCGCCCTGGCGCCCGGTCCGGGGCCGGGTTTCACTGCGGGCCCATGAGACGACACAGGATCATGGGCGCGCTCGGCGCGCT
This sequence comes from Streptomyces sp. NPDC059443, assembly GCF_042750105.1. Taxonomy (NCBI): domain Bacteria; kingdom Bacillati; phylum Actinomycetota; class Actinomycetes; order Kitasatosporales; family Streptomycetaceae; genus Streptomyces; species Streptomyces sp. NPDC059443. Next base: position 188,358 of record NZ_JBHYVM010000005.1, on the reverse strand, counting down.
GACCCTCGCGGCGGCCACCCTCGCCGCCGCGGGCCCGGCAGCGGCGGCCGAACCCGGCGGCACGCAAGCAACGGCCACCTCCTCACGGGCCACCTCCTCACGGGCCACCTCCGCGCAGGCCACCTCCGCGCAGACCGTCCCCGCGCAGGCCGCCCCCTCACCGGCGGTACCCGGTACGGAGCCGCCGCCCGCCGAGTTCGGAACGGACTGGCACGACCCCCTCACCCCCGCCCCGCCCGTGGCCCACCCCGCGACCCGGTCCTGCCAGGTGACCCTCGCCGAAGCCCAGTTCCGCGACTTCACCCCCTACCGAGGCAGCTACGTACCGCCCACCGCGTGCGGAACGGCCGACTGGGCGAAGGTGGTGCTCCGCCTCGACGGCAAGGTCAAGGGCCGCCAGTTCGACCGGCTCGGCCACCTCACCGTCGGCGGCGTCGAGATGTTCCACACCTCCACCCCCGAGCCGTCGCCGGAGGGCATCGCCTGGTCAGTGGAGAAGGACGTCACCCACTACCGCGAAACCCTCAGCCACCCTCAGCCCGTCGAGATGCTCATCGGCAACGTCGTCAACGACACCTACACCGGCGTCATCGAAGTCAAGGTCACCCTCACCTTCTACGCGGCGGCCGAAAGCCACCCCGGCCCCGGTCACCCCGGCCCCGGTCACCCCGCCACCAACCCCGTACCGGACCGAGTCCTGCCGCTCACCACCCCGGCCGTCACCCTCCCGCGCAACACCGAGCGACTGCTCGCCGAGGTCTACGCCACGGGCTCCGGCGGCGGCTGCGAGGAGTTCTGGTACATGACCACCCCGGACCCGGCCCCGTACTCCTGCAAGGCGGCCGACGGCCCGTACCGCGAGGTCCGGATCTCCGTCGACGGCCGCCTCGCGGGCATCGCCGCGCCCTTCCCCACCGTCTGGACCGGCGGCTGGTCCAACCCCTTCCTCTGGTAAGGGGCTCCAGACCGCGTTTCCGCAGGTGAGGGCACTGCATCAGTCTCAACCGGGCACTCAATCGGGCACATGCTCAGGAGGGCACCCGTTCCACGGGGCGCCTCTCCGGCTGTGTGCTCCATCAGTGCGTTGGTCATGAAGCGGATGATGCCACGTCAGCCTCGTCCGGCGCACCTATCGCCGCGAGTTGAGATGGAGTCAGGCCGCCAAGGACATGAAGTTGCCCATCGCTTCGAGTCCGCGACCGCCAGCATCCGGGATGAAGTGCGCGTAGTAGCGCAGCACCGTCGCCACCGTGTCGCCCATGTACTCCGCCACCGTCGTGGGCGCCTCGCCGGCCCCGAGATGCACCGACGCGAAGGTGTGCCGCAGCACGTGGAAACCGTGCTCGCCCGGCTCCGTGAAGGCGTCCCGCGGAGTCCCGTCTTCGCGGTACAGACGCTCGACGACCCCGGCCTCTTCCAGCGCCGCCTTCCAGATCTCCAGGTTCCACGACGTGTGGCTGATCGGGTTGGAGTAGGCCGTCGTCGTCAGCAGCCGTACCGTCACCTTCGGACGCTTGTGCATCGGCATCGTGGGGTCGCTCGGGTTGACCCACGGCAGCGTCACCGTGACGGGCGGGAACTCCTCGCAGTACTCCCACACCGCCTTCTCGAACTCCGGCGTCACCGGCACCCGCCGCGTCTTGTCGCGCTTCGGCAGCTTGAACCACTTCTGGCGGCCGACGCCCTGGAGCTGCCGGTCCACATACAGCCAGCCGTCCCGCAGGTCGTCCGGGCTCCAGCCCAGCGCCTCACCCTGCCGCAGCCCGGAGCCGACCCCGAGGTTCGCCAGCATCCGGTACCGGTCCGGCAACGCGATCCGCACATCACGGAAGCGCTCCTGCGACCAGGCCGTCTTGTTCGTCGGCGGCCTCTTCGGCGGCCTTGCCGTCGTCAGCCCCCGGCACGGATTGCGCGGGATACGCCCGGCCTCGTGCGCGGCCTGGAGGATCGTCGACAGGTTCTGCCACGTCGTACGGATAGTCCCGGCCCCCAGTGACTCCCTGAGCTTCGCCTTCCACGCATTCAGCTCCTCCGGCCCGACATCCAGCAGCTCGTGGTCCCCGAGGTGCGGCAGGATCGACGAGCTGATCCGCTGCCACGTCCTCTCCCTCGTCCCCGGCGGAATCTCGGCCGACGGCCAGTACACGTCCTCGATGTATCGGCGCAGCAGGATCTTGCCCTGCTGCTGCTGCCTGTGACGCCCCGAGGTGATCTCCGTCGTCAGCTCGATCGCGCGGGCCTCCGCGTCGTCGTACGACTCGTGACGCTCCTTGCGTAGCGGCTTGCCCTGGTCGTCGTATCCGCGGACCTCCCACTGTGCTTCGATTCCGTGGGCTTTGGCGCGGTAGCGCTTGGCCCCCTTGTGCTGGCGGCACAGTTCGGTCGGCGTGCCCTTTTTCTTGTGCCAGCGGTCTTCGACCCATGCTTTGGCCATCAGACCCCCTTCGTGCTGGGGCGCTTCAACCTGCGCCTACGCGAGGCGGCAGGGACGCCCGGAACGGATGGAGGAGCGACACCTCCACGGTCGGTGCCCTCCCCGCCGGCACGACCCGCGAGAAAATCGAGCACCGCGGACTCCGGATACCGCACCGGGCCGTGCACGGCGCCGAGCCGAATCCACCGCGGGCCCTTGGGGCAAGGAGAGGTACGCCAGTTGGCGAGCGTCTTCACCGAGACGCCGAGGAGTCGAGCAACGTCCTGAGGACGAAGGTGGCGCTCCAGGCCCGCCATCATCGCACCGCCCCCGGAGTGGCGTCGGCAGTGGTCCACAGCAGATCAGCACGCGTCACGGCGCCCCCTTGATTTCGGACACACCTCACCCATCGTCGGGAGGTTTCGAGGTGACTCCGGGACGTCCGGGGCAACATAGGGATCTCAGGAGAAGGTAGGCGCCTACAAGTAGGGAAGGCGACGCCGAATGAAGCTCTCTGTCTTGCTGATCCCCCACCCACCAGAACGGTGGCGAAAACAAGAATGAATGAATCATCCAGAGGGAGCAATGCGGCTCGCGGGAGGCTTTTAGGGACCCTGCGTTTTCCATCACCCTTTCGGCGCACAACAAGCGCGCCGGAGGTGGCCCCGCCGCCTTCCGTGAGGCGATCAGCGCGGGCTGGCGACAGGTCAGTCGACGAAGAGCAGTAGCACTTCTACGAGACTGTGATCGAGGCGGCGTACTCGCCAGCCGGGGAACGCTGGGCCACGACTACTCCAGCACCGGGTACAGGTCGGTGAGGGCGACCGGCGCCGGGATCGTCGCTACGCACGCCTCGCGTACGTGGATGGTGTGCGCCCGGCAGGGCAAGGGGAGAGAGCCTCGCGCTGCCGGGCGCGGTCTGGGGGTGGGGGCTACGGGTCGAGGATGAAGTCGAAGCCCTCGTGGTACAGCGTCATGGTCTGGAGGAGTACCCCGTTTCCGGCCGCGTCGAAGTCGCCGAAGACGATGCTGCCGGGCCACGCGTTGTAGAGCCGCCACTGGGCCCGGTACTGGGCGTACTGGGTGGTGACGGGGTGCTGGATCGCGAAGATGTCGACCATGTGCCGGAAGTTGCTTCCCGCGCTGTTTCCGGCATGGCCCTGCATGACCTCGAAGACGCGGCGCATCCAGTCGTAGATGTCGTAGTGGCCGACGACGATGCCGCGGGTGAAGGTGACCGGGCTGAAATCGGCCTGGAGCGGCATCTTGTGCGGAGACAGGTTCATGCCCGACTCCTGGTACGGCATCGGGTCGATGCTGACGCCGAGGCCGGCCACGGAGGTGAACCCGAGCTGCGGAATGCTCTTGGAGCCGTCGTCGTCCTGGATCACCACGTGGAACTTGAAGTTCCGAATCGGGTCCGTGGCGACGCTCGCCCGCGAGTCGGTCTGCCGGTAGCTGGTCATCAGGCCGTCGCTTTCGCCGGGGACACGTGGCTCGTGTTCGTCGAGGTGTAGACGGCCCGCCAGCGGCCATTCACCAGGGTCGTGGGCGCGGCCTTGGGAAGCTCAGTCTGGACGGGAAGCTCCAAGCGGTCGGACTGATTTCGGCCCAGGACCAGCTCGCACGTGTACTTCGTCTTCTCCGGATAGATGTGGTCGACCTCCATCTTGTGGACCGCCGAGCGCACCATCCAATAGCCGTTGTGCGCCTTCCCGAGCCCGGCCCCCCGCAGCGCGATGACGACCCCCGGCTTGAGCCTCGCATCGCCGTTCGTGACGGCGTTCGCGTTCACCCACAGCCATTCCACCTGGGAGGCCAGGTTGTACTCGGCCTTCGCGTACGACGGACTGGGCCTGTCGTCGAACTGGCGGTTCAGCAGCGGCGCCACCGGACCACCGGGAAGGTTGTTGCGCGGCTGGGTGTAGGTGGCCTGCGCGATCTGCCCGGAACGCCGGTTCAACGAGGTGGTCTGGTAGCGGGCGCGTACCCCGCCGGCCGGGTCGGTGTCACCGACCACCGCACGAAAGTCGCGCAGGGTGTCGACCGGGCCCGGAACCCGGCCCGCATGGAACACCGGCATCGTCCCGTCCGAGGTCGGCGTCGCCGTTCCCCGGTCCACGAACCACAACGTCGTACCGTCCACGAACAGCCGGTAACCGATCTGCTCGGAAAGATCGGCCAAGAAGGCCCAGTCCGAGGCGACCTGCATCTGCTGCTCGAACTTGATGTGGGAGGTCTGAACCCGAGGAGCAAGGTTGTACTCGGAGGCGATCTGCCGGGCCACCGCGGACAGCGTGGTGTTCTGCCAGTTCTGGTTCTGGCGCGTCTGCATCGGCATCGACGCCCCGACCAGGACGTAGCGCACCGGAACCTGTACCGCGTGCCCGTACCGTGGGGCATCCTCCGTGGAAATCACCTCCGCGGAAGCGACGTACCCGTAGAAGCTTGCGGAGTCATCAGCCCACCAGCCCCATCGCAACGCGACAGGCGTGTTGTCCGGCCACATGGCCCCCGATTTCAGGTCCCAGTGAGGGCCCGGAATCCGCGGGTTGTAGACGTGCTGCACCGTCAGTTCGACGACCTGATGAGCGCCCTCGGAGAGGTAGACCGACAGATCCGAAACCCAGTCCCTCGAATCAACCCTCGGCAGCCTCACCCGCACATGCGGGGCATACACGTTGCGCCAGGACACAGGTCACCACCCTCCGAGCATCGTCTTGATCCGCTGATCGGCCGCCACGGACGCGACGAACTGCTCGGCTGCACTCTTGGCGCCTTCCTGCGTCGCCGCCGGCATGTTGATCGTCACCGGCCCGAAGTTGATCGTCGGACTCACCGCCGACCCGCCCCCGACCGGCGAGTTCATCCCGCTGATCGCCTGCCGCACCGTCTCGGCCTGCCCGGAATCGAGCACCATCTCTCCGGCGTGCAAGCGCGCGTCCTGGTCGCCGGGGATCTTCCAGGCCCCGGCCGCGTACCAGTGCGGATCACGGGAGAGCCACTTCTGGTACGCCTTCGACGGGGATCCGTAATCCTCACGGCCCTTGATGTAGTCCAGACCCCACTTGATCTGGCCCTCCGCGTCCCCCATAGCCACGGGATGACCGTGCGCACTGGGGAGGATCTGCGGGATCCCGTACGCGCCAGAGGAATCGTTCAGCGCGTTGGCATCCCAGTTCGACTCGCCCATCCACAGCTTGTACAGCGCGTCGAACTCCGGGCCGTTCCACCCGTAGGAAGCGGCCAGTTTCCGGCCCAGCTCCACGTTCGCCCGGGTGTCGGAGACGGTGTCCTTCCCGCGGGAGGGATTCTTCGCCTCCTCGTTCTGCGTCGACTGCGGAGTACGAGATCCGACCTGCGCCGTACCGGCGCCCCCGCCGCCGCTGAACAGAGCCGCCAGGACGTCAGCCTCCCGGCTGCCCCCGAAACCGCCCCCGCCGCCGGCCCACGACTTCGTCGGGTCCTTGCTCTTGCCCGACAGGTCCTTTGTCGCCTTGACCGAGCCGTTCACGATGCGACGTGCGTGGTCGAACAGACCCAGCCAGGGCCGCTCGACGACCCCGACACCGGGGTTGGCTGCCTCGATGACCGACTTGCCCCCGGCGAAGAGACCGACGTGCGAGTTGTCCTTGTAGAAGACGAGGTCCCCGGGCTGGAGCTGGTCCATCGGAACCTCGGCGCCCTCTTTCACCTGGTCGTAGGTGACCCGGGGCAAGTTGATCCCCGCCGACTTGTACGCGGCCTGAACCAGCGACGAGCAATCCCACACATCGGGACCCTCAGCGCCCATCTCGTAGCGGTCGCCGAGCTGGTTCCGGGCGAAGTCCAGGATGCTGCCCGTGTTCGCCGACGGCAGCGACGGACCGGCCTCCTTGCCTCCCTCGCCCTGCCCCGGCTGCTTGGGGACCGTGGCGCCGCCCAGCATGCCCTGGAGCATCGTGCGGCCAGCGGCCAGCAGGCCACCGAATCCGGGACCGCCCACCGCCGTGCCCATACCAACGAGGCCCGGCCCGGTGACCGGGTTCTCCAGCAGCGAGCCGGCCATGCCCAGGCCACCGCCCGACTGGAACCCCTTGAGAGCCCCTTCACCCTTCTTGAGGATCTTGAACAGGGGATCGAACCCCTCACGGATCTTCACCAGCTCCGACAGGGAGTTCTTCTGGGCCGTGAGCGTCGCACCGACGGACGACGACTCCTGGGACAGCTCCAGGTTCTGCCCGGCCTCCTTGAGGTCGATCGGACTCCCCAGCCCCTTGTTCAGCCGCGCCAGCTCCGTACGGGCCTTCTGCGCCTGCTTATACTCGGCCGACCCGGCGGGCGCGGACGTCTTCGCCGACTGCTCCAGCAGACTCCGCGCCTGATCCTGCGTGTACTTTCCACCCGAAGCCGCCGACAACTGCATCGTCGTCTGGTTCGTATTCGAGATCGCCGTCGCGATCTCCGGGTCGATGCCCATGTCCCGGGCCGCCGCAAGCCACGACTGCGTATAGCCTGACCTCGGTCCGAACGACGCATTGATCTGCGCCTGACTGAGACTGTTCGAGTTGATCCCGGGCCGCAGGGAGTTCTTGAAGAACTGCTGCCCCACCTCCAGCGGATTGACCTGCGCACCCCTGCCGCCCCGCTGCAACGTGTCGACCCCGTACATCTGGCCCGCCCAGAACGCCTGCGGACTGCCGAACTGCGCCGTCGCCCGCGCCGACGCCATCGGACCCAGGTTCGGGTTCGCCGTCAGCATCGGATTCAGCGCGCCCATCGCCCGGTTCGCCGCGTTCGCGTCGTACGAATACTGACCGAGCATCCCCATCCGGGCCTGACCCAGCTCAGCCACCGACGCACCGTTGCGGACTACGCCGAACCGGTTGGACTCCTGCCACATCCGCTGGGCGTTACCGGCGAACGAACCGCCGCCCGGTGACATCGGCGACGCCATCGACGCATAGCGCGCGTACTGCCCCGCCACGTCCGCCGTCGACAGGGTGCTGGTGGCCGCCTGGTCGAACGATCCCCACGCCGCACCGGCAGCCCGGCCCGCCATCTCCCAGCCCACGCCCTGCGTGCCACCGTTGGACGGCCCCGGGCCGGACCGGGAAGGAGGACCACCACCAGGCCCCGACGGACCGAACGCGGGCGGAGGCGGACCGAACCCCGTCGGCGCACGCCCAGCCGGCGCAGGCGGATAACCCGGTCCCCAAATGCCCCCCGACGTCATGTTCATCGTCGGCCTGGTCATCGTCTGCCGCTGATTCGCGTACGACGCCCACTGACCCGACTGCCCCTGGCCCCCCGACATCGTCGGAAGCCCGCCGAAGCCCGACGTGCCCACCGGCGAGCCCGGATGGAACGGTGCGGGCGCGGGACCGAAACCGCCCTGCGGCTGCGACCTCCCGACCATGGTGTTGAGGATTGACACTGCCTGGGCGACCGTGCGGTTCAGGCGGTCCAGGCCCGCCTGGAGCTGATTGGCCCCAGCAACCTGCGGGTTGTGCCCCCCGTTCGGAGGCGGCGGCGACGTCGTCATGCCACACCCGAATACTCAACGAGAAGCTGCATCTGTACGCGCACCCCGCACCGGATCGGGATCATCCGCTCCGACCAGTGCGAGTACGTCACGTCCATGCTGCTGATGTAGCCGTACCACTGCATCGAGCCCGTCCGGCTGGGAACTCCCGACACGGGCGGCACCCACTGATCCGTCAGCACCACGTACACCGGCCGGATCGTCATCACACCCCGGTACCGCATCGACGCCATGGGCGGACCGGCACTTCCACGACCGGGGTCGAGCAGGTCGAGCGCCGGGTCGAGGACGCCGCCGAAGAGGCTCCCACCAGTATCGGAGCCCGACACCTGGACACGGCTCTCGTTGATCCCCGTCAGGTCGTACAGCGCCGCCACATCCGCATGGACACCCACCCACCCCGCCGAGTTGATCACGTTCACGTCCGTCGTCTCGTACGACCGGTCGAAGATCAGACTGAACGACATGGAGCCGCCCGACTTGCCCACGTACCGGGTCACGTCGTAGTCCGACACCACGTCGGCCGGCAGGATCCCCGACGACGCCGTCACCGTGTGCGAGACGGAAATCTCCGACGGGTTGTAGAGGAAGTTCACCCTCGACTCCCGGACCTTCTGCGCCGCCTTTCCGGTGCCCACCCCGTAGTCTGCCGAGACGATGTACCCTCTAGGAGGCTCCGTCCGCGTCATCGGCGTCGCCCGGATCCGCCGGTCGAAGCCCGGGTTCACCGTCGGCGACAAATCCGGAGCCGGCGCCTTCCCGTCCGGCGTCGTCGTGATCTGCCTGGCCATCAGCGACCACCCGTCCACGTGGTCGACAACCGCGGCATGCTCCGCTGCCGTCGGCCCTCGGCGGAAACACCCTCCAGCGCGGAGATCGCCAGCCCCGTACCGGCCACCTTCTGCCGGTTACGCGCCCGCTTCTTCGCCCCGGCTACTGCCTGCTCCTGCTGATCCGCCCGGTGGGCCTCCACCGCTGCGGCATGATCCTGCCGGGCCTGGACCACGTCCGCCTGGCCCTGCTGCTGAGCCGACAGCACACCCGACTCCGCCCGCGACTTCGCACCCTCCACGAACGGCTTCACGCGCTCCTCGGCCTCCTTGTGCGCGTTCACCGCCGACGCACGAGCCGCACCCGTCTGCAACATGTCAGCCTGCGACCGCGCCATATCCGCGCCAGACTGAGCGGCCCGGGTCTTGGCCTCCTTGAGCGCGCTCTTCGCCGCCGAGTGCTCCGCCGCAGCCTGCTCGCCCGACTCGATGGCCTGCTTGTAGGCCGGGTCCGTGCGCATCTTGTTCTGATGCAGGTAGCCGGGAATCGGTGTTCCCACCGGCACGCCGAGCGCTGAGGCGGCAGCCTGGCGGTGCTGGCCCATGCTCGACTGGGACGCTTCCATCGCCGACTTCGCCTCACCCACCGCCGCACGGTTACGCGCGTGCGAGATCCGGTTCTCCGTGTGCGAGGCACTCACCACATCGTGAGACTGCTCGGCCATGCCCCGAACAGCCGCGGCCTGCTGGACATCGGGGTGCGACAGGGCCATCTGCTGCACCTGCTCGACGTGCTGCTGCCCGGCCTGCCGGGCGCCCTGCACCCGCTGCCGACCGGCCTCCATCGCCGACTGCACCCCGGACACGGGAGCCGGGGAAGACACTGCCTGCGCTGAAGGGCCCACCGGCGTACCCAGCGCGCCGGCCATGAAATGCTCGAACCGGCTCGCCATAACTCAGCCCCCCGTCGAGCTGAGGCGGCCCGGAGTCGAAGGCTCGGGAGCGGTCCCCCCGTGGCCCGACCCGCTGAACCCGTGCGCGAACTGCTGGGCGTTCATCACCCGCGAGGCCATCGTCCCGCCCCGCAACAGCGAACCAGCCCCACCGGCAGCTTCACCGCCGGCAGCACCCGCACCAGCAGCACCCGCGCCCATCGCGGCACCCTCGGCAGCACCCGCACCAGCAACTCCGGCTCCAGCGGCACCAGCAGCTTCGGCAAGCAGCGGCACAGCAGCAACAACAGGCATCGATCTCTCCCTCGACGGCTCAAGGCGAACCGGAAGAGACGAATGCGATTCTGGGAATCGACGAGTTGAGAATAAGGTTCGCTAGATCTCATTGTAGGCGGGCCGCGCAAAGGCCGCCGGGGAGAAGAAATACGTGGAACTGCACGCCGGAGAAGTGAAACTGCGGGAACTGCACGTAAATGATGCCCCCGAAGTACACCCCTGGTTCCACGCCGAAAACCTCGTGCACCAGGGGCTGCTGGAACCCTCACCCGGCCTCGTCCAGCAGGCCCTCACCGTCAACGAGACCAACACCCGCGAGGACCCCCGCACGAAATACTGGCTCGGCATCGAACACCACGGCCAGCTCGTCGGCTGCGTCACCCTCGCCGTCATCGCCCCCGGCACCGGCGACCTCGGCTGGATGCTCCATTCGGGTCACCGCGGACACGGCTACGCCACCCGCGCAGCCACTGCCCTCATGGACTACGGCTTCGGCACCCTCGGCCTCACCCGCATCCAGGCCACACCCCACCCCGACAACACCGCCTCCCGGGCCGTCGCCGAACGCATCGGCATGACCCAGGAACACGTCCAGGCCGACGCCGTCATGTACGCGGTCACCGCGTCGGGCTAGCGCGCACCGCCCTGCGGACCGGTGTTCATACCCAGGATCTCCCTGCGCAGGGATTCGATGAACGGGATCCCCGCGTCCGGCGCGTTGTACATCAGCGCCATCGCCAGCCAGCCCGTCAGCGCCGTCGACACCTCCTGACCCGCCCGCTCGTACGACACCCGGTCACCGAAGCGCTCCATCACCGCGTCGACCGCCTCACCGATCGCGAACGGAGGCAGCACCTTGTCCACGATCACGCGCTCGACCGCCGTCAGCGCGGCGAGCTGCAAGGGCGCCAACCAGTCCTCCGTCGCGACGCCGCCCTCACCCACGGGCCGGACCGTACTGCGACACCCGCACCACGGAGCCACCCGCAGACCACAGCGCATGCGCCAGCGGATCCGAGTCCGTCACCAGCTCCGCCGGCACCGGGAACCAGCCCAGCAGCACCGCACCCATCGGAGGCACCCGCACCTCCGCCAGCGCCTCCACCGCGCAGACCTGGAACGTCCCCGGCGCCTGCCCCGGCAACGACAACACCGTTGACACCGCGCCCTCCGAGATCCTGTCCTTCGGCTTCACCGACACACCCATCACGATCTCCTTCGTCCGGCCACTGCCTCCTATCCATGATCAATCGCCAGAAAAAGGAAGTGGTAGAAGATGACGCTCAGCGCCCCTTCGAGCGCTGCCGGACCGCCGCCCGGCGCTGAGCCTGCGCCGCCCCGGGATCGGCCTTCTTGAACACCTTCTGCGCCGACTTTTTCAATCGGCCCGAAGGGGTGGCGGGCTCACCGGTCGTCTTCGGCAGGGGCTTCTTCACCAGGGCCTCCTACGCCGCCGCGGCCGTGCGGACGGTCAGCTCCGTGCACGGGCTGTACTTCGTCTCGTCCTCGCCCGCCCGGGTCGCCACCCGCTTGGACCTCACCTTGATGGTGTGCTGCCGGTTGGGCACCGTAACCGGGACGTCGAACTGGACCACCGAGTTGAAGTCCGCCGGGGGCGTCACGGTCCCCACCAGGACATCCCCGGTCAACATGCCCGGCCTGGTCGTGTCCATCGCAGCGGCCCCGGTCCCGATCACATTCGAGTACACCTCATAGGAGGTGGCCGTAGGAATCTGGCGCCACGACACCGTCACCTTCGGAGCGGGCAGCGTCATGTCCGGCATCCGCAGGAGCTGGAAGTCCCGGGGCGCCAGCGGCGGAACGACGTCGTCACGCTCCCCGGCGGTCAGGACGGTGTGCGTGTTGACCACCAGGATCTCGCTGCGCGGGCCTTCGACCCCGTCCGTGCTCACGGCCGACACCTGCACCGCGTAGAGCTGGTTCGGCGCGATCGGCGTCCAGACCGGCGGGGCCGGGTCGACAGCCGGTTGCCAGTACCCGGCGAAGTGCGCGGTCACCTCGGGCCCGGTCACCGTCATCGTGGGCGTGGCCGGGGGCGGCGGAACCTTGTCGGGCGCGGGCGTCGAACCGTCCTCCGGGGCCGGAGCGGGCGCACCCACGTACAGCCGGTGCTCGCGGATCCCGATCGAGTTCAGGCCCCGGGACCCGGTGTTGACGGGCTTCGGGGCGATGGCGCCCATGCCGGACCGCCAGGACAGGGAGATCTCGTGCGGAGTCCCCTGGCCGCCCGTGACGGGCCTGGGGACGGGCCCCTGCGACTGCCACCACTGCGGGGCGGGCGGCACCACTGCGGAGCCGTACGGCGGCACGTACGAGGCGCGGTCCGTGAGGATGTCGGCGACGGTGTTCGGCGTCGGATCCAGCGCGTCGCGGCCGGCGAGGTCTTCGCGCGCGGCCGTCAGATCGGTACCGGTTTCGAGCTGGGTCTTCTTCTTCGGGTCGTACGCCATGCGCTTTCTCCCAAATGCGAGGGATTTATACCAATTCTCGCATTTGGGAGAAAGCTGGTTATAAATCGTCAGCTCACGGCATCAGCGCTGAGTACGGCCGCGACCTCCTCCAGCCGCGCGACGAAGGGAAGCGCGGACTCCGGCATCGGGTCCGCCAGGCGGTAGCGGTAGCCCTCATGCAGCTCCACCCGCTCCAGCACACCCTCTCGGGCCAGGCAGCGCACCAGCCGCGGGACGGAGGACGCGGAGACGCCGGGGCAGTCGCGGGCGACCTCGCGCACGGACAACCACCGGGACGTACGCAGCACCTGGTACACCAGCACCAGGCCACGGGACACGATCACGAAGGACTCTTTCAGGCACGGAGGTACCGACAGCCGTCTGCCGGCCCCTGTCCGCGCCGAGCCCTGCACCAAAATGAGGGAACGCGCCTGAACCCGCATTGGGCCGTACAGGAGGACGGGGCGCCACTCGAACCGCGAGCCTACCGGGCGATGACCGCGGCGAGGGCACCCCGGCCGGTGCCGGTTCTAGGCGCGGCCCCACATCGCGGCCTGGAACGTCTCCACGTACTTCTCGCGGGCGGTACGGAACTCGCGCCGCCCCGTCTGGTACCGCTTGCGGTGCTCGGCGACCTCGGGAGCGTCGACCGTCTCGACGTCACCCTCAGGGTCGGGCTCCAGGTCATCGTCGGGGAACATCGACCAGGTCCGGCCGACCCACTCGGCGAAGTACGCCATCTGCACGGCGGCGACGTACACCTCCCGGGCCCGGGAGTGCAGGGCCGGGGCGGAGACCATACGGATGTTCTCCAAGGCCGCGCCGGCCTTCTCGGACACGTCGGCCAGTGGCTTGTCGAGGATCCCGGTCACGGCGTCGGTGTCGTCGAAGTTGTAGCCACGGCCCATCGTGGCGCGCACGGGCTTGTCGTGCGGCCGGGCGGTGTAGGTGTAGGCCAGGGAGTCCAGGGTGGTGACGGCCTCCATGAACACCTCGTGGCGCTGGTGCTGAGCCTCGCGGCGTTCGGCGGCCAGGTCCTGGCGGGCCTTCGTCTCCAGAGCGGTGGCCTGTGCGTTGAGGTCGTGCAGGGCCTTCTTCGCCGCTTCCTTGGCCTGCGCGTCGAGCCCTTCGCGGTGCAGCCGCCGGGCCTGGGCCATGGTGGCCAAGCCCATGACGATGACGGTCACCACGGACACAGCGGCGCCGGTGATCAGGTAGACGTACGGGTTCGGGTTCTCGCTGGCCGCGAGGATGACGCCCAGGTTCGAGTTCATGCGGTCGACGGTAGAGCCGACCGCGGGCCGGGCGCGCGGGAGTTGAGCCAGTTCAGAGGTTCGGGGCTGCCGCCCCCGCGATGCCCTGCGGACCGCTACCGGGTGCTCTCCAGGCGGACATGGGGAAGCCCCCCGCTCCCGGCAATTCAGGGCCGGCGGGGGCTTCGGCAGGTAGGGGAACGGGTGTCACCCGCACATGCAGAACGTGTCCTCGCCGTCGGCGAAGTCCGGCAGCACGTAGCCGCACGAGTCGCAGATGTAGTCCATCGGGTTGTAGCGCGGCACCTTCGGCGTGGCCGCGATGACCTCCTGGGCGTGCACGTCCCCCGCGGCGGCGAGCTGCTTCAGCGCCTTCTCGAAGTGCTTACCCCACTCACCGGGCCCCGCTCCCGGGTGCGCGGTGTTGGTGCGCTCGACCAGGTCCTCGACCAGCCGCCGGGCCTCCGGACTGATCCGCGCCATCATCTCTTCACGAGTCGTCATGGCCGGCGATCGTAGCGAAGGTGCCGCAGCCCCCGGCGGGGATTCCCCGGAGGTTCACGCCGAAGGGGGACTGGTACCTCAGCCGGTCTCCAGCACGGCTTCCCGAACAAGCTCAGCGGCGACCAGCTCCACCAGTTCCAGCGCGGACACGAGCCCGGCGTCGTAGGTCTCCGTCCACCCGCCGACCGCGCCCATGTCGGAGGAGTCGAGGTGCGCCGTGAGGCCGAGCTGGTCCCGCAGGTGGTTGTGGACAGCCTGCTCGATGCCGCGAGCTTCACGACCGGTCGTGAACTCCCACACGCGGATACACGCCCACCCCCGGCGCCCGAACCGTTCGATACGGTCCGAGTCGCTACCGGTGATGCCCACCTTCACGGCGCCGTGGTCCGGATGGTGCAGGACGTACAGCACCGCCGGCGCGGCCGTGTTGAACCCGTGAGTGGCACAGTTCGAACAGCCGCCTTGCCCAGACCGGATGTGGTGCAGCCTCGGGCGCACGGTGCGCCCGCACGGCTGGTGGATGCACCGCCACGGATGCGCGGCGCCGGGATAGTCCTCCAGCGGGTCGTATCCGGCCTCGCGCATGTCGGCCGCCGCCTGTACTGGGTCGCCGAGCTGCTTTGCCCTCATCGAGGCGAAACCGCACTCAAGGCAGCCGACGCGCCCGGCCCGGATGTGCATCAGGCGGGGACGGATCTCGCGCCCGCACAGCAGGTGCCGGCTTCTCCACGGGTGGTTGGTGCCGGGATATTCGTCAAGGGGTTCGAGGAAAGCGGCGAGCATCTCAAGAGCGGCCTGCCCTGCGTCGCCCAGGCGGCCGAGCGCGTTACGGCGGACACCGCACGGAACACAGCCACCCTGTCCCCGCCACACGTTGCCGCGGGTGGGGTAGCAGATCGCACCGCATTGCAGGCAGCGGCACCGCCACTTCCGGTGGTTACCGCCGGGGTAGGGATCGAGGGGTTCGAGGAGCCGGGCCAGCATCACCTCGCGGGCCTCTTCGACATCGACCTGCCGCCCCGCAGCACTGGCTTCGACACCGCACGGCACGCACGACCCCGTCCCCTGCTTGATCTTGTCCAGGAGCGCCCCGACCTCCCGGCCGCACCGCACATGCAGGCACCGCCAGCGCGTCTTCGCTCCGGGGTAGGGCTCAAGCGGCTCGTAGCCCTTGGGGCGAACGACCGCGGTGGCCTGCTCATGGGTGAGGCGGGCGGGCATCAAGCATCTCCAGTCGACAGAATTCGGATCTCAGACGTACCGGCATCGTCGCAGCGGGTGCTGACATCCGGTCAGGGCCAGCTTCGGACTCAGTCGCACACCGTCTCGTAGGTGTACGCGTTGTCGTAGCCGTGCCCGTACGGCACCTTCACCGTCCGGCACTGCCTCTGAGGCTGAGGCTGCGCGGGCGCCGGAACTGGCACGTAAACGGTCTTCACCGGTGACGGAGTCGCGCGCGGGGACGGAGACTTGCTCGGCGATGCACCCGCCGGCATGGCGTCCGAGAACTCGTCCGACTTGTTCCCGCGCATCAGTACCCGGTCCGTACAGCCCTGCCGCACCGCGTCCTGCAACTCCTTCGACTCCCGGGAGTCCACCAGCCCGGCGCACGACGACTCCGAGCCTTCCTTCGCCTTCCCGTCCCGCAGAGCCGTCCAGCCCGCCTTGTACGCGTCCCGGGGAGAGCGCGGCGCCGGAAGCTCAGCAGCGCAGCCCGTCAGCAGTACGCCGGCCGCCAGCAGGGATATCACGCTCTTCTTCACAGGTGTCCTCTTGTCGGTGCCGCGCCGGGAGGATCGTAGGTGCGGGTCGCGAGGAGCGTGACGGTGTCTCGGATGCCGGTCAGACACGCGCAACCTGGCTGAGCGGGGGGCAAGACGAGCCTGGTTCCTGCCGCTCGAAGCGAACCGTCGGGACCAGGCTCGATGCTCGGCCGCCCGCTACTTGGCTTCCTCAGTCCCGCTCGTGCCCTCCGAGGTGCCACTGAGGACGTCCTTGGGGTCGTACGAGTACGTTCTGGCGCGGCCCGTCCCGATGTCGCCGAAACGGCCGAGGCCGTCGAACGTTTGGACACCGAGGCTGGGCGTCTCGCCGGACAAGAGCGGACGCTCGGGCGTCCCGTACGTCTCGTCCAGCCACGCGTGGTACTTCTCGTTGTCGGTCAGCCGAGACGGCATCTCGCCGGTCTCCAGGGCGAGGGCCTCCTCCTCGGCGGTCAGCACGAACTCCGCCGGGATGTCGTCGTCGTTCAGCGTTTCGGTCACGGGCAGGTTCTCGTCAGGCATGGAAGTCCTCCAGTTCGTCGACAGCGTGGTCACGCGTTCCGCATGATCATGGCGCAGCCGCTGCCGCCCGCGCGGAGGAACGGGCGAAGAACCCACGACGTGGGGGATGGCGGCCAGGGGGTCAGCTCGAACCCTCGCCCGGAGAGACTTTCGGGGGGCATCGAAGGCCCGTCAATCCCTGCTGCCTGGAGAGGCACTACGGCACCGCAGCCGGCCCGGAGCTGGGGAAGATGATGCAGCGGGCATGAAGAAGGCGCTCGCGGTCCGGCAAGCCGGCCAAGTTTTCGCGGGGGACGCCGATAGGCGTAACAGCAGGAGAGGCACAGGCAGCACAGGTACCACGGCCGCAGCCGGGAAGATGCTGGAGAACATGAAGAAGCTCCTGCCGGCCGCACCTTCGTGAAGAAGGCGGGTGAACCCCGGCAGGAGCATGAGATCCGTAGCGACGGGTTTCTCGTGCGAGAACCTATCAGAGAAGACGTTAATGGAGAAGATGATGCTGGATAAGGCCGGTTCAACTTCCGGTGCGGGGTGTGTGAGAGACTGCCTCCGGTACTGATACTGCCTCAGCTTCTGGCACTGCCTCCGCTCGATAGTGCATAGCTACCGCGCGTTAGAGGCCCCCTTATGCCACATAAGGTCAATAAAGGCTATACCCCCTTTATGTAATACATCCTCCATGTATTCCTTCTTTGTCGGAATGCAAGCCCTGTCTCGCATTTTGAGAATGTTTTTCATCTCATTTCTTTTTTGCTTTTCCTATGTGATAATCCCGCGCCGCCCCCTAGAATTGCCCTATCGCCCGCTGAACCCGGGCATGCCGTAGCGACAACTCGCGATAGGGGTTTCTCAAGAATGGCCACGGACACAAGGGCACCGTATGCTGCCCTGACCCCGGCACAGCGCGCCATTGTGCAGCGCGCCGCGTGGGGTTTGCTGCGCGTCTCATATTCGTCGTATGCACCCGGAACACAGTCGGACGTAGTCGACCACTACAGCCGTGAAGTAAACGTCAAGATCACGGGCATTAAGGGCGAGAACCGTGGCGGAGTCCGTAAGGACTCTGTGGAAAAGCTCATTCGTGAGGGCATCCTCTCCCGCCCCTTCCGGGCCAGCGTGGTCCGCGTGACGGAAGCCGGACGCTGCGCTCTAGAGGGTCGTCCCGTTCCGGTGCCGGTTGCCGTGCCCGAACCTGTACCGGTCGCCTCACAGGAAATCGTTCCGGCCGTGGTTATGCCGGTCGAGCACAAGCCTGCGGAAATCGTCGAGCGCACCGCTGCTCAGTGGAACGGCCTGCCCGAACCCGTAGAGCACGCGGAGGGGCACCAGCCGCGCCGGACACCGTACGAGTCGACGGATGTCCGTGAGGCTTTCAGCTCGGACGACGGCGGTCTGTCTTTCCAGCTCTTCCGTCTGCCGGAGGGCTACGGCTCCCCGGAAATGATCGAAAAGCACGAAAAGACCCGCACGGAAATAGCCAAGGCCGTAGCCAAGCGCGACAAGGGGGCGCCGGAGTGGAAGAGCTTCGGTAAGGGTCACGTGAAGCTCAAGCCGCGCAAGGCTCCGAAGACCGACAAGACCCCGGCAGACGTCCTCAAGATGTGGGCAGACGAAGGTGTCACGCACGAAATCGCGTGCAACCACTGCGGCGAATTCGACTGCACGTGTGTCCGCGACGTCGTGTCCGCCGTACTCGCCGATATGGGCGGCCCGGTAGTGGACGCGGAAGCTGTCGAATCCGGCCGGAAGCGTATTTCCGGTGACATCGAAATCACGGGCGCCGGTTTCGCGTGCACCGATCAAATTGCCCTGGGGGAAGACGTGCCGGAAACCGTTGCCGGGGATGTTGTCGAGTCCGTCGAGGATTTCCCCGGGGTACTGGAGGCTGGCGAATCCGCCGAGCACATGGGCGCTGGTGTGTGGCGGGTGACGTACCGGGAGGGCTTCACCTACGAGCTGACTCCGGCGCAGTATCACCCCGGCCAGTACGGTGCCGCCCGCCTGCGGTCCGACGGCAAGTTCTACGGCTGGAACGCGATCTTCGACGACCAGTCAATCGGGCCGGTAGTGAAGTGGACGCGCCTGGAATCCAAGACCATTGCCGAGACGCGCGCCTTTCAGGCTAAGTACGGCCACCTGCACGGGCGCGGCTACGAGGACTCCGTCGAGGTCTCGTTTTCGCTGAAGCTGGTGACGGAGGAGTTGGAGCCCGGCCGCGTCTGGCGGGTGTCGCGGTTCGGCAAGTCGGGTGTCCTCGTCCTCCAGGGCTGGGGCTATGCCCTGCTGAGCGAGACGGGCGACTTTCCCGAGAACCCGCGTCGCAAGTACATCGACGGGAAGCGTCGGGGTTACGCGACCTGGTGCGTCGTGGGCGGGCTGCGGGACGTCCCCACATCGCGGCTGCGGCCGGTCGCCGTCGACCACTCCGGGGAGGCGTGCGTCGTGTTCGGCCACGATGCCGGGCAGTCCTGCGAGTCGGGGAAGCGCAACAAGTCGTTCCCCCGCTTCGTGGTCGAGGTGACCGGCCCTGACGGCGAGATCGCGGGCACGGTGCCGATGTGTGCGCGCTGCTGGGCGGGGCGCGCGATGGCGGACGGGGACGAGTTCTACAACCGGCGCTCGGCGTCTGCGGCCCACCTGCTGGCGGAGGGGAAGGGGACGTGGGTGGACTGGCAGGACCGTTCCGAAGACCTGACGGGTGAGCTGATCTCCGCCGCCCTGGATTCCGGCGCGGACATCCCCAACGTTCAGCGGGCCCTGTACGCGGAGGCGCTGGAGGTCGGCGACCTGCGGGCGGCGAAGGCTGCGCGGGCGGCTGCGGTCAAGGCGGGGGCGAACAAGCAGGCGGCGGACGTGGTGTTGGAGCGGACGTTGATCGAGCGGGCGCAGGCGCACGAGGAGCTGATCGTCTGGGCTGAGCTGCACGGGGTGGCGTGGTCGGCTCACATTTCCGACCTGCTCGCGGCCAAGGATGCGGGCGAGCCGGAGCCGGAGTGGGTCCCGCCGGTCAAGCCGGGCCCGGCCGTCCACGTGGAGGCGGACGTCGTCACCTACGACGGCGAGGACGACGACCAGGAGCAGGACGAGCAGCAGGACAACGAGGGAGTGAGCACGGTGGGGCGCGGTTCGAAGGCACCGAGGGCCAAGATGGTTGCGCCGAGGGTCGGGGACATCGTCTTCAGCGACAAGAACGCCTTCCCCTGCGTCGCCGAGCTGCTGGGTCACCGCTACGTGGTCCGCAAGCTGTCCGGATCCTTCTCCGCGCAGCACGAGCGCTCAGACGGCGCGCGGCTGGTCTTCGAGGGGGAGGACCCCAAGGGCGGCTGCCGGACGGGCGGGGTTTTCTTCCCCAACCTGCCTGCGCTCAAGCGGGCGATCCTCGCTGATGCGGTGGCCCGTGGCGAGGCCGAGCCGGTCGCCGAGGAGCAGTCGGAGCCGGTGGTCGAACCTGCGCAGGATCTGCCCCGGCCGCTGCGGCTGGCCCTGGCGCAGGAGGCGGCCGAGGAGATGTGCGAGGAGTGCGAGCAGTACGAGGACGAGTGCGAGTGCTACGACCCCGACAGGGAGGAGCAGGCGCCGGAGCCGGTGGAGAGCGCGGCGGTGAAGCGCTTCCCCGAACTGGCCCAGTTCCTGGAGCAGCGCCCGGAGGGGGCGCCCATGGTGGTGCTGAACCTGTTCTCGGGGCCGGGCGGAATGGTCATCGGTCTGCGGGACGTGCTGCGGCAGCAGTTGGGCCGGGATGTCGAGATCATCAACGTGGACAACGACACGGACTGCGTGGCCACGCTGCGGGCGGCGGGATTCCTCGCCATACAGGCGGACGTGACCAGCCTGGACCCGTCGGACCCGGTGTTCCGGGAGGTGCGCGGGCTGATCGTGACCCCGCCGTGCACAGATTTCGCCGACTCCGGAAAGCGGGCCGGACGGCTCCCCGAGAACGTCGACATCCTGTGTGGCGCCTTCGACTCGGCTCGTCGCGCGGGCGGCTTCATACCGTTCGGCGACGGGCACGACGTCGCCCCTGACTTCGGCGTGGAGGTCTCCTACAAGGAGCCCAACGGCCTGACGTGGGACGAGGTGCGGGCGGACCTGGAGGGCTACAGCGGCCAGACCGGCGGGCTCATGCTCGAAGTGGCCGTGTGGTCGCTCGGGTTGCAGGCGGCCGGGGCGCCGCTGGAATGGGTGGCCGTCGAGCAGAGCAGCAGGCTGCCGGAGGAGATCCGGGGCGAGGTGATCGCGGACTATCAGCTTTCCGGCTGGGGCATGGCTGAGTGGACGGTGGCGGACGCCGCCGAGTACGGCTCGCCGACCCAGCGGGTGCGGGCTCTGCTGGTGGCCCGGCGGGACGGTCACTCCGGGGTGAGCATGGAGGCGCCGGGGCTGCGTACGGGCGCGGCGACGGCAACGGGTCTGCCGGAGGGGACGCCGGTCTACACCCGGGGCGTCGGTAAGCGCTCCGGCGGCGGCAACGTGGTGGTGGTCAGTGACGCCAAGCCTTACACCGCTTTCACGTCCCGGATTCGGTCGGTCGACGTCGGGGAGAAGGGCGGCCGGTTCACGCTCGCGCAGATCATGCGGCTCATTGCGGTCCCCGAGACCTACCCGGTGCAGGGCAGCCGTACGAGCGTCTGCCAGCAGGTCGGCGACGTCGTCTGCCCCCTGGTCGCGGCGGCCCTACTGGGCGCGGCCCTGGGCATCCTGTGGATGCCGCACCTTGAGCGGTTCCTGGCCGAGCAGTACCCGACGGTGCACGGCGGGGATACCCCCGCCCCGGTCTGCGACAAGACCATGCGCACCGCCCACGCCATCCCCGGCTACGACGAGCCCAACCGCCTTAACGGGGTGTGCACCTGCGGTGAGGTCCACTGGAGCCGGGAAGTCGACGAACCCCGCGTCGGACGGCGCCGCGACCTGGTCGACGGCATCCTGAATGAGTGGGGCTACCAGCGCTCCGGGGACTGGGAGGACAACCGCGCGCCGGTCGGTGCGCTGGTCGCCGACATGGAGGAAATTTCGGAGCAGGGACTCGCCGGCGAGTCCGTCGAGGATTTTGCCCTTGCCGACAAGCACGAGCACGCGGGAGTGCTGGCCCGGTGGGAGTCCTTCCCCGGCAAGCGGTACCGGGTCGAGTCGCGGCTGACCGTGGAGTGCGAGTGCGGCCATGTCGTGTGGAAGCGTGCCTGCAACGGCGTCTATGACCGCCAGTTCGTACCGATGTACCTGGAGGCCGAGGGCTACGGCGCGGGCCCGTGGGAGCAGTACGAGGGCGCGGACCTGGGCGAGTTCGGCAAGGCGGAGAACGCCACGGCACAGCTCGTGCGCGTCGAGGTCTTCAAGGGTGACGTCCTGCGCCGGATGCGGAAGATCAAGCCGCTCCCGGGGCTGCTGGGGACGGCGCCCGACCACGCTCCGTGTGGTGAGTGCGGGAGCGTCATCACGAAGTCGCGGTACTGGGTAGGCCAGGACTGGGAGCTTGGCGCGTGGTGCGGCTGGTGCGCACGCCTTCCGCTGGACACCGACTTTGAAGGCCTTCAGGACACGGCGCAGGCGGTGGACGCGAAGCGCGGGTTCTGCCTGGTGGGTCAGCCTGCCGACACGGCAGAAATTTCTGACCAGCCCCCGGCCGGCGAGCAGGGCGCGGAAAACCCTCCCGCCGACCCGGGCGCCGCTTCGGTCGCCGAGCAGGTGGCGGAGGTGACCGAGGAGAGCGCAGATATCGTCATCCGGCATACCCGGGCGGACGGCACCACGTTGGAAGGCTCCTCGAAGGGCGACGGGGTTTGGGAGGCGGTCAAGCCGCGCGGGTGGCGCTACTCCCGCAACGTGGGGATCTACATCCGGGGCAGCCGTGACCGGCAGGCCGACCGGTGGAAGATCAACGGCGCAGCCGAGGCTGTCCGCGCGCTCGGGTACACCGTGGCGGTCGTCATTGATGAGGACACCCGCCGCACGTTCGCGGAGGCGGAGGCGGACCGTGTGGAGCGTGCCGAGGGGCGGGCGGAGCGGTTCGGCGAGTACGCGGGGCGTGCCGCTCAGGCGTCCGACGCTGCTCGTGAGGTTGACCGGAGGATCGGTGAGCGTTTCTGGGGCGGCCAGCCGATTCTCGTTGGGCACCATTCCGAGGGGCGGGCGCGGCGGGATCAGGAGCGCATGCACAACGCGATGCGCAAGAGCATCGCTGAGGGTGAGCGGGCCGGGTACTGGGCGAACCGTGCGGCAGCGTCCGAAGCCTATGAGCGGTACCGGAAGAACCCGGGGCGCACGCTGCGCCGTATCGAGAAGCTGGAGGCGGAGCGGCGCGGCGTTCTGCGGGAGCGGGACGGGGTGGACGACAAGGGCCGTTTCGCCGACATGTGGCGCAGGGCGCCGGGTGAGGAGCGGGCGGCCGAGCTGAACCGGTTGATGGCCGAATACGACGAGGAACTCACCTACTGGGCGGAGGTCATCGCGGAGGCGGAGCGGCGCGGGTTCAAGGTGTGGGGCAAGGCCGATTTCGTGAAGGGCGACTACATCCGCTACCGGGGAACCTGGTACGAGGTGACCCGCGTCAACGCGAAGTCAGCCACGATCCCCCACATTCACGCGTCGTTCGATGGCGGGACCGTGGGCGCGGTGGGTGGGTGCCGTGTGGTCACCAAGGCCGCCACGGAGGAGACCCGGCACAAGGGCTCCACGTGGACCGCGAACTACAACGACGGTGTCACCGGCCGCATGTCGGCGGTGCAGATGGCGGCGGCGCTCGCCGGTGAAGAGGTGCCCACCGATCCGCGCGAGGTCAAGCCGGAGCCTGTCGACGCCGTCCCGGCCGCCGAGGTGGAGCGCATCGCCAAGCACGCCGACCAGGTCGCCGAGTTCGTCGAGTGGGCCCCCGGGCAGGCCGCACGCCAGGCCGTGGCCCGCCTGGATGCCGACATTGAGCGGACCGCCGCAGAGCACGGCATGACCCCCGAGGATCTCGCTACCGCAGTCACCGCGTGGGAGGGGGAGGGCGGCTACGCCGAGGGTGTCCAGACTCCCCGGCCGGTTGCAGGTGACCCTGTCGCACCGGTCCTCCCGTCCACCGATAGGGCGTACTGGGAGATCGGCGAGCGCGTCATCTTCGAGGGCCGCCACGGTTCCGTGAAGAGCGCGAAGAACGGCAAGACCCTGGTCATGATGGACGACGGCAACGGCTTCTTCCACGAGCACATTGAGCCCCGCGATTTGGTCGCCGAGCGGTACGTGATCTGCGGGACACCGGTCACGCTGACCGTGCCCAGTAAGCCGGAGCCGCTGGAGCTGCCCGAGGCTCCCGTGAGCGAAGCGCTGGAGAGCTACGTCGTGCCCGAGGTTCCCGCGCTGGTGGTGTGCGGCGGCCTGATGATGCCGAAGCCGTACGTCCGGCCCGCGCACTACGCGGACGACGACTACGTCCTGGCCCTGCCGAAGGCACCGCGACCCGCGTACGCCTCCGAGCCGGACTACCTGCTCGCCCCGCCCATCGTGGACGTGTTCGCCGAGCTGCGCCGGGAAGTCGAGGAGCTGCGCCAGGACGTCGAGGACTGGGGCGGCCTGGCTGCTGCAACGGTCGTGGCGAACGCCGAAACCATCGTGCGCGAGCTGGCCTCGGAACTGCGGCTGCTTGAGGTCGAGGCCCTGCGGAGGGAAGCCAGGGAGCTGCGGGAAGAGCTGGGCTGGGGTCCGGTCAGGTGGGCGGCGATCGAGACGCCCAGGGGCAGGCGGTGGGCGATGGCAGCGTCGGTGGCGGGGACGGTCGCCGGACTGGGCGCGGCGCTGGGTCAGGTGGTGCCGCCCAGGGCGTGAGGCGGGGCCGGGCGGTGCTGGTGTGCCGCCCGGTCTTCCGGGCCCCGAAGAAGTTCTCGGTCTGTGCTGGCCGGCGAGGACACAACCCAGTCTGACGCTGCCTTGGGACTGGTCACCGCGGGGGATGTTGGAGCGGCCGGCGAAGTCGGGCTGCAACTTCTGGATCCTTCGAGTATTTAGCTCAGAAAAATCGAACGGGTGATCATCGAAGGATGATGACAACTTGCACCGAAGAATCCATCGTCAAGTCCAACAAGGTCCCGCTGCGGTTTCGGCCCCTGACTCGAAGGGGGATGCGTTCGCAGCGTCTAGTCGAGTGGCGGCGCGCCGGGCGGGATCCCGTGGTCGGGATGCTGCTCTCCCGTCCTGCGTTCGACGATCCGTGGGCGAGGTGGTTCGTGCAGCCGATGCCGTACGGCGGGGTGGTGGTCCAGCGGATCCCGTGGCCGGCGGTTGAGAACCGCGAGTTCTTCTCCGTGCGCCCGCGGACTCTCTCCGTCGCGGAGGAGCGCACCCTTGCGCAGTGGTTCCGTCGGGAGCTGGCCGGCGGTCTGGGTGTGCGTCAGCGGACCGGTACCTGATCCCAAAAGGCACTTTCGGAAGTTTTTGGCATCATCTGCACGATCCGGTCGCTGGTCGGGTCCAGGGAGCGAGATCTTCGCCGTCTTGATCGACAAGGAGTCCAGACTCCAAATAAGTTGCCATATGCGTAGTCCAGGTGAGCCCAATCGGATGAAAGGAACATACGTTGACAGGGATGGACACAGCGGGCGGCCTGATGGTCCCCGCCCCCAGATCCGGCGACCTCTTGAGGCCGGAAGACTTCGACGCTGAAGCGCGCGCACTCCTCGACGCCGTCGGCCTCGGAGCAAAAAAGGCGGTTGCCGACAAGCGCCCTCAGAACACCAAAGACGGGTACAAGCAGGACTGGGACGCCTGGAAGCTGTTCACCGAGGAGAAGGGCCTCCCCCTCCTCGCCGTCGAAGAAGGAACCCTCGTCGCCTTCGTCCACTGGCTCTGGAGCCGCCCCGGCAAGAAGGCCGGAACCTTCACCGCGCCCAGCACCATCGACCGCCGCATCGCCGGAGTCGTCGTCACCGGCCGCAAGCAGCACGACCTCGCCCTCGACCGCACCGTAGGCGCCCTCGCCCGCGAGTACCTCAAGGCGCTCATCAAGGAGATGGAGAAGGAGGGCGAGGTACGCGGCACGGGAAAGGCCCCCGCTCTGCTACCCCGGCACATGATGCAGGTCTCCAAGGCCCTTCCGGACAGCCTTCTCGGCATCAGGGACCGGTCGCTCATGACCATGCATTTCGCCGTCGCCGGCCGCGAGCATGAAATCGCCTATCTCAGAAACCGCGATATCACCGAAGACCCCGAAGGCCGCGGTCTCCTCGTCGACATCCGCGTCTCCAAGATCAAGCCCCGCAAGGTCAAGGTGAAGCCCCTCGGGGACACCCCGATCTGCGCCGTCACCCAGTGGCGCAAGTGGAAGACGGCCGTCGAGGAGCTGACGGGCGAACCACTGGACCCGGACGAATTCGCCTTCCGCCGACTCCACAGCAGAGGCACCACCCTCATGCCCGGCGGCATCACCCCCGAGGCCGTGGGCGACGTCATCACCCGCTGCGGAGAGACCGCCGAGCTGGAGGAGCACTACACCGGCCACAGCCCCCGCCGCGGCCTCGCCAACGCGGCCAAGAAAGCCAAGAACGACCGCTCCACCATCGCCGTACAGGGCGGCTGGGTGCCGAACAGCAAGGCCATGGAGGGCTACTTTGACGAGGAAGACGGCTGGGAGGAGAACGCCCTGAACGGCGTCCGCTGAGCCCACCAGCACGACGAAGGCCCCTGCCGATCGAAGCGGCGGGGGCCTTCTTGCTGCTCAGTATCCCGTACGCCGATGTTCCTGCTGCGGGCGGCCCTCGTTCTTCGGATCGGGGGCTTTTTATTTGTTTCAGAAAATGCAGGAGCCCCCTCGGCGCCTACTCCAAGGGGGCTCGACTGCTACGGCCCGGCGTAGTGACCGTGGGGCCATCGTAGCGGGCGAATTTCACCGAATAAATCGACGAGGGTGAGATAAATCGCTGACCTGCGAAGACTCTTGACGCAGGGGCACTGCCCTGATTGTCCGTTTCGAGCGCGGGCTCGCCTGCCTTGCTCTGGCATCCCATAAGCATTGCCGTAGGCATGGACTGGAGCACTTTCGTAATCATGGGCTCTGGCAGGCACATAAGCTCTCGCCCCGGCCGCGGTGCCGTAGTACCTCTCTACGTGCCTGTCTCAGCAGCCAACAGTTTGTTGCCGCCCGCCATTTTTAAGCATTCACCTTCTCTGGCATCCCGTAAGCACGTGCTGGAGTTCCAGCACAGCCTGGAACTCGGCTCTCGCCCGGCCGCGACGGTGTACCCGTAGTAGTGCTCTATATGGGAGCTGAAAGTAGGAAGATCAAAAGATCCCCCCAATTCGAATGCTCCGGGTACTGCGGTACACGGAGGCCACAGCAGTGTACTGCGGTACACGGCGCTAGCACTTCCTCGTCGCGGCTGAGCAGACTCCCTGCATGAGGACTACTCGGGCTCCCGCGCGGAGCGGCGGCAGGAACCCGGCCGGCACGCGGCAGCAGCGTGCGGTTCTGCTGCGGGAGCGCTGGGAGGATGAGTCGGCGGCTATCGAGGCCCCCGCGGTTTCCGGCCCCGTGGAAGACGTCGAGCCCGAGGTCGTCGAGCGTCGTGGAGGCCTTCGTGGAGGGCAGACGCGGGCGTTCGAGCGGCTGCGCGATCCGGGCCCGCCGGGGACGCGGTGGCGCATGGGCCGGTGCTTCTGGACGCCGAGCGGCGTGCAGACGGTGGTGGTGAAGGTGCACCAACTCCAGCCGGTGCACAACGGGTCGAGGCAGGCTCGGTGCGCGCGGGTCTCGGTGTACCCGCTCGATGCCTTCCTGGGACCCAGGAGGGCCCAGCACCGTCGTCTTGAGGTCTGGGTGTCCTCCCCGAAGCTCTCGGCGCTCCTGGAGCCGTACGCGGGCTCGTGGGTGCCCTTGAGGATCACGATGAAGGGCCGCGGTGCCTGGAACGTGGCGGTGGTGCCGCAGCGGGATGTGGGGCTGTGGCTGGCTGTGCATCTGCTGCGGGAAGGTGACGGGGAGGTTTGATCGACCTGGCATGCAACCGACAGGTTGCAGTATTAAGAGAACGTAGTTCTCTTAAGGCCGAGTTCTAGTTCAGAGCACTCGCTTTAGCTCTAGCTCCAGCACGTATACGTACGCGCGAACCGCCAGTTGCGGGGACACCTACGGCGACTAGCCCGAACGAATTTATTTCAGGCCCGAACGCGTGACGGCCGGGATCTCGGGCGACACGGGCAGCCTTGAGGGAACCTGTGCGCGGCCCCGAAGAGGTGGCGGAGTTACTGCGTCCCCCCGTTTCCTTTCGCCATCTTGCATGTTCAACGCATCTGCGGGGCTTGCGCAGATGAAGGTGTCGGGTGCGCTGGCAGTGCTGCGGCCCACGAGGGGCCTTCGGCGACGACGTTGTTGGTGTCGCTGTAACTGTGAACGGTTCACTTTCCCTGGATGTTCTGGATCTGCCGGTCACCCCTCTGTCCAGGGGAGTTACTCCGTCGCTTCCGTATTAATCCATTCGGAAATGCGATTACCACTCTGTGAAATCCGTGCCTCAGCGTGGTGTTCATGAGCAACGAACTCGCCGCGCAGGTGGGCCGTGGACTGCACGCTGCGCGTACGTACCGGAACCTGTCCGTCGCCGATCTGACCGCGCCGGCGGCCATCGGGCGCAGTGCCTATGGGGCCTATCTGGCGGGCCGGGCCTGCCCGTCGCTGGAGACGCTAGTGGTCCTTCTCGGGCGCCTGGACGTCACGTTTGAGCAGCTCCTGGAGCTGGGGCGCCTCGATGTCCCCGACCCGCGGTCGAGCATCCGCGAGCAGGCCGCCCTGGTCCTGCGTGAGGCGGTCGCAGTGTGATCCCGCACATGAGGAAGGCCCCACCGCCCAAGTGGGGCCCCTCGTGCCGAACGGTCTCGCCAAAGTCCGATCAAGCCGTGCACAGAAGCCAACCCACGCACAGAAAGAAGTATCCCATGTCGGTCGAAATCGAATCAATCCGCTCAACGAGGGAGCGGGGCTCGTGGAGCACGCATGCTGCTCCCATCGACCCCTATTTCGAATTTCCGTGGGATCCGAAGCGGAAAGTGGCTGCTCCGCGGCCTCCTACGTTCCCCCCGCGTTTGTGGGGCAGGGGGCTGGCGGACGTCGAGCCGACGTCGGACAGTGAGGCCGCCTTCGAGGCGGTGACGGGGTGGGTGCACGCCCTGGCGGACCAGCAAGAGCGGGACGAACAGCGGGTGTGCCTGGATTGGGCCAACTACGGCCGTGGGATCTGTCTTTCGGGTCCGCCGGGAACGCTCAAGACCACGATCGCCGCAGCAGCTCTGTACGACATCAAGAAGCGCGACGACGTGGTTGTGGGCTTCGTCCGCTTCCCCGCGCTGCTGGAGGCCCGACGCGGGCGGTACCAGGACAGGGGAAAGCCCCGCTCCAACAACCCCGACTTCGTGGACCACGAGGCGAACGAGATCAAGGAGCTGCTGGAGGCCGTGCGCCTGGCGGACGTGCTGCTGCTGGACGATGTGGGCAGTGAGCGCGAGGTGCGCGACTCCGGGTTCGCCGCGGAGGTTCTCGACGAGACGTTGCGCCACCGGTTCGACGCCGGGCGGCCGACGATCGTGACGACGAACCTGCGCGACTCGGAATGGGCGGGTCGGTACGACGAGGCGACCGCGTCGTTCATCCATCAGGCGTTCCGCGAGTACCTGGTCCTGGGCGGACCTGACCTCCGGGCGGAGTCATGAGGCAGTCGCGAGAGGAGATCCGCGCGGCGGAGGAACGGGCCTGGGCCGGGCGCCGGCAGCCCGAACGCCAGGGTGGCGGCTCCGACCTCGTGCAGACCTTCCGGTCGCTGCTGCTGAACGCCGAGCAGATGCGGGAGCAGCCGCGGGCGAAGGCGCTGATCGACGGGGTGTTGTTCACGAACTCGCTGGCGTGGCTGTGGGGGCCTCCTGGGCAGGGGAAGACGTTCCTGGCCATGGACTGGGCCGCGCACCTGGGGACTGCCCGTGAGTGGCAGGGGCGGGCGGTGGAGGGCGGTTCCGTGCTCTACGTGGTCGCGGAGGGTGCGGGCGGCTTCCCGGACCGGATCGAGGCGTGGGAGGAGTACCACGGCCGTCCCATGGCCGGCGTGCACTTCTTCCACCATCCCCTCCAGCTTCACAACGATGAGCAGGTCGCCGCGTTCCTGGTGCTGGTCGCGCAGTTGAAGCCGGTGCTGGTGGTCATCGACACGCAGTCGCGCTGCATGGCGGGCCAGGAGGAGAACGGCTCGGTGCCGATGACGAAGATGGTGGAGGCCCTGGACCACATCCGCATCGCTGCCGACGGAGCCTGTGTGCTGACGCTGCACCACAGTGAACGGGGCGGGAGGAATCCCCGCGGGTTCTCCGCGATCGATGGGGCCGCGGACACCTTGGTCAAGGCGACCCGTTCCGGGAAGGGCCCCGTCACCCTGACCTTCACCAAGCAGAAGGACGACGATACGTCCGAGCCGATGAAGCTGCCGCTGGTGAAGGCCGGCAAGAGCCTGGTCGTAGCGTCTCCGGGTTGTAGTGCGGGGGACGCTACAACTCAGTCCGGGTGTAGTGCCGATTCTTCACTGTCTCCGTGGGATTCGATGGGCCTGTCGAAACTACAGCACTACATCTACGAGATGTTGCGGGAGGACGGTAAGAAGAAGGTCGAGGATCTCGCGACGTCTCTCGGAAAGCATCGCACCACAATCAATTCTGCGGTGAACGACCTGCTCAGAAGGGGTTTGGTCGAGAGGGACACTCCGTGGATTGCGGCAAAGTCGAATGCTGTCAATGAATCCGGGACGGTTCCGGCGTGACGATTTGTAGCGTTGTAGCGCTTGTAGTTTTTGTAGCGTTTTCGTGAGAACTACAACCGGGGCAACGTGTAGCGCTACACCACCCTTTCTTTAGAAGGGTGTAGCTACTGCCTACAGAACGAGACATGAGCATCAGCAAGGAGAACGGTATGACCGAGGACCCCGAGCGAGCGGTGTTTCAGGAGCTGTACGCATGCAGGGTCATCCCCAGCGCCTACTCGCTCCGGAAGAAGGTGAGCACAAGGCCGGCCAATGCGGCGCAGAACCTGGCCAAGTACTTCTTCGCCTGCTGTCCCTCCTTCTCCTGGGCGGCATCGACCGAGAAGGGACCTTTCCCCGGCGGGGTGAAGGTGTTCGGCGAACTACTCCGGGGCGGTGCCGATCCCCAGACCTGCGTGGCCCTGGTCGATCTGTACTTCGCTCGCGTCGGAAACCGCCCCCCGACCGTTCCCTACATCTGGCACTTCAAGGGGATGCAGTACCGGCTGCTGGCCGAACTCAACGAAAGGGCCGCTGAACCCATGACCCAGCACGAGACCCCGAACCGGCTGAACCCGACGTCTCCGGTCAGCGCGATCGAGACGCGGTACGCCGGCTGCCGGTTCCGCTCCCGGCTCGAAGCGCGCTGGGCCGTCCTCTTCGACACCCTCGGCGTGCGGTGGGAGTACGAGCCGCAGGGCTTCACGATCCCCCGCCACGGCGGTGGCAGCACTCCTTACCTGCCCGACTTCTACCTTCCGCAGTGCGGGACCTGGGTCGAGGTGAAGGGCAGCGAAGCCGCGCTCGACCGCGATCTGATGGAGGACGCGGCGCGTGCGCTTCCCCGTGACGAAGACGGACCGTACCCCGTCCTTCTCCTGCTGGGGCCTGTCCCTGAGGCACCGGCGGCCCGCGCGTCCTTCGCCGGACGGTCTCCCTGGCGACCGAACTGGGGCTGGCTGGGACTGTCCGGCGAAGGGGACCCGCGGGGCAGGGAGGACGCCGGCCATGGGTTCGACGTGAGGGACTTCTACTACGGCTTCAACGGCAGCGCGGACGCCCACTGTCTGAGCGAGATGGACATCAGCGGACCCGCGGCCCTGAGTCGCTGGCGCCACTGGGGCGAGGATCCGGACTTCCTGACGCCCTACGACGGGTGGTTCGAGGAGACCGACACCGCGGGGCGGCAAAACCGTGTCCGCGCGGCCTACGAGGCGGCTCGCGGCGCCCGCTTCGAGCACGGCGAGCGCGGCTTCCCGAGGGCCTCGTGACCGAGCACCCCGAAGACCTGCCGGAAGAGGACTGGGACCCCGACATCGTCGAGGCCCTCACCAAGGCCATGTTCGACGGCATCGGCCCCCCGCCCGGCCCCCGCGTGACCGTGGTGGGGACGCGTGGTCATGACGACCACGCGTGACTGGGCGTGGATGGACACCACGCCCATCCACGACGTGACCGGCGGACCTCGAACTTCCGTCCGGGCAACTGGGTCCTAGGCCAGGGCTGAGCCCGCGCGGATGAACCTGTCGGCGGCCCCTTTCGGATCGCGCCGAGGGGTCCCACAATGGAGATATGCCCCAGAACACCCCTTATAAGGGGAACCTGTTGGCCCCGCGTGCGGGGCGCCTCTACGTCGTCCGCTGGATGACCGAGAGCGGGACGCAGGTCAAGCACCGGTACTTCACCCGCCCCTTCGACGCCGTCGCCTCCTACGAACGCCTGCTCGGCTTCGACAAGGAGACCGGCGTCTGGAGCGCCGACACTGCCTGGTCCCCGTACCTCCCCGCCTGACTCCGCAGAACCGATTCCCCCCACCGGAAGGCACCGCCATGTCCAACCCCGCCGCCGCGGCGCACCTCAAGATCGTGTACACCGCCGCCCTCCACGCCGAGGAGATCGCCAGGCTCTCCGCGGAGGAGAAGAACACCTACACCCGGCTCCGCGACCAGTTCCTGGCCGAGGCCGGCGAGCGAACCCCGTGACCCGTCGCCAGCGACGCCGTAGGCGCCGTGCACGGCCCCCAGAGCCCCCGTCAGACCCTCCGGCTTGGCCGCACCAGTGGGAGGCCCGGCACTGCGCCCGGTGCGGCTGCTTCGGGTGTATCCGAGGTTTCACCGTCCAAGTCGAGAATCACCAAGACCCCCGAATCGGCGTGACCATCACCAAAGGAGAAGCTGATGTCCACCCCCGTCGTCGCCGCCCTACCTGAGACCGGCGACCTGCAAGTTGAACTGCGGATGCTCGCGGATGGGCAGCGCTATGTCCTGCCGGTGCATTCGTGGAACGTACACGCCGACGGACGCCGTGAGCCCGTCGTCCTGTGGAAGGGAGTTCTCCTTCCGGCCGGACACATCAAGGGCCTCGACTACACGCGTGTCCTGGAGCTGGCGGAGGTCGAGCCGCCCGCGGTCAGGGTGGTGCACTTCGAGGACGAGATCCTCCGCGAGCCGGTCGGCGCGTCAGAAAAGGGCTAGCGCCTCCGTCGCCGGGGCCACTGCCCGGTCGGCGTCCTCCGGGAGGGTCTCCTGCCAGGCCAGTGCTTCCGTATAAGCGACGTGCTGCATCGAGCCCCCGCAGAGCACGAGGGCGCGGGCGCTGCGTTTGTGATCATGAACGCTTCCGTGGCCTGCCCTGCGGGTGGGCAGCAGGGCCACCGGACGCTCGCAGACGGGGCACTTGGCCCGGGGGTAGCTCATGCATCAAGGGTGCCGGATGCCGGGCGCCCGCACAGGGGGGTTCCACCAGATCGGAGCACATGATGAACGACAACGACATGCCGAAGATCTTCGTACCGACCGACAGCAGGCACGCGCCGGCGAGGCTGCGTATGCCCTCGGGGTACCAGAACGGGGAGAACTGGGTGGCTGACGCCTTGCCCGGCCTGTTCACGTGGAACGAGGAGCGCGGAGCCGCCGAGTTCGACCGGCACCGGGTGAACGACGTGGTGGGGGTGCTGCACCAGAACTACGTGGATGTGCGCGTCGTCCACGGCGTCACGGAAGCCCACC
This sequence comes from Streptomyces sp. NPDC059443, assembly GCF_042750105.1. Lineage (NCBI taxonomy): Bacteria > Bacillati > Actinomycetota > Actinomycetes > Kitasatosporales > Streptomycetaceae > Streptomyces > Streptomyces sp. NPDC059443. The sequence goes on along the minus strand of NZ_JBHYVM010000005.1, from coordinate 155,159 downwards.
CGGAGCGCTCTTCTACTCTCCGCCGGTAGGGCCACTGCCAACGAGAGAGAGAGCCCCGCGGAGGCCCTCTTCTTCTCTTGTCTGTTCGGTTGTCTGTTCAGTTGTGGAAGGTGCAACCGTGATCGTCGCCGGGGACGGCCGCGTACAGGGCGGCGCGGTGGTCGATCTCTTCGGGCTTGGGCTCGTGGGGGTAGTTGGGCGCGCTGTTGTAGATGTCCTGGTGTCGTTGTCCGAGTCGGTCCAGTTCGCGCTGGGCGGCAGCGGCGCCTTGGGTGCTGCCGTAGGTGTGGGTCATCGGCGCCCCAGGTTCTGGTCCACCTCGGAGGCGAACTCGTCGTCTTCGGGGCGGGCGCCGTGGTGGGGGCGGCTGACGATGTTGCGTTCGGCGTGGTCGAAGGGGATGCCGGGGCTGTGGGTGATCATGCCGGGCGGTCCGGAGCGGAAGCCGGGGACCAGGCCGTCGTCGTCGCCGTTGACCTCGCCGGCGAGGGGGCGACAGAGGTGGTCTTCGGCGCTGCCGTAGTGCGGAAGCGTGTAGCCGGTGGGGGCGCCGGTTCCGACACCGGAGCGGTCCGCACCACGCGGTTCGAGGCCGCGGCCGAACTGGCGGGCATTGAGGTTCTGGCCGGCGCTGGACGGGATGCCGCGGGACTCCGGAGTATCCGGATCCGGCGACAGTGGGCTGATCTGCTCGGGGTCCACGCAGGGACTCCCCTCGGTCGTGGCGGGCACGGGCAATACGACCTGTGTCTGGAGCCGAGGGTGGGTCCGAGGAAAGCGGTCACGAATGGGGGATTGAGTTAACGTCCAGCTCCATGGTAAGCGGACAATTGTGGTGAATCTATTCCGCGTACCCAGGAGTGCACAGTGGACCAGGCCAACGAATGCGTGGGCGCCACCATCGACAACGTCCGGGCCCAGCAGGCCGAGGTCCGGCGGATGCACCGTGAGGCGTTCCACGACGGCAACCCCCACGCCCAGCTCGCCTGGGAGATCTACAGCTCCCAGCGCGGGACCTGGAACACGCAGACCGAGGCCCACGACCGGGGCGCCTTCGTGCAGTCGGTGGCCCCGGAGGCCTTCGGCAACCGGTCGCTCCCGAGGGGCAACAACGTCTACCTGACAGACTCCCCGACGGTGGACGAGGCTCGGCAGCGGGCGGCCATGGTGCGCGGGTACAGCGCGGGGCGCGAGGACAACGCCGCGTACAGCGGGGTGAACGAGACCTACGCGGGCTACACCGCCAGCGCGAACATGGCGCCGGCCAGTGGGTTCTGGGAGTCGAGACTGGCCCAGGGGGCACAGCAGAGCCTGAGCCGGGAGGCCGCGCAGCGGATGCGCCGGGCGTTGCCGGACATCGTCGCTTGACCAGGCCCCGGGCGGAAAAGCGGAAGAAGCTGCTGCGGGAGTGGAAGGCCGCCTACTGGCTCAAGCAGAACCCACCGGGTTCGCAGGAGCAGCCCGAGCCCGAGCAGTTCTACTACGACCCCCGCGAAGGGTTGCAGCTTCCGCCCGATCCGGCGGAACGAGCGTGGCTCAGTGGGGAGGGCACTCCGACCCTGTCCGAGCGGCGGGCCCGGCGGGAGACCGAATCACAGCCGGTTCCGGCCGGGTTGCAGGCGGCTGAGGAGCTTCCGCCTGTGTGGCAGCAGGTGCTCCGCGGCACGACCCCGTTCTTGCAGGGGCTGGCGCGAGCCGCGACCTCGGGGGCCACGGACTGGCCGGCGCCGCCGGTCGAGCGCTACCCGAACGGGTTGGCCAAAGACACCGGGACCGTGATCACGCCGGACGGACTGCGGCCGGTGAAGCCGGGGCGCCCACCGCGTATGGACCCCGACAACGAGGTCACCATCGTGCCCGCGGAGGAGGCGTAGATGAGGGCGCCGTGGACGAAGAAGCCGGATCGAGAGCCGAGGACCGACCCGGCCCTGGACGTGCCGATCACCTTCGACTTCGGAAATGACCGGCAGCGCTACAACGAGGCGGTGACCGCGGACGAGCAGCGAATGGCCGACGCGATGATGAAGTCGGAGTCCGAGTGGACCGAGTGGGACCACGCGCACGCCCGGGACATCAAGCTGAGGCAACAGCGGATGGTGGAGGACGCGCGGGCGAAGCAGCCGCAGATTCCGGCCCCCGAGCCGGAGCCGGTCCCGGTGGAGACGCACGAGCAGAGGATGGCCCGGTACGGACTGGGTCCCCGCTCGGCGCCTTCGAGACCGGCGCGGCCGTGGTGGTGAGGGTCAGCTCTCGCCGATGTCGGCGGCTTCCCCGTCGGTGAGCTTGAGCAGCTCCACGCGGTCGAGTGCGGCCTCGGTGGACTCGACCAGGTCGGCGTCACCCTTGGCGATCCGCAGTTGCAGCGCCTCCCGCAGGTGGGTGCGCGCACCCACAAGGTCGCCTTGTTCCATGAGGTGCTTGCCGACGTGCTGGAGGGCGAAGTCGACGAGATCCGGGTGCCCCGCGCGGGCGGCGTCCAGCGCGTCGCGGTAGAGCATGCCAGCGGTCTCCGTCTCACCGGCGTAACGGTGCGCGTCACCGAGATTGAGTTCGGTGGCGATGACGGACCGGACGTTGCCACTGGCTTCGGCCAGGTCGAGCGCCTGCCGCAGGAACGCGCATGCTTCGCCGTAGCTGCCCAGGCTCAGCAGACCGATACCGATCCACCGGACACGATTCCGCAGGTCCCCGCGCAGTTCTTCGGCGGCGGCGGCCAGGTGCTCGCGGTTGGCGGGGACCATCCGCAGGTCATCGTCGTGGGTGATGAGGTGCTGGAGCATTCAGATACCGCACTTCCCGCACCGGATGGGACGGACGCACCAGCAGCGTTTGCGGGGAATCCACCCCCAGCGCAAACAGATGATCACGGCCGTCCGTCCAAGCCGCTCCACTGTGCCACGTGGTCGGACAGCACCGACGCCGCGTCGGAGGTGGTCGCCCGCAGCAGCACCATGCCGGCCACGATGGAGTCGCAGATTTCCGCCTGGAATTCCTCCATGGTGTGGCTGACGCCCTTCCTGGGGTTGGCCCCGAGGACACCGAGGAGGGCCTGGGCGGCTTCACCGACCTCTTCGGACAGCTTGGTCATCTGCATGGGGAGGAAGGGCTGTCCGATGTCCTCGCAGTGCTTGGCGAGGACGCCGTGGAGGCGGTCGATCTGCGCCCACACCCGCGGCTTGCCGACACGGAGGTGTCCTTCGAGCTGCCTCAGGTAGTCCTTGATGTGCGGCGGCACGTGCATCGACTGAACCTCGCCGAGCGGCACCAAGCGCACCTCCTGGCCTTCGCCGCAGACCAACTGATCGGGGTCCACGTCCACGATCGCGTGGAACCACCGATGGGCTTCCGTGTCGTCGGCCTCGTAGGGCACCACGTCCAGCGGCAGCAGCCCTTCCACGTCGATGCCAGCCTCCTCCAGCAGCTCGCGCCGGGCCGTCTCGTACGGCGTCTCACCTTCCTCGCGGGCGCCCCCGAGGGTGTGCCAGTAGCCGGGCCAGCAAATCCCCGGAATGTCGTCACGCAGTTGGAGCAGCACCTTCCCGTCGGGGGTGGTGACGATCACTTCGGCACTCTTGAAGTCGGTCATGCGGTGATCTCCTTGATGTCGGCGGCTTCCCCGTCGGTGAGCTTGAGCAGTTCGGTGAAGGTGGTGCGGAAGACGGTGTGGTGCAGGCCCGCGCCGGCCCAGACATGGGGGAAGTTGTCGAGGTGGACGTCGACCAGGGTCCGCAGGGGCTGCGGGTGTCCGACGGGAGCGACACCTCCGACTTCCTGACCGGTGACCTGCCGGACGAACTCGGGGCTGGCGGAGCGGATCTTCGCGCGGCCGACGCCGAGAAGCCGGGCGACCTTGCGGGTGTCGACGCGGTGGGCGCCGCTGGCCAGGACCAGGAGAGGCGTCCCGTTGACGGAGAAGACGAGGCTGTTGGCGATGGCGCCCACTTCGCAGCCGAGTTGCGCGGCGGTGGCTGCTGCGGTGGGACCGGGCTCGGGGAGTTCGGTGATGTCGCCGGTGAGTCCGTGGGTGACGAGGACGGCGCGGACGCGTTCGGTCATGGTGGTGGTCTTCCTTCTGGACAGGTACCGGTCAGCGCTCCAGGTAGGCGACGGTCCCCGTACGGCGTGCGTGGTCGACGACCTTGAGCCGGGCGAAGTTCACCGGTGACATGATCTCCTCCCACTCCTCCAGGGTGTGGACCTGGACCTCGGTGTGCTCCTCGCGGTCAAGCACGAACGCGGCGATCTGTTCGTCGGTGAGGGTGCCCCCGTCGAAGACGAACCCGATGTGGTTCATCGGCCACGAGCTGCCCCGATGGCCGATGAACTGAGACCCCAACAGCTTCTGCTCCCCCTCGAAGACCATCCCGGTCTCCTCCAGGCACTCCCGCAGCGCGCACTCCCACGGCGTCTCGCCCGGATCCATGTTGCCGCCGGGCCACTGCCAGATCTCGGTTTTGTAGGCGGCCTTGAGCTGGACCGGGCGGCCATGGGTATCGGTGAAGTACAGGCAGGCGTACGAGGTGGACTGAGCGATCGTCTTCACGTACTCCTCGGGCGGGAGCCATTCCCTCATGCGGTGACCTCCGTCCGGGCCGACCAGGTCAGCAGCGCGAGGGCCGCTCCGGCGAGCTTGATACGTCCGTCAAGGGCTGCCTGCACGGCCTCCTTGCGAGGCGTCCACTGGACGGTGAGGCCCTGCTCGGCCTCGGTGGCGGTGAGGGCCTGGACGCCGGGTCCGAGGGCGGTGGCCGCGTACATGTGGAGCTTCATGGTGCTGCGGGACATCGGGACCGTGAAGCCCAGCGGCGTCCACACGGCAGCGGTGATCCCGGCCTCCTCCTCCAGCTCCCGCTTCGCCGCGTCAAGGGGGTCCTCGCCCTCCTCGATCCCGCCACCGGGCGCCGTCAGAACGGTGCCGTGCAGGTGGATGGTCTGCCGGATCAGGGCGATACGGCCCTGGTCGTCCTGGGCGACGACGACCACGCCGTTGATCTGCACGATGTGTTCGTGCGGCTCGGTGAAGTAGGCGATGCGGCGGGTGTTGCTCATGCTGTGCGCTTCTTCTCCAGGGCGTAGGTCACGAAGTCGTCGTGGAGCCCGTGGCAGTCGAATCCGGCCTTGGCCAGGACTCGGCCGGAGGCGGGGTTGTCGGGGTGGTGCTTGGCTTCCAGGCGCTCCAGGCCCACCCTGTTGAACGCGAAGTCGGTGATCTGTCGTACGGCGTCGGTGGCGTAGCCGTTGCCCCAGGAGTCCTCGCGCAGGATGTAGCTGATGGTTCCGGTTGATTGCGTGCGGGAGTGGATCTTGACGACGCCGAGCAAGTCGCCGTGCACGGTGATTCCGAAGGCGCTGCGTCCCCATGCGGAGATCTTGGCGGTGGCCTCTTCGATCGTGATGGGCTTGCCGGTGGTGAAGGCGACGGACTTTCCGCTGTAGATGCGTTGGATGGCGGGGGCGTCGTCGGACACGAGGTCCCGCAGGGTGACGGGGATGGTCACAGCGCCGCCAGGAGATCGCCGAGTTCGGCAGCGGTCGGGCGGTCGCCGGGCCCGCCCAGCAGTACGGGGCGCAGCACGTCCTGAACGGCGGGCCATGGTGTTGAGGTGTCCAGGGGGATGCGGCGGTTGGCGATGTGGGCGCGGGTTTTGGCCGGGCCGATCTCTTTTGTGTCGATGCCGGCGGTCTTGTAGTCGAGCGGCCAGCGGCCTGTGATGCAGGTCCACAGGGATCCGGCGAGGGCGTACACCTCGGCGGCTTTGCTGGGGGTGACGGGCATGATGCCGACGTTGATGGAGGCGGCGAGTTCGGGCGCGACGAGGTGGACGATGCCGCCGCGGAATTCGGGGCCGGGAACGAAGTCTTCCTTCCATGCCCATGAGAGATCGAGCAGTCTCACGCCGTCGGGGGTGTGGACGCCGTGGGCGGGCTGGAGGTCGGAGTGGACCCATCCGGATTCGTGGAGGGCGGCGACGGTGCGGCAGAGGGTGACCGCGCCCGCCTTGGCCGTGTCCAGGCCCTCCCCGGTTTCGCGCACGGTCTTGAACACGCCCCAGGTGGAAGGGCCCTCGAACCAAGGTGTCACCATCCACACCGTGCCCTCATGGGTGCCGGAGTCGACGTTGTACTCGGGCAGCTTGCCGAGAACCTCGGCCTCACGCGCGGTGATCTGGGCGCCTTCGCCGAATCCGGCTTTCACGGCCGCCGGGCCGGCCGGGCCGGTCGCCTTCCACACCGCGGACCCGCGCCGGTCGGTGATGCTCTTCAATTCGACCGGGCCGCCGCACAGCGTCTCGGCGGCGGCTACTGCTTCCGGGGGACAGGGGGGAGTTTCGTCCGGGACCATGCCCGTACCGCCTTCCAGTCGTGGGGCAGGTGCTCGAATACGTCGCGGCCGTCGTCGGACGCCACGGCGAGCGCGTCGGCCAGGTCCGGGGTGTCGTGGAGGAAACGCGGGTCGCGCCTGCGGACTGCGGGCCGCACCGGGATGAACGAGACAGGAGCGGCGGGGATGCTCCGGCCATCCTGTGCCACCTCCTCCTCGCCCGCGTGGAACTTCCCGAACATCACCCCCACCGGCGCGTAGAGGTTCTTCAAGGCCCAGTGCGGCCAGCCGGTCACGTCACGGCCACCGCCCAGGAGAACGACGTTCTCGCACACGAGCGCACCGTGGAGGCGGGAGGCCAAGGGCCGGACCCACTCGGCGGCGCGGCTTCCCGACCAGAACAGTTCCGCCTCGACCGCGTCCGCCTCGCCGGCCACCTCGTAGACGGTCCAGCCGGTCAGCCCTCGCTCGACCGACGGGGCGAGGTAGGGGCAGTGCGTGCTCATCTGCTGGACGTAGCCGCTGATGTCCACCGAGCGGGGCTGGGTGGTGCGGGGCTCAACGAGGCGAAGCGCCCCGGCGGTGGGCCGGGACGCTACGTCGGTGTGCGTCGGGATCATGCGGTGGCGGACTTCTTCGGCGCGGGGGCGACGTCGTCGCCATCTCCGCCGGTGGGGTTGCAGTTCCACTCACCGCGTACGGTGCCGGTCTCCCGGTAGTGGGCCAGACCCTCCTCGTCGAGGGTGCCGTCCTCGCGGGTAAACCAGATCGCCGGGAGCGTGCCGTACATCTCCTCGTACGCGGTGACCCAGGTGACGGGACCGGTGCCGCAGTTGGCCCCGTGACCCAGCACGGTTCCGGCGTGGGCGGTGCTGAAGTCGGCGTACTCGGGCGTCTCCATCAGCCGGTGCCACTCGGCGTCGATCGCGCCGGAGAACATCTCGACCGTTCCGTGTCCCTCGGCGAACCGGCGGGCGGTGACCGTGAAGAACTTGCCCAGTTCGGTGCGCTCGATGGTGTCGGTCATGGTGGTGCTCCTCTCATCGTACTGCGAGTGGTGCATGACGGTGGTGCGTCCCGCCCCGGGCGGTGGAAGCGCGGAGCGGGGAGTCGGTGGGGTTACCGGCCGGATCTTCCGGCCAGGGCGAGCGTGATGACCACGGCGCTGGCCCCGATCACGTAGACCAGGGCGGCGAGCTGCTGGCGCCAGCCCCACGGGTCACGCTCGCGTAAGCCGCTCATGGGCGGTCGCCGTTGTCCTCGGCTCGCTCGTGCTGGTCCTCATCCCCGCCGGCCGCGCGGGCCAGGAACTTCGCCCATCCCTCTTCGGCGACCTTCCGCATACGCGGACTGAGGGTGCCGTATGTGGGCTGGTCCTCGATCTGGCGGGCGAGCGGGCGGCAAGGCAGGGGCTGGGTCATGGCGCTCTCCTCAGGCTGGAGGGTGCAACGGGCCGCGGGTGCGTTTGCGAGGACGGGATCGCGGCCCGTTGCTCGGGGGTATCGTGCGGGGATGGCCGAGCCGTTCATCACTGAGGACAGCGACCACCCGGCGTGCGGGATCTGTCCCTCGCTGCGGCTTCCCAGGGACGCCTTCGTCGTCTACGACCGGCCTTCGCGCGAGTGCCCGTTCAACCCGGCCGACGGTCACCGCTACACCTCAGACGGGACTCCCGCCTGCGTGCACCCGGACAAGGTCGGGGTCGCGCCGGACCGGATCGCGCCTCCGCCCGAACGGGTCGTTGTCGAGCAGGAGCCACCGCGGAGGCGTTGGTCGTTGTTCCGTTCCCGGTGACCTACGCGGCGGCGAATTCGATGTCGTGCTCGCGGCCGGCGCGGTCCATGCCGATGCTGGCGTACCGCGCGGTGAGGATCTTCACCCGCCGGTCGACTTCCTCCTTCACCAGCCAGTACCGGGCCGGGGGCTCGCCCCACGCGAGGCGGTATGCCCGGTGGGTGAAGTCGCCGTCGGTGTAGTCGGTGTGCTCCTGGTCGGTCTGGTGGATCAGGGCGAACCCGGTGCGCTCCGCGATCCGCGCGAAGAGCTGCGGCTGGGCGATCATCGCGTGCGTCATCTCGTCGACCGGGACCGCGACGGGGATCTCCGCCAGGCGCTCGTCACCGGTGAGGTTGAAGACCGCGGCCTTGAGGGCGAGGGCGCGGAGCCCCTCGGTGAACAGGGGGGCCTTGTCGGTGTCGAGGTTCCAGCGCTCGATCACGGGGAAGCCGGTGAAGCACTGCCAGTCGGAGGAGTACTCCAGCGTCGCGGCCTCGAAGGCTCCGAACTCGGGGTCGGCGCGGATCGCGGCCAGGATCTCGACCGCGCGCCCGGCGATCTCAGCAGGGGTGGGCAGGGTGCTCGTGCTCATCTCGGTGTGCTCCTTTGATGAGGTGGTGCCCGGCCCCGCCACGAAGGGGGTCGACAGCGGCGGGGCCAGGGGAACCGCCCTGCGGGGGCGGCGTGATGACAATTCAACGACCGTCGAGCGTGCGTGGACAGGAAGGGTTGCTGCCGAGTTGCCCGCAGTCGACCGGAAAACTTTGCGCCCGCATTGCCCGGCGGGTGGTTCGGACAGTGCCCGTGCGGCTACGTTCTGTCGCATGGGAGTGAACGCCGTCCTCAAGGCCCAGATGGATGAACTCGGGCTCAAGCAGGACGAATTGGCACGCCAGATGAACACCGCGCTCCAAAACCTCACCGGCAGACCAGGCGATGTCTCCGCACGCACCGTGAGGAACCTGCTGAACGGCGCCACCCGGCGGCCGATTGGCCGGACCTGCATCGCGCTGGAGGAGGTATTCGGACGCCCGGTCGCGGATTTAGGGTTCGCCCCACCACGTTCCGCAGCATCAGCGGAGGACCCATTGCACCGCCGTACCTTGCTTCTCGCAGCGACCGGAACTGCTGCCGCTGCTGTCATCCCTGCACGTCCCTTGCGGCTGGGGCAGTCCGACGCCGACCGGTTCCACCGGGAGTACACCGAGCTGCTGCGCGACGACTCGCGGCTCGGCGGAACGCGGCGGATGGAGAACAAGGCCGTCGAGCTGGCGGCGCGTGCCCAGTCGTCGCTCGCCGGCGGTGGCGCCTCGGACCGCATCCGGCGTCGGATGTACCGGCTCGCGTCCGACGTCACGTGCTTGGCGGCGTTCGCCGCAATCGACGCACGCGCTCCGCAGCGTGCACGCGCCCACCTCGACAAGGCCCTCACCCTCGCGGGTCTCGCGCGCGACGGCGAGGCCATGTACCGGGTCTGGGACCACCTGATGCTCGCCTCCAGCCAGCGGGAGAACCATGCCGAGGCGGCGGCCGGCGCGGAGGTGATGAAGCAGTCTTCGGTTGCCCGGCGTGACCCGCTGTACGCGTCGCTGGGGTACATGCGGCACGCCAACGCCCTGGCCAGGCTGCGTCAGCCCGCGGAGTCGCTGCGGGCCCTGGACCTCGCGGAGAAGGCGTTCGGACGGGCAGGGGGTGAGCGGCCGTCGGAGTGGATCACGTTCTACAGCCCCGCCGAGTTCGGCGCCCTGTCGTCGTACGTCTGGACGGCGCTGGGTGAGCACGCGCGGGCCGAGTCCTGCCTTCACCGCACCCTCGCCGCCCTCCCCGACGACATGGTCCGCAACAGGGCACTCTTCACGGCGCACCTGTCCCTGTCCCAGGTGAGGCAGGGGGAGGTGGAGCTGGCGTGCGCAACCGGGAGGCGGGCTTACGGAATGCTGCTGCCGGAGTCCGGGTCGCAGCGTACGACGAACACGCTTGCCAGAACGCGCCAAGTCATCGCGGCCACGGGCACGAAGGCGCCCGAGGTTTTGAGCTGGATCGAGGAGTCACGCCAATGGATCTGAAGACGTACACGCACGCCGACGCACCGGACGTCCGTTCCTTGCTCCTGGACATCCACGACGAGGTGTACGCCAACGATCCCGACCCGTTCACTTCGCGCGAGCGGTTCTCGTACTTCGTCGACACATGGTCAGGGCGCGAGGACTGGAGTTGCGTCTCGGGGTGGGAGAACGGCGGCCCGGTCGGGTACGCGTACGGCTCGAAGTTCAAGCCCGGCGGCTGGTGGAAAGGATCGGACCGGCCCAAGGGCGTGCTCGGCCGGATCCTCGCCCTGTCCGAGCTGATGGTGCTGCCCCAGTGGCAGGGCACCGGCCGGGCACAGCAGATACATGACGCGCTGGTCGAATCGTTCGACGTCGACTACGTGACGCTCCTCGTCGACTCCACGCACCCGAAGGTACAAGCCCTGTACGAGAAGTGGGGCTACGAGAAGCGGGACGAGGCGAAGCCCTCCGACGACTCTCCCCTGTACGCGGTGATGGTCAGGACCCTGCGAAGTTGAGCGGAATGAGCGAGTAACTGCGCCGCCGCGAAGGAGACCCCTTGAAGTACGCGATCAACGTGGATGTGGCACTGCGCCGCGGGGACGAATGGCTGCTCATCGTGCGCGGGCTGAACGAGGAGCACGCGGCCGGGCAGTTGTCTCTGGTCGGTGGGACGGTGGACGCAGACTCGCCCGGTGGGGATGTTCTGACGGACACCGCCCGCCGGGAAGTGCTGGAGGAGATCGGCGTCGATCTGGCGGAGGCCGATCTCAGCTACGCCGAGAGCGTGTTCTTCGTGACGGACTCCGGCAATCCGGTGATCAACGTGGTGCTCGCCGCGCAGATGCCCGCGGACGCGCAGCCCCTCATCGCTTCTCCGGAGGAGGTTGCCGATATCCGGTGGGCGACGCTCCCTTCCCTGGAGGGGGACAAGAGCTGTCCGCCGTGGACGCTGCAAGGCGTCAAGCGCGCTGCCCTCGCCTTGGGCTGATCAAGACGCTGCAAAGTCCAGCAACGTGAGCGAGTAACTGCGCCCGCGGCATCGGACGGTGCCGGCCGGGAAGCTGGGAGCCGGGCCGTGTCCGGCGCCGTACCTGTGGTCCTGGCAGCAGTACGGGCAGCGGGCCGCGATCGTCCAGGGGCCGCCCGGGTCTTTGTACGCGAAGGCGAGGGCCTCGGGGGTCTCGTTCCGGCGGCGGCGAGGGTAGAGCGTCGTCGGCATGTGCGGCTCCCGGGTCGTGGTGGTGCCCTTCGAAAATAGGCGCCCACCCGGGCCTGCGCCATCGGTGCCGGAAATGACGCAGCCCCCGCCTGGTCCGGGCTGCTGCCGGGGGCGGGGGCTGCGTCGGAGGATCGGGAAGCCGGGGGCCTAGAAGTTGTTGTTGAGCTGCTCCAGGACGCCGTTCACGCTGTCGGCGACGATGACCTCGTTGCGGGCGATGTAGCCGGTGATGGCCTGCCACATCCTGCGGCGCAGCGAGGGGGTGTCTTCCTGGCCCTGGGCGTCGGCGATCACCTCGTCCATGAAGTCCTGGTCGGTCTGCATGGGCATGTTGGCGCGGATGAGGGAGAGGACGGCGATGAGGTCGCCGCTGTCGACTCCGGAGGTGCTCTGCTGGGCTCCTGCACCGGCGTTGACCGTCGCGCCCTTCGCCGCGGTGATGGCACCGGAACCGAAGTTGACGGCCGACCCCTCGCCGACGTTACCGATGCGGATGCTGGGCTGCTGCTGCGGGTTGTCCCGGGTGTACTCGTTCACGTTTCCTCCGTAGTGGTTGACGCACGCGCGTCCCCGCGCGGTAAGGCTGATGTCGGCAGTGCCGTTGTCCCAGCCAGGGGGCGTAACGATCAGCCCGTCGTCGGCAAGAAGCCGGGCGACGGTATAGGCCGTGAAGGCCCGGTTCGGTACGCGACGGGTGTAGTCCCGAATAGGCAGGCCGGTGCGGACATCGAGCTTCGCCTGGTCGAGCCAGACCAGCATCCGGGTGGCATCCTGCTTCATGTCGTAGGAGGCGAAGCTCGACAGGATGGCCATGGCCTCGCCGAAACTTCCTTCGTCTTCACGCATCCGTGGACGGTAAATCACTGCCGTTCGGGTAGGAAGACGCGTACCGGCCTTCCAGCAACGATCTCAAGATCGTCTCATCGCGCGATGCTGGCCGTGATCACCAGCCCGCTTCCCCATAGGCCATCCCGTACGGGCTGCACTCGTCGCAGCCCTCACAGTCGTCGTCTCCGCAGTCGCCGGGCTCGTCGTCCTCGTCCTGCTGGTACTCGCCGTGGCGCCAGCCGGTGCACGAGCCGGTGAAACATCCGCAGCCGGGGCACTCAGGGCACAGCATCGAGTACGTCCAGCCGCACCTCGTGCACATGGTGTCGGTGACCTCGGTGCCGCCGCCCTCGGGGCGTACGGGGGAGGTCTCGATCTCGGTCACTGGCCACCGCCGTGGCGACGGGCGGCGTGGGCCTGTGCGAGGCGGTCAAGCAGGGCGGGACTGGCGGACCGGAATTTGACTGTGCACCCCGGCTCGTCGCACTTCCAGACCTTCACGGTCGGCTCGGGCTGTGTGGTGGTCACGCGGACTCCTCTTTCGGGGTCAGGCGGGCGGGGACGCGGCCGGCGGACAGCTCGGCGCGCTCGGCTTCGGTGATGTGCTCGCAGGACCGGCGGTCGACGGCGTCCCGGAGGAACTCGGGGCGTGAGCTATGGATCGAGAAGACGGGGGCGCTCAGGCCGTCATGAAGCTGGTCGCACTGCCAACGGGTGACCTGGGTCATGGAGTTACTCCTTCGAGGTGCTGGAGCCGGGCGGCGGCCCGGCGGTGGGCGGACTCGGCGCGCTCGAAGGCGAGGCGGGAGGCCCGTAGCTCGGCTTCGGCGCGGGTCAGCTCGGTGCGGGCCTTGTCGAGGCGCTCGGCGTGGGCGCGGCGTTCGCCGTCGCGCTGGGCGTGGGCTATGGCGTCGTCGCTGCGCTGGCGGGTGGCGGCCAGGCGCTTCTTCGCGGCGCGTTCCTTGGCCCGGTCGGCGGCGGTGGGGTCCCAGCCCATCCGCTTGAGACGGCCCTGGACGTTCGGCAGCTTCGCGTTGGACGCGGCCCCGGCGATGTTGAAACTGGCCTGCTCGCCGTTGGGCGCTTGGACGGTGACTCCGCTGCCCTTGCGCTGGTCGATGACCCTCCAGCCGGGCGTACGGCGCACCAGGTCGACGAGGTCGGTCAAGGCCTTCGCGGTGGAGGTGCGGGCCGTCATCGGACTTCGTCCTCCCCTTCGTACGGCTGGCCCATCTTGAACAGCAGGGACCCGGCCGCGTGGAGGCTCTTGGAGACATCGGCTAGGTCGCTGTCGGCGTCCGTGAGGAAGGTGTCGACCCACACCACCGCCTTCGCCGGGTCACTGTTGTCGTCCATCCGCACGCGGGCCGCCTTCTCCTCGCGGACCAGGTGGTTGGAGAGGCGTCCGAGGGCCTCGGGGAGGCGGTCCACGAGGGTGATCAGGGCCTGGACGGTGGCGCTGATCTCGGGAGCCGATGTGTTGCCGCTGTTGATCAGCGCGTGGTTCATCTTCTGGATCGCGTCGGCCGCCGTGATGGCGTGGTCGGAGGGGATTTTCATCCGATTAATCCGTTCGTGTGAATGTTGGGCGCTGAGCCGGACGGTTGGCGCGGTGTGCCGTCAGTCAGCGGGAGGGATGGCCGAGTTCGCCGTCGATGCAGCCGTCGAGCCAGTCCCTGCCCTGCTTGCCGGTGGAGTGCTCGTAGTTCCCGGCCAGGAGTTCCTGGCCACAGACCTGGTCGGCGGTGGGGGCGTCCATGAGGTATGCGTACTGTCCGTCCGCGATCCGGCCCTCCTTGCCCATCTGGTAGCCGGCGAGGTAGTCGGCACTCGGGGGCGTCGGGCGCAAGGCGTCGAATGCATCGTTGCCGTCGCTCGCGGCGTAGGCGACGAACCCGCCGATGGTGAGGAGTCCGGCAGCGATGACGACGCCGCAGACGCGTATGACGGTCTTGTCGTTGCTCTGGGCCGGTGCCGGGGCGTACGCGGGCGGGGCGGCGTAGGGGTTGTACACGAGGGTCCTTTCGGGCAAGACGAAGCCCCCGGCGGTGTTGCGTAGGGCCGGGGGCTACTGGGTGTGCTGATGGCGCGGTTACGCGGGTGGCAGGGGCAGGGCCGCGCGCTTGAGGGCCTCCTCGGCGAGGTCGAGGTATCCCGCGGCTTCGCGGTACGCGGGGTCGTGGTGGGCGAGGTCGTCGACCTCCAGGCGGGCGCGGTGGGTCAGCTCGGCGGGGCCGTCGAAGGGGTGGGCCGGGCCGTTCCGCTTCTGGATGATCTGGGCGAGGGCCCAGTGTCCGAAGAGGACGGTGCAGACCGCGATCCCGGCGGCCGGCGGGGAGAACACGGCGGTGATGCCGATGGCGAGGCCGAGGGTGCCGTACATGCACAGCGCCTTGACCTTGCCGGGGTCTATCAGGTCGTCCCAGGTACTCAACTTGCCCTCCTTAACGTGGTGTTGAGGGGATGGTGCCACGCCTTGGGGCGTCTTGGGTGCCACCGGAGAAACGTCACAATGCGTGATGTGAGGGCAGCAGTGTTTACGATCGGCATCCCCTCTCGGCCGCCTCGAATTTCGTCCGATATGCCGGGTAGGTTCGGTAGGTAGGTAGGAACTACCAGGATTCACGCGGGATCTGGCAGCGGGGGAGCGGAGTCCGGAGGGCTCCCGCCGGACCTCCCGTTCGGATACACCACGTAACCGGACTGCCCGATCGGCATACGCTCGGGCCCCGATTCGGGAGCGTCCAGCCACACCTGGAACTCCTTCGCGTTGACGCCTTCCTTCACGCTCTGCTTCCCGTCGGGAAGGTGGTACTTCACGCTGTCCTTCGTCGGGATCCCCGCCGCGTAGAGGACCGTGCGAACGCCGGTAACGGTCTCCTCGCCGAGCGCCCCGAGCTTGCTCAGGGGGGCGATGAGGTCGACCAGGTGGACGCCGTTGCGGGTTCCGATTCCCCGGCGTACGACGTCGACCAGGGCGGCCTGGGAGACGACGGTTTCGGGCTCCTCCGCGATGGCCGGCACCGGCTCGGGCTCGGGCTCCGGGGGTGCCATCAGGGCCGGGTCGATCTCCTCGCGCAGCTTCACGGCCGCCTCCAGCGTGCGGGGCCACCGGCCCTGGATCCACGCCACCACGAACCCGGCTCCCCCGACGGCCAGGAGCACGGAGCCCCCGGTGTACCGGGTCAGGATGACCAAGGCCGCCACGCCGGCCAGGAAGGAGAACCTGCGGCGGCGTACGGCCCCGCCCAGCGTGTCGTTCAGGTCGTCCTCGGTGAACGGCAGCGGATCGAAGACCTCGGCCCGGTAGACGTCGCGCAGCTCGCGGGCGGTGAGGATCTTCTCCCGCAGCTTCTCGCGCTTCTTGGTGTTGCCGTCCTCCTCGGCCTGCGTGTAGGAGGCCTCCAGCTCGGTGACGGTCTTCTCGGCGTCGTGGGTCCGGCGGGCGTTGCGGTTGAACCAGCCCACGTACTGGCCGTTGAGCCATTCGGCGTGGAGCCACCGATCCGAGAGGTCGTCCCCGGTCCACCAGCGGCCGAGCTGGCGCCCGGTGTGGGCGGCGCCCGGGATGACGGCGAATCTCCGGTCGGTCATCATCCCACCCCGTGGGTGAAGAGGTAGCCGATCGTGTTTTCCCCCGCCCAGTTGGCGGCGTCGACCAGGATCACGCCGTTGACGAAGGGGCCGAGGGTGATCCCGGTCGGGATGCCCCACCGGAGATCGAGCTTCCAGCTTGCGGGGAGCTTGTTCCAGCAGGTCACCATCAGGGCGAACGCCACGATCATCACCGCCCCGCCGAAGGGGGTGAGGAGGCCGTGGGTGCCGTTGCCGGTGCCGGAGACGGTGGACTGGCCGAAGACGTGCTCGATCAGCCAGTCACCTGCCGCGCCGATCCCGCCCCGGAACCACCCCAGAACCGTCCCGATGAACCCTCCGGCCGTACCGCCGGCCAGGGCGAATAGTGCGGTCGACGCGAAGAACGGCAGCAGCCCACGCCAGTTGAGCTTGACGAAGCTCAAGGCCTTCCCGGCGGTGGCCTTGGCACCCTTTGTGGGAGCGCCTCCCCCGCCGCTGGACGCGCGGACGATCTTCGTGAAGAAGAGCACCAGTCCGACGGTGAGCGATCCGAGTGTGACGACCATTTAATTTCCCCCGATGAGAAAGTGCTGGAAGGGCGCCCACAGCAGCGCGCCCGTGAACATCGACCAGGCCGCGGCCAGCAGGGCGAAGCCGAACACCCGCCGCACCACCGGCACGGCCAGGAGCCGGGCGCCGAGGGCGGACACCACCCGCGCGAAGAGCGTGAACAAGGCGGCCAGCCACTCCCCGCCGGTGACGGCCCCCACCACGGTCCCGGCGACCAGGACGACGAACACGGCCACCAGGGCGGTACCGGCCCACTGGAACGGCAGGCTCACCCCGGCAGCGGCGCACTGCATGGCGAGCGGCCCGGGGACGGTGCCCGGCAGCGCGGGCAGCGGTATCAGCCAGCCCGCGAGGAGCGCCCCGACGTGGCGTCCGACGGCGACGAGACAGCCAGCCTGGCCCCCCTCCCTCTCCTCGTGTGCGGGGTAGGGCGGGGGGTAGGTGACGGTCTGCGGGGGATCATCCTGGTCCGGTTCGGGGATGCTGTGCCACGCGATGTTGTCGCTCACCGGCCGACGCCCATTCGGAACAGCCGGTTCTGCACGGCGATCTCGTCGGCGCCGGGCACGGAGGTGTGGAGCGGGGCGGAGGGCACGCTGTGGAGCAAGTAGCCCGTACGGGTGACGCGGTACGCCGGGCGACGGCGCCTGTTCAGTATCTGGGACACTCTCTCTGTCCTTTCTGGGACACAGACGCCCGAGCCGGCCGTGAGAAGTGGGCTCGGGCGTCGTTTCGTTTGCGCGGGCCGGCTGGCCCGTGGCTCCCGCTCGACCCCGGAGTGCAGAGTCGAGCGGGACCATGTGCAGCCGGTCAGTCCTTCGTGTCGCGCATGCGCTGGTAGTGGGCTTCGTAGGGGTGGTTCACCAGGCGCACCGTTCGCCAGGCCGTTTCGGCGTCCGTCCCGGGGTGCGCGGCCATGTAGCGGTTCGCCCTCCAGGTCGTCACCGGCGCGAGCACCCATCTGGCGAGCCAGGTCACGGGTCGTACTTCCTTGGCCATTCCTTCTCCTTCGGCTTGCACTGCGGGGACATCACGGCGCCCCGACGCCCTTCCATCGGCCCAGTTCAACGAGAGCCGCGCGTACCGCGTCATCCCGGCCGCTGACCTCCTGGCGGGCCTGGTAGACGGACAGCAGACCGTTCCCCGGGAATGCCGCCCTGATGGCCTCCACGCGCTCCTCGTGGGTGAGGGCGGGGCGGCGCCTGGCGGGTACTCCCTCGACCCGGGCGCGGACGGCGGGAGGCTTCGGGGCGGTAGCCGCCAGCACCGGCTCCGGCACCTTGGCGGGCACCTCTTCCTCGGGCTCCGGCTCGGCCGGGGCGGGTACCGAGGCGGTGTTCCCCTCGGGCTCGGGGCCGGTATCCGCCTGACCGCCGTTCAGCGCGCTTGGCGGGTATGCCACCAGCGGTTTTGTCGACAGAGCGATGAAGGCGGGGAGGCCACCCTTTTCGGGCCCCTTCCATGCCGTCGTGTTGACCACCGGGGCGGGTGTAACCGGTACCGGACCAACGGAGTGAGGCGGGTGCTCCAGCGGCCCCTCGATCTCCTCGGGGCGGGTATCGGTAACGGCATCGTGCGCGTCCTCCAGGGGGGTCTCCGCCCAGGGGGACGGGAGGTCGAGGGCGTGCAGTGCGGCGGCGTGACGCCGGACCGCGAGCTGAGCGAGGAGCCGTTCCTTCTGGGCGCCGTCGAGGGCGACGCCGGAGCGGTCGAGCTGGGCGGCGAGACGGCCGGAGAGCTTGCGGCCGTCCTTGCCCTTGCGCTCCTCGTCGGTCATGCGGGCGTGCTCGTCGGCCAGTTCCACGGCCTTGGTCAGGGCGCGGTCGGCGGCGATCTGCTGGGCGGTGCGGTTGCGTACGGTCAGGCCGAGCCGGGCCATGACCCGCTCGCGCAGATCCCGCAGGAGCACCGCCATGGGGCCCTGCGACTCCTGGCCGGTCCGGTGCTTGAGGTCGAGGCCGAGCGCGGCGTGGGCGGACAGCGCGGACCCGAAGGAGCCGACGATGATCCGGACGACGGTCCCGGTGGTGAGGCCGTGGCCTTCGTGCCAGGCCGGGACCGCTGCCAGGGCGGCGAAGACCCACACGGCGGTTCCGTACCAGCCGGGCGTCTTCTCCTCGCTCGCCAGACGCTCACGCGCGCCGAGGACGCACATCATGATCAGCGCCTCGAACCCGGCGCAGGCCAGGACCCGCTCCGGCGTCCCGGTCATGGCGAGGCCGTCGAGGGTGAACCGGTACGAGGTGTTGAGGGACACCGCCGTGCAGACGATGAACGCGAAGCCCGCGGAAACGACTCCGGCGGAGAACTTCCTTTTCGACTTCTCGGGCCGGCGAGCCTTGAAGAAGACCAGCGCCAGGGCGACGGTCATTCCCGCGAGAAGTACCCACGGCCCGTACGTCTGGATCATGTCGGTGGCCATGGTGGTGCTCACCGGCCCCCCTTTCTGAGTCGTGCACGTGCGTGGCGGGCGCCGGCGAAGTAGGCGCCCATGGATCGGTACCGCTGATTCAGCGGCGGTCGGGGAATCACTGGCCGGTCCCCATGTGCAGGGCCAGCCAGATGACGAAGAGGACGGCGGCGATGTTGAGTACGGCTGTTCCGCATCCCGCCTGACGGCGCTGGGGCCTCATCCGATCCCCCGGAAGAAGTCGGCGGCGATGCGGTGCCACTCGCGGGCGGCTCGGCGGGACCGGAGTTCAGCGACCCGGGCGCGGTCCGCGGCGGTCAGGGTGCGGCGGCCGGTGGCCAGCGGGACGTCGTCCAGGCTGAGTTGGCCGAGGATGACCGCGGTGTGGCGCCTCACTCGGCGCCGCCGATGATCAGCGCGATCTCGGCGGGGTCCACGCCATGCTCGGTGAGGACGCGCTCGGTCTTGGTGCGGGCGAGCCGGACCATGTCGTCGCGCTCCTGCTCGCGGGCCTGCTCGTGCTCGGCGGCGGTCATCGGGTCCACCCCTTCGCGAGGCGGGTGGCGGTCTTCTTGGCAGTGCCCCTGTCAACCGGCGGCACGGAGGGCGGTACCTTCTTCAAAGCGATCTCCCTGGGTATGAGGGGGTTCGTGTTCAAGGCCCCGGAAGGTGTTCGCTGCACCCTCCGGGGTTTTTGCGTGTTCTCGTGCGGTGTCCGGGCCGGCGGTGGGAGCCTGGACCGATGACGAGTGCTGAGCTGCGGGACATCGCCCGTACGGTCCGACGCGGGCCCGTTGTCGAGGACGTCTGGTTCGCGTACGGCCCCCGGCCGCGGTATCACCCGCTGGTGGAGACCTGGCTGTCGGTCCGGTGGCGGATTCTCTTCCTGGTGAAGGAGGTCCGCAGGGTCAGCACTTCTTGATCTCGGTCTCCTTGGGCGAGGGCTGCTCGCCGCTGTCGAACTGCTTGCCGGTGGAGGAGACGCCGCTGACGGCGATGACCATCCGCCACTTCCCCGGCGAGCACGGCGCCGTGATCGAGAACCGCCGCTCCGGGCCCACGGGGTTGGAGTCCGGCGGGTTGGTGCTGACGGTGGACCAGGCGGAGGCACCGGCGCGCTGGTGCTGGATCTTGAGCGCCAGCGTCTGCGTCTTCGGCTGGGTCTTGCAGGTCACCGTGACGTAGCCCGACACGCGGTCGGGGCTGAGCGCCTGGATCGTCGGCTGCCCGATCAGGCAGTCGTTCCCGGCGTACGCGGTGCCCGCGCATCCGGTGAGCGTGGCCGCGCCGAGGACGACGCTGGCCGCGAGGAGCGGTACCTTCTTCACATCGAATCCCTTGATTGTGGGTTCCTGGCCCTGGCAGCGGTTGCGTCGCTGACCAGGGCTTTTCGTGTGGGTCGCGGGCGGTAGAGGTGTCGCACCTCCGCCTGTTGAAGCGCCCCGCTGGGGCCGCCCGTGGCAAGTTCTCCGTCGCTGAGGCCGTCCCCCCGTTCGTTGCGGGGGGCTCTGACGGTGCCTGTGGAGTTCTCAAGACCTCGTGCGCTTCCTTTCGCGGCCTTGTGAGCCGTTTCCGGGCGCTGTTTTCGCTGGTCAGGTGCGGTGCCGTGTCTTCAACTCGGGCCAGATGGGCCCTTGTTGCTGCGGATCGAGTGTGCCACTGAACCTTACGGATTCGCAAGGATACTCACGGAACCCTACGGTGGCTTACGATTCCTGCCATGGAGTCGATCGCGCTGGAGGCCGCCCGCCGGGGCCTGGCCCGGGTCCTGGACCGGACCCAGTTGGAGAACACCCCCGTCGCGGTCACCCGCCGGGGCAGGGCCGCCGTCGTGCTGCTGCCGCCCGGCCGGTACGCCGAGGCCGCTTCCGCGCTGGGCGAGGAGGGTGAGCCGGACGACGGGCCGCACACCGTGGACGACCTTCGGGCCGGACTCGCCGTGATCCTGCGCCGGGTTCAGTTCGAGGGCGCCCGCGTGCGGCTGCACCGACATGGAGCCCCGGCCGCCGTCGTTGTCCCGGTCGCATGGTTCGAGAAGACCCAGCCGGCCACCGCTGAGTAGCAGGGGTTCTTGCCAGGCTCCCGTCGACACCACGGCGGGGGCTTTTCGCTGCGCGGAACTCACTGGATGCCTCCTTCGAGGTAGCGGGCGAGCCGGGCCACATTGCGCTCGGGAGCCCCGGCGGCAACCCCGCGCCGGGCTCGGCGACGGTCGGTCAGCGACACCGTCCGCGGCTGACCCGCAGGCTCCAGCGGCGTCTCAGGCACGTCCCGGGGCTTCTCGGCCGCCCACCGCTCCAGTACGGCCGCGCAGGCAGTGGCCGGGTCGACGTCGGGCACCTGCGGGCGCTGCTCGGCCTCGCAGCACAGGCCGCACACCGTGGTCGTCGAACCCGCCATGGCGCTCGTGGTCCGCGAGCAGCAGGAGCAGCGCACGAGGTCCGGGAGCTGGATGCGCAGCCAGCCGAAGGGGCTGGAGATGTAGCCGCTGAATTCGGCGTCGGTCAGGCTCATGCAGGCGAGGCGGCTGGTCAGGTGGTCGGCCAGGTCCTGCGCGGTGTAGCCGTGCGCGGTGAGGACGGAGCGGATCATCGAGCGGGCCTTGAGCTTCTGGCCCTTGCTCAGCCGGTCCATCAGGCCCGGGATCTCGGAGACGACGTGGTGGACGCCCTGCGAGACGGTGAAGAGGCTGCTGGCCTCCGCGCGGAGCGCGCCGTCCCCCGATGTTGCCTCGCGCGCATAGCCGCCGTCGTGGCTCAGCCGAAGAGCGCCTTCGGCGGATGAACCATCCACTTCCTCAACTTGAACAACTACGTCAGCCAGTGGGGCGTGGAGGTGTGTAGCTCCGAAGTACCGGCGGGACCGCCCCTTCAAGGATTCCCCCGCGTTCTCCCTGGTCACAGGTTCGGCCGCGGCCGGAGAAAGCTGACCGAAGTACCGGCGGGACCGAGAAACCGAGGTCGAGGGCTTGATCGCGGGGATCTCGTAGACCGTGCCGGCGACCATGCCGGACGTGGTGGCGGTGCGGAGCGCGACGACCAGGCCGTGCGCTTCGAGCCGGGTCAGGATATGGTCCGCGGCCAGCGGGGTGCAGCCCATGAGCCGGGCCACTGCGTGCGCGGCGCGGGAGCGGCGGGTGTCAGTCAGCTTGCCCCCGGCCATGCGCAGACGACCGTTCGAGCGGGCGGAGAGGATGACGCGTACGGCGGCGAGGCGGTCCGTGCAGGCGCCCTTGCCCTCTCGCCTCGCCATCAGGCCGGGGGTGATGCCCTTGGACTCCCAGCCGGGGCCGATGACGGCCTCCAGGAACCGCAGCAGCACGGACAGCTCGACCCGGGTCAGGGCGAGGGCGGAGCCGGGGCAGCGCTGGGCGTTGTCGACGGCGGGGATGCGGACCTTGAGGCCGACGACCTTCTTGTCCTCGCGGATCTGCTGGGACTCGATCCGGGCGCCGTTACGGAGTTCAGCCAGCGCCGAGTCCACCGTGCGCCCGCTCGTGCCGGTCCAGTCGGAAAGCTCAGGCACGGAAGTCTCCAGCCGGCCCGACGCGAAATTCAGCTTGGCCACGATGACTAGCAGCACCAGGGCGGCCGGGTCGGACAGCCTCGGGCCGGAATCGAGTAGCGCGGCGACAGCCCGGCGGAAGCGCTTCCGCATCCCCGGCAGCAGGCGGAGTGGCGAGTCCGGCAGGTCCCCGGCGATCAGCTCCAGGCGTGCCCGGCGCTGCTGCGGGATCGCGGCGGCGAGAGCGGCGCTCATTGGGCCACCGCCCCACGACGCGCAGAAGTTCGGCCATTCGGCCCAACGGGGGCGGAACGGTCATGCCTACATGTGGCGCCGCGTCCGCTGACAGACGGCACAACTTGTGCCGGAGCGGATGCGCAGGGTGATGTGAGTGGCCGAACTCCGGCCACGGCGTGACGGGTTGAGCCCGCCTGTGCCAAAATTGGGGTGTTCACGGGAGGTCTGACTCCGGTGGGCCGCGCGTCGCGGAGCCGGGAAGCTCGCACGACGCAGCACTTCGAGCCCCGGGAAGGGCGAGAAGCGCATGGTGGGGATCACTCCATCGCGATGAAGGTCCGACCGCGCCCCGTGATGGTGGGCACGCCCCGTTTCGGGGGTGGTCGGACCTTCTTGCGTGCGGACGACCGTGGGAAGTGCGGCCGTGAGAGCGGGAACGCCCACAGCCGCGACCACGGAGAAACTGACGGTCCGTCGGATACCGGGCACTACACGGCACATGACGGTGCCCCCGACACGCGGGAACCCCAGGAAAGCGGGGGAAACAGCGGGAAACCCGCCCTCCCCGCCGACCAGGCCCTCACCCGAGAAACCGCAGGTCAGACCCCTGTTCCAGAGGGTATCTCTGGTATACCTCTGGTACGTCACCCCCGGCCCCCGCGCCTTCGACGTCCAGCCCGTCCGCTACGACCTCACCCCGTACGCCGCCCTCCTGAACGACGGCCGCCCGCACCGCATCGACGTATCCGTCGCCGGAGTACCGGCCGGACAGAGCGGCTGGAGCACGCCCGCCAATCTGCTGCTCTGGCAGGACGCGGCCCGCGAGGTCGTGACCGGCGCGATCACCCGCGAAGAGCAGAACGATCCGGCCAACTCCTCGCACTGGACGCCCGCCGCACCCGGCGCCGAGCACCGCCTGGACACCGAGGGCGGCCACCGGCTGACGGTCGCCGGATACCTGAACACCTCGCACGGCCGGGTCACCACGACCGTGACGCGCACCGTCCACAACACCTCGGTGCACCGTTGGACCGAGGGCGAGGACCGCGACGGGCTGAGCGCCACCTGGACCGACGAGGAGAGCGTGACGCGCGGGGCGACCACCACCCGGACCAACCGCACGTACACCATGGACGGGGAGACCACGCTCGGCGCGGGCGACCGGCTCCGTACCGTCATCACGCTCGGCGACCGTGCGGACGTCGTCACCCTGCGCGGGGGCCGGGAGACCGACCGGTCCCGGCTGGACGACCAGTACACGGGCGACGCGAGCTACACGGCGAACGTGCCGCGCGACCAGCGGCACGCGATCGCGACCACCTCCGCCCGCTACCGGCTCTACGGGACGGGGGCGCCGGGCGGCTGCTACGACCGCACGGTGAGCACCGCTCAGGGCACCGTCACGCAGGACAGCCGGCGCTGCTGACCTGGCGGGTCCTGACGCCCCGGTCGTCGCTGCTGGTGTTTCCTGGTCGCGCAGCAGTTTCCGTACGCCGACCAGGAGGCCCCTGTGATCGATCCGGCTCAGCTTTCCGACCCCGCCGTCCGCGCCTTCGTCAACGCCGTCAACGCCGGTGACCGGGCCGCCTTCCAGGCGGCGCTCACCCCGGGCGCGACCATGTCCGACGACGGGTCGGACCGTGACCTCGCCGACTGGGCGGAGAGGGAGATCTTCTCCTCCGGCGGGCACATGGCCGTCACTTCCGAGGCCGACGGCGGACGGGCCCTGGTCGTCGACTACCGCAACGACACCTGGGGTGAGATGCGCACCGCCTGGCGGTTCGACGTCGCCGGCGGGCAGGTGAGCCGCTTCGAGACCGGCCAGGCCTAGGCGGCGAAGACCTCACGGAGCTTGGCCTCGTCCGCGGTGGAGAGGTTGCTGCGGAGGAGCTGGGCGCTGCCCGTGGGGAAGGCGGCGTGCACGCGGTCCACGACGGCATCGGAGGTGAGCAGGAAGAGGGCGGAGGTGCCGGGCTTCACCTCCGCGCGGACTCCGTCGATGAACTCGTCGTCTATGCCGACGTCGGAGAGGGAACCGCCGAGGGCCCCGCCGATGGCGCCGAGGGCGGCGCCGAGCAGGGGCACGAAGAAGATCAGCCCGAAGAGCATGCCCCAGAAGGTCCCGGACAGGGCGCCGGCGGCCGTCAGGTTGTTGAGCTGCTTGGTCTTGGGCTGCTTGCGGTCGTCGGGCCAGGACACCACGGCCGCGTCGTGGATCTGGATGAGCCCCTGCTTCTGGAGGGACAGCAGGGTGCCTTCGACCTCGGCGGCGGCGTTGGGATCGGCGAACTTCCAGGCGGTGAGCGTCGACATGTCGTTCTCCTTCGAACAGGCGAGGGGAGACCACGGGGTGGCGGCCGGGGGAGTGCGTCCGGCCTGTTGCCGAGGAGGACGCACGGCTGCCATCCGAACACCACTTGCCGAACCCCGCACTTCGACAGCGGCGAGCGTCCGATCCCGGCGGGGCGGGGAGCGGGAGTGATGGCGTGTCAGCGCTGGCACGTGCCGCTTGAGGGGCACCTCGGGGATCGCGTGCACACGTAGGCCATACGGGTGAGGGATGACGAAACCGCAGATCAGTGACGGTCCCAACACAGCCTGTGCGCGCGGTTGGTGATCGGATGCGGAATCTGACGGGTTATGGAAAGTTTGTCCGGACCTGTCCGGTGCCTCATCCGCGAAGCTCTCGCGGAGGCAGCGGATTCCCGTAGAGAAGGGCATCTTTCATGAAGCGTTTCGTGGCGACCACCATGCTCTGCGCCACCGCCGCGCTCGGTCTCACCGCGTGCTCCGACGACAGCAGTCCCAAGGACAAGGCCACGCAGGCCGCGAGCGCGCTGTGCACGAACCTGTCGGCGCTCAAGGGTGACACGGCCAAGCTCGACGCCCTCGACCCGGCCACTGCCACGAAGGATCAGATCAAGGACGCCTACGAGGCGGTGCAGAAGGACTGGGCCGCCGTCAGCAGTGACCTGGGAGACCTGAAGGGTGCCAAGAAGGACGCCGTGAGCGGCGCCGCCGACGGGCTGAAGAAGGCGTACGAGGGCCTGCCGGGAGACACCACCGGCAAGGACGCGCTCACCGCCATACGACCCCAGATACAGAAGCTGAACGAGACCGCGGCCGCCGCCTCCACCAGCGTCGCCTGCTGACACCGGCCCGCGGACGACGAGGCGAGGCGCGCGCGGCCTAGGGGACGCGGTGCGGACGTAGGACCATGAGCGAGCCTTCCAAGGTCGCCACCATGGCGAAGGGGAACCGGTCGAGCTCAAGACAGAGTGCGACGTCATCGGGATGGACCCCCTGACGTACGCCCTCCGTCAGCTCGGCGGCGGCGCGCGACGTGGCGGCGCGGCGGAGGAACTCGGCGGCATCCGTACCGGCTTCGGTGGTTCTCCGGGCGATGTACTGAGCGCACGCCAGATCTTCATCGGCCTGTCCGTCCTCGCCGGTGACGACGAACGTGACGCCGTCACCCGTGCGTGTCCGCAGGAGCCGAGCCGTCGCGTCCGCCACCACGAAGCTGGCGCACAGCACCAGCGGCGCGTCCTTGACCGCGAGGGCGCCGACCGTCCCCGCCGTGGTCTTCTGCACGACGGTCCGTCCGCCGAGGTCGATGGACCGCAGGAGGCCTGGCGAGTTGACGGCGTCGAACCCGGGGGCGGGCGGACCGTCCTTGAGCGCCACCCAATCCGGGTGCTGGGCCTTGAGCGCGAGGGCTTCGTCCAGCGACCCGGCAAGAACGATCTTCTCCGCCCCCTGGCCGAAGGCCCAGGCGGCCACGGTGAAAGCACGCATGACGTCGACCACCACGGCCACGGACGGGACTTCGGCGAGATCGGGGATACCGAGGAAACGAGCGTTCATGCGGTCATGATCACGGATGCCCATCCCGGGGCACGCGCAGAGTGGTACGCATCACCTCGACGGCGACGCCGTCGGCAGCCCCCGCATGGCGCCTGTCAGCGGGGCCAGTGTGCGCCATCCCATCGTCTCGTACAGGGCTCGCCCTTCCGGCGTCGCGCCCAGCACGCCTGCCGTGGCGCCCTGCCCTGCGGCGGCGGCGGTGAGGCTGCGCATCACCAGGCGCCCCAGGCCGCGGCGCTGGTGGGCCGGGTCGGTCTCCACCTGGTCGACGACGGCGCCGAGGCCGGTGACGGCGATCTGGCCGCGCGCGGCGAAGGCGCCGTCGGCGGTGCGCACCAGGGCGCGGGTGACGCCGGCGCGAGTCCAGGTACTCAGCCGGTAGCCGTCGGGTTCGGCCAAGGCCTGGGCCTGGCCGGCGGGCAGCGGAGCGGACATCAGGTAGCCGGCTCCGCCGGCGAGGTGCCAGCCGGGGGCGAGCCAGGGTTCGAGCGTTTCCGGCGGCACGAACGCCTTCAGCCAGACGCCGGGCGCGGTGGCGTGGTCGGTGATCTTGCGGACGGTCGCCTCGTCCGCGGAGTGCAGGACGTGGCGCATGACGTGTCCGGAGAGGCCGACGTCGATGGTGACCCCCCAGGCGTGGGTCACGGGTTCGGCTGCGCCGCGCGAAACGGTCCAGCCGTGGACCCATGCTCGTGCGGCCTCGGCCGTGTGCGCGAAAGGCAAGGTTCCCCCCGAGTAGGTAATAGACGAACTGCCTCAATGATTATTACATCAGGAGGTCGTGGCGGTACCGTGAAGAGCGCGGTCGCCCCGGTCGCATCACCCTCGGTGAGCCGCGTCAGCTGTGGGGAGGTTCGGGCAGTCGGCGGAGTTCGAGGAGGGCCATCGCGATTTTCACCGCGGTCGAGATCGTCAGGGCCTGAAGAAACGGCATGCCCATGAGCCACAGGGCCACCATCATGACCGTGAGCACCAGGAATGCCGGGACCAGATTGGTTCGCCTGATCGCGGTCCGCAGGTGTGCGGCTCTGCTCCGACGCCGGGTCACCGTACCGATCGGGCGCGCGGTACCGCCTTCCTCCCCGGTTCGCGGCATTGGCTGCTGCCCTTCCGTCGTGTTCGTCTCCGGCAACGAGTGTGGGATGCGCCTCGGGGGTCTGCCACCGCTGCGACTCGTCCCCGCCGCCGTCCGAGGTACAGGTTCACCTCACCGGGCCAGTGCCCCTGCGTGCCCCGCACGCACATCACCGCCGTGGCCAGAGGTGTCCGCCACATCCGCCTTCGTTTCATTGACAACCACTACCCCGTGCCCAATGTTGGATCACCGTAAGGTCAGTTGCTCGCCGCACGGAGGGTACGGGGGATTCGACGATGAGCCAGGCTGCGCCCCATGGGGATGCGCTCGTTCAGGAGATCGGGCGGCTGGCGGTACGGGAGGGGCTGGGCCGGCACCGGGCCGCCTACCCGTCGATCGCGGCGGCGCAGCGCAGACACGCGGGCTGCGTCTCGGTCGGTGCGGTGATCGTCGCGGTCCTCGCGGTGATCAGCCTGGCGACCGGATACCCGGCCCTGGCGATGGTCCTGGCCGTACCGCTTCTCATCTTCCTCTTCGCGATCGTGAGATACAGCGGCGCGGCGAGCCGGAACGAGGGCTCACGGCTCGACCTGTACGAGCACGGGCTCACGATCGCCCATGGAGGGCGCGTCCGGGCGGTCCGCAACGCCGACACCTCTGTGCTCCAGAACATCGTGCGCCACACCCGCTACGGCCAGACCACCAACATCACGTACGCGTACACGGTCACCGACACCACCGGCGAACAGATGACCCTGAGCGGCGGATTCGCCAACCCCCAAGAATGGGGGCCGGTGATCCAACTGGCCGTCACCGAGGCCCAGTTCCCTCAGGCGGCGGACCGGATCATCGCAGGGCAGCGCCTCGACTTCGGCCCCCTGTGGCTGACGTCCGCGGAGATCGGCTCCGGTGACAAGTCGGTGCCCTGGCCGCAGATCGAGGAGGTCTCGGTACAGGACGGGTTCGTGAGGGTCCGGGTCGCGGGCCGCTGGAGCAGCCTCACGACCACGCCCGTACGGCGGATCCCGAACTTCTTCATCTTCCGCGCCCTGACGGAGCGACTCCAGCGCTGACGGCATGAGCCGCACCCGCATCAACCCCGTTCAGAACGCGCAGCTCGCGGTAGTCGGCGTACCGGCGCGCCGGGCGTCCAGCCAGGCGATCGCGTCGTCCAGCGGGCCGTCGCTGATGGTGTGCCCCTGGTCGGCGTAGTACTTGAACTCCAGGTTCACGCCCTTGTCGCACAGTTCCCGGGCGAGCGTCTGGTTGAGGTTGCTCAACACATCGTTGCCGCCCTGCGGCAACAACACCGGGACGCTGGTGGTGACTTCGTTGCTGGCGCTGGCCTTGAGGGTGGCGTTGAGCGGTCCCAGATCGGCGCCGGGTCGCAGGATGTCCGTGGGGGGCGGGACCTCGGTGTCGCCGGTGACGCAGGGCTCGGTCCAGATGCGGTCGGCGGCAGCCAGCGCGTCGGGGGTGAGGAGTTCGGCGGGCTTGACCGCCGGGTCGGCCGCCGAGGCTCCGTCGATGAGCATCAGCAGCATCCCGGCGTAGGGCGTGGCCACCGGGCTCTGTTGGGCGAACAGGGCCGGCATCCACTCGAATCCGACCGCCGGTGCATTGGCGACCACGCCCTTGAGGTCGAGGTCGGGCGCGTACTCGGCGGCGTAGTGCGCGCTCCACAGCGCCGCGTGCCCGCCCTGTGATCCACCGTAGACGAGCGCTGTCGTGCTCGCCCCCGGGTCGATCCCGCGAGCGGCGCGGAGGAGATCGAGCGTGGCGTACGCGGCGGACTTGCCGTTGAGGTACGGATGCCTGACCCCGGTCACCCCCAGGCCGACGTAGTCGGGCTGCACGACGGCGAATCCACGCGCGAGGAGCTTCGCGACCGCGCTCGTGTCCTCCAGTCCGGCGAAGGCCGGCATGCGGGACGGGGCGCACGTCGTGCCGATGCCCATGGTGCCGTGGTCCACGGCGGCGACGGGCCGCCCGCCGGCGGGTGCGGGCCCGTCCGGAACGGTCACCAGCCCACTCGCCGCCACCGGCTTGCCGTCGGTCCCGGTGCTCAGGTACATCACCAGCACGGTGTGCGACGGCAGCGTCAGCTTCAACTCGGGCGGGGTGTAAGGGCGTTGGCGGATTACGGCGCCGGGCTTGCCCGGAGGCAGCGGATGCGGCGGGTCGTAGAACGCGTCGCCCTCGGGTACCGGTGTGGCCACGGCCCGTCCCTCCGGGGACCGGTCGCCGCCGGCTCGGCTGCAGCCCGACAGCGCCAGTACCGCGACGATCGCACAGGCGGCGGCCCGGCGGGACGCGCGGACCATCGCCAACGCCGCTGTACGCCTGCCGCGTCCGCTCCGGGAGCCCGGCCGTGTACGCGAGGGGAGCGGCACCGTTCGTACGGTGCCGGGGAGGTGGCTCGGTCCGTGCGTCAAGGACGATCTCCTTTGCGTACGCGGCTGCCGTGCGGCGCCGCCGGATGGAGGCTCTGACCTGGGCGGTGCGGTGCGGGGCAGTGCGGGGGCGTCAGGAGGGCGGTGCGACGTCCACGACCAACGCGACGATCGTGTCGATGACGCCCCCCATGTCCACGGTGGGGTCGAGCAGCCACTGGTGCTGGATGCCGTCCGCGGCGGCAAGGGCCAGCCGGGCGATCGCCTCGGGGGCGACGTCGGGGCGCATGCGGCCCTCGCGTTGGAGTTCGGCGAGGCCGTCGCGCAGGGCGATGAGGATGTCGCCGGTGCGGACCTCGAAGAAATCGCGCGCCGGGTGGTCGGGGAAGCCGGACGCGGCCGCCATGCTCACGTACAGGCGCACCAGACCGGCCACATCGCCGCTGCGGCGCAGCGTCGCGGCCATCGGTGAGACCGGGTCTCCGTAGGACTCCTGGGCGATCCGTTCCTTGGCGAGCCTGTCGCGCTCGGCCAGGGCCCAGATCAACAAGCCCTCGCGCGAGCCGAAGTAGCGCAGGACGCCGGCCTGGGACATGCCCATGCGGTCGGCGATCTCCTTGATCAGCGCACCCTTCTCGCCGAGCATCGCGAAGACCTCCAGAGCCACCGCGAGAATCTCGTTGCGACGGCGGACGCCCTTCGCGTAACGGCCGCGCGGAGTACGGATGTTGTCGAGCCGTGCGGCACGCTCCGGGTCCATCCGCGAAACGCTAGTCGAGTTCACTTTTCACGTCTACGCTCCCCGCAGTGCGACCATTCCCAGCGCGCCTCCGCAGGGGCCCGGACGGACGGCTGTGGGAAGCTCCTCCGCATGATCCCCGTCACGAACGATGGCTGGTCGTTCGCGGTGTCGACCACGCGATCGGCTCGCGCGGGACGCTGTGCGGTATCTCGGCGCGTTGCGTCACCCGCTCCCTGCACCTGTTCGATGCCGAGGCCCTGCAGTCGTGCCTGCGGTGCCGCAAGGAGGCCGTCGCCCGCCGCCGAGGCGTTTGATGCCGCTGCGTCGATTGGCTTGGCCCGCGTCGAGGACGGTTCTTGGCGGTTCATCGTTCTCCTACCGACGGACGGCGGCCGCCCGCTCGTCGCGCGCGGACCACGCGACCTTCGCCCGTAGAGGCGGGGTAAGCCCGTGCGCACCCCGCCTCTACGGGCGGCAGAGCCGCCCCGCGTCGCCCGCCCACGGCAGGGTGCGGCCGATCGCTGGGCGGCTCGCGCTCGCTGTCAGGCCTCGGTGGCCGGGTTCCGGCCGCCGCGGCGTCGGCGGATGCTCACCGTGACCGCAGTGATGAGGAGGAGGCCGAGCAGCGCGGGGCCGGTGTAGACGTCCCCGCTCCAGACCGTCATGCCGAGGACGAAGAAGGGCAGGGCCGCGAGGAGGACGGCGGGCGCCGTACGCAGCCGCGCGAACGTCTGCCGCCCGGCCAGGGCCAGCCCGGCTGCCGCCGGTACGGCGAATCGGAGTCCGCCGGCCCCGTCGGGCAGGGGGCCCAGCGTGAGCGCGGCGGTCAGGAGCGTCGTCCACAGCGCGACGGCGCCCAGCCCGGCCGCCGTACGGATACGCGGCTGCGGGCGCAGGTCCGCCGGGCAGAGCAGGGCCACAAGCAGGACGAGGAGCAGGGGTGTTCTGAAGAAGACCGTTCCCGCGAGGCCGCCGCCCGACCGGAGCAGGTCGAGCAGGACCATCGCCACGAAGCCCGTCAGCATCGTCCAGGTGCCCGCGGCCCAGCGGCCGCCGAGGGCGATCGCGGCGCCCTGCGCGATGACGAAGCAGGCGGCTGCCAGCAGGACGTAGGGGACGGCGAACTCCCCGGGCAGGTCGGGTGCTCCGGCGGTCGCGAGGATCAGCCCCATCCACCAGATCACGTGCGCGCCGACCGCGACGGCGGCGAACGGGGCCAGCGCCGCCACGAGCCGCCCGGGGCGCCGTGCCGAGCTGAGCCCGAGTCGCATGCGCAGCGCGTGCCCGGTGACGTCCAGGGCCTCCCGCACCCGGGCCGCCCGGCCCGCGCCGTGGGTGGCCTCGCGGTACGCCTCGGCGATCTCGTCGCCGAACTCCCGGCGGAAGGCGGCCGGGTAGAGCTTCAGCAGAGCGGTCACGCCGACACCGTCCCGTCGGAGAAGCCGAGCAGGCCGGGCGCGGCCGTCGCCCCGAGCCCCAGGCGCCGGGTCGCCTCCTGGGCGGTGCGGGCGATACGGGCCGCCTCGGCGGCCAGCACCTCGCGCCCGTGCGGCGCCAGCGCGTAGCTGCGCCGCCTGCGGCCGTCGACCACCTCTTCCTCGTGGACGGCGATGAGTTTCTGTTCGAGGAGCCGCTCCAGGGCCCCGTACAGCGTTCCGGTACGCATCTTCATGCGACCTTCCGAGATTTTTTCGACCTCTTGCGCGATCGCGTATCCGTGCCGTGGGGCGTCGGCGATCGCAGTGAGGATGAGGAGGGTCGGCTCGCGCAGAGCTTGATCGTTCACGAGCGTCACGATAGCTCGGTAACCGGCATATGTCGATGACCGACCTGTCCATCCCCGTGGTGCCTACCGGTGCGCCGCCTCCGGCCGCGGGGCCGGTTGGCCGGCGGTGGGCGGCGGGGTGACGCCCCGTCGCGCGCGGAGGAGTAGTGCGACGAGGAGTGCCGCGGCTGCCAGGGCGGCGCTGCCGCAGCGCAGCGCCAGGTGCAGGGCGTCGATGAACGCGGCGTTCACGGCGTCGCGGACGGGCGCGGGGAATGCGGCGGCGCTGTCCGGGGCCGTGCCGGGGAGGTGGTGGCCGAGCCCGGCGGGCGCGCCGAGCCGGTGGAGCGACTCGGTCAGGTTGGAGGTGAGTCGGCTGGTGAGGACGGCCCCGAGAACGGCTACGCCGATGACGCCGCCGATCTCGCGCAGGGTGTTGAGGGTCGCGGAGGCCATGCCGGCCCGCGCCGGGTCGACGCGCTGCATGACCGTGATGGACGCGGGGGTGAACGTCATCCCCATGCCGAGGCCCATGGTGAGCAGCACCCAGACGTACTGCGGGTAGCGGGCGTCCGCGCCGTAGAGCGAGAGGGCGCCGAGCGCCGTGCCGCACAGGGCCAGGCCGGTGACCAGCGGGAGGCGGGGGCCGTGGCGTGAGGTGAGCGCGCTCGACAGCGGCGCGGCGACGACGATCATCACGGTCATCGGCAGGCCCGCGAGGCCCGCGTCCGACGGGGACCAGCCCATCACGTCCTGCATGAGCAGCGGCAGGAAGAACGCGGCTCCGAACATGCCGAAGCTGATCATGAACCCGCTCACCGCGGCGCCGGTGAGCACCCGGTCCCGGAAGAAGCGCAGGTCGAGCATGGGGTCGGCGCTGCGGGCCTCGACCGCTACGAAGGCGGGCAGGGCCAGTGTCGCCACGGCGGCGAGAGCGAGCACTCGGGTGTCGGTCCAGCCGCGGGTGGGCCCCTCGAGGAGCGCGTACACCAGCGAGCCGAATCCCAGTGCGGAGAGCGTCTGGCCCGGCAGGTCGAGCCGCTTGGCGCGGGTCGCGAACTCGGGAAGCACCCGGGCCGCGAGCAGCAGCCCCGCCACCCCGATGGGGACGTTGATCCAGAAGACGCTGGCCCAGCCGAAGGCGTCCACCATCGGCCCGCCCAGGACCGGGCCGACGGCCAGGCCCAGCGCGGACACGCCGGACCAGAGGCCGACGGCCCTGGCGCGCTCCTTCTCGTCCGTGAACACGTGGCGCAGGATGGACAGGCTGCCCGGTGTGAGCAGTGCCGCGCCGAGGCCCTGGAGCATCCGGGCGGCGATCAGCGTGCCGGTCGAGCCGGACAGCGCCGCCGCCGCGGAGCCCGCCGTGAAGACGGCCAGGCCGGTGAGGAAGATCCGCCTGCGGCCGAACCGGTCGCCCAGTGTGCCGCCGGTGAGCAGCAGGGCCGCGTAGACCAGGCTGTAGCCCTCCACCACCCACTGGAGTCCGGTGACGCCGGAATGCAGTTGCTGCCCGATGCGGGGCAGTGCGTTGTTGACGATGACGTTGTCGAGCATCGCCATGAACATCGTGGCGCACAGTGTGGCGAGCACGAGCCCCTTGTGTGGGGCGGGCGGCTTCATCATCGCGCTCCCTAACGGTGTTAGTCGGTTGGTCGGTGCGGCTAGACTGCCCCTAACGGTGTTAGTTGGCAAGCGGGATTCCCGGCGGGACCCGCGGACGGAGGTGGCCGATGGCCGTGGAGAGCAGTGCTGATGGCGGACAGTCACAGCCGGGGCTGACCCGACCGGCGCTCGTTCAGGCGGCCCTGCGGGTGCTGGAGCGCGAGGGCATCAACGGCCTGTCGATGCGCAAGGTCGCCGCCGAACTGGGGGTGAAGGCGGCCTCGTTGTACTGGCACGTGCGCAACAAGGAGGAACTGCTCGACCTGCTCACCGACGAGCTCATGGCCGACGCCGAGGCGCCGCCCCGGGAGGGAGACTGGCGCGAGCAGCTGCGCGAGTACTGCGTGCGCTACCGCCGGCACCTGCTCGGCAAACGCGACGCCGCCAAGGTCGTCGCGGGCCGGCTCGCTCCGGGCCCCCACCTGCTGCGCCTGATGGAGGACCAGCTCGGCCGCCTGCGGGAGGCCGGATTCTCCGACGCCGACGCCGCCATGATCAGCTACGTGACCGGCGCGTTCGTCCAGGGCTTCGTGCTCCAGGAACAGGGGCCGGTCTCCGCGTCCGAGGCCATGGGCGCCAGCCGCCAAGAGGCCGCCGGCGCTGTGGGGGAGCAGCTCCGCCGGCTGCCCCAGGACTCCTTCCCCAGCCTGGTCGCCCTCGCCGATGACCTGACCGGCCCATCCATGGAGGCCCGCTTCTCGTTCGGCCTCGAACGCCTCCTGGACGGACTGTCCACCCTGCTGGTGCAGGGCTCCGACGTACGAAGCGAAGGCACGCCCCGGGAGTGAGCGGACCCACCGGGCAGTGCGGGCGCGTGGCCCGCAGGGGCGGTCAGGACACCACGGGAGCGGCGTCCACTTCGGTCAGCCTGACCGTGCACAGTCCGCCGCGCTCGCTCTTCACGTCCGTCACCTTGAGCTGCGTGCCCGGCGTGAGGATGTACTCCTCCTCCCCGGTGAAGGCGGAGAAGCTCCGGATCCCGACCGCCTGGGCGGGCGTCACCTCGAAGAGCGTCCGCTTGCCGCGGCTGCCCAGGAAGGACCGGGCCACCTTCAGCTCGGAGGTGCACGAGGAGACGCCCCACCAGGTGACCGTCCGGCCCACCGGGTACTGCGCCCGCAGGTCCAGCGACACACCGCGCCACAGCGGCTGCGTGTGGGCGGGCAGTGCCGACACCGCCGAGAACAGCAGCCGCAGGTAAGGCAGGTAGGGCGTGACCCTGCTGCGGTCGGGGGAGCGCAGGACCGCGTTGATCTCGCGGTAGAAGGCGGACTCGCAGGTGTAGAGGTAGAGGGCGGCTATCGCGTCGGCGGACAGGCTGCCGGACGTCTCGTCGGCCCGCCGCTTGCCGAAGTCGCGTGACCGGACGATGTGTCCGGCGAGTCCGGACAACGTCTCGGCGACCGGTGCGACGGCGTCCTGGAAGTCCATCAGCGGGGTATCGAACACGCCGGTGATCGCGGGGAGGACCAGGCCCTCGTCCTTGACGCTCGTGAGGCGGTCGAGGTACAGCTGGTGCAGGTTCATGGTCGACTCGATGAAAGTGCCCATGCGCGCCGCGACCGCCCCGTCCGCACCGGCCGCCCCCGCGTTCCACCCCTTGCTCGGCAGCCAGTCGATCACGTCGGCGCCCAGCGATGCGAGAGCCTCGTTCACCATGGCGAAGTGGTCGCCCTCGCAGAAGACGTCGCCCTGCGCCGCCGGGTTCGTGTGGTCGATGTGTCGGACCTCGACGTCCGGGTACTTCTCCTGGAGCCGCAGGACGACCCTCTTCAGGTTGCGGGCGTGCGCACCCCACCAGGCGAAGACGACCCCGCGGTCCTCCTCGTCGGCGTCCTGCTTGGCCTTGAGGATCTCCTCCACGATCCGTTCGGCGACGGGCCGCCAGAACGCCGTGTGCTGGTCGGTGCCCAGCGCCCCGTCGCCGCTGGCCGTGAGCGAGGCGTTCAGCAACAGCACGCCCTGCGTGAGCATCGCCTGGAACCACTCCGGCGGCTGTACGGTGTCCCGCTCCTTCAACAGCGCGCGGATGTCGGCGATGGGCGTCTTCTTGGCGATGCCGTACTTCCACATCGCCGCCGCCTTGATGATGCAGCGGATGCTGACGACCCTGCCGAACTGGCTGTCCTTCCAGTCGTTGAAGGCGTTGTCGAACATGGCTATGCCGGTCGCGCTCTCCGGCCGTGGGTAGGGGTTCTGGCCGAAGGCGACCACCTTCCACTTGTGCGGCGGGTTGGGCTTGAGGGCCTGGAAGGTCAGCTCACGGACCGGGACGATCTCAGGACTGCGGCCCTTCCCGATGAAGCGGGCGGCGTCCGGCAGCCCCTCGATGACGGGCTTCAGGAGCGGAAGCCAAGGCTCACCGCCTCCGTCGAAGAGTTCGGTGAGGACCAAGGGGTCGTCGCTCGCGTCGGGCTGGCCGGCGGAGTGACCGGGGGAGTGATCGGAGGATTGGTCGGCGAAGTGGTCGGCAGGGGCAGGCTCAACGGCCTTCGGGGGCACGATGCGTACCCGTTCCTCGACGGGGGCGTTCTCGATGCCCTTGAGCTGAGCGATGATCGTGGCGCGCAACTCGTCGTCATCCTCGAACCAGTGGTCGTGGAAGAGCGTGAACCCGGTCCACATCAGGTTGGCGCACACCCTGGCCGGGACCCGACCGGTCTGCGCGCCCATCCCGACCAGCGCCACGGAGCGGATGCTGCCCGGCGCCTGCCGGTTCTGCCGGTGGACGGCCTGGAACGCGGCGGCGCACGCCAGTGCCACGTTCAGCGTGGCACTCACGTTCTGCGAGGACCGCACCATGGTCGGCGTCGATATGAGGTACCGGGGAGCGGTTGCCCCCGACGGGACGCAGACCGCGCTGCCCACCGGGAGGGCTCCGGCGAACCGGTCGCGGATCGCGCGCTGCACACGTAGCTGGATGGCGGATCCGAGGTGACGCTTGATGGCGGCGTCGACCCCGCCGTCCATCCGGCCCCGGGAGTTCGTCGGGGTGACCCAGGCATCGACGTCCTCGTCGAGGATCGAGCCCCTGCGGATCTCGATGCCGGGGGTGTCCGCGAACGCCGCCCGCCATGCCTCCACCACGCGCTCGTTCACATCGGTCAGCACCACCCTCAGCGCGGGCTGAACACTGCTCTCGATCATCGTCCACTCCTGTCGGAAAACGCCCCTCGCAACACCCCGAACGTAACCCCCGCCACTGACAACGGCGTCCCTGGAAGACGACGCTGACCAGCCGTCATGGCCGAAGGGTCCGTCCGGCGAGGCGCTCGTAGGTTCGCCCGACGGTGTGGGGGGGCTACAGGGTGAGCGTCAGCAGGATCGTGGCGGCCGGCGGGAGGGGTGCGGTCCACCCGGCCCAGTAGCAGGCCCCGGCCCAGGCGGCGCGGCGCAGTGGGAGCCGGGAGGTCACTACGAGGAGCGGGGTGGCGGTCCAGGATGCCCACCAGCAGGCCGTGATGACGGCCACGCTCTGGGGGCGGGCCTCGGTGGCCATTCCGGCGAGCCCTCCGAAGAGGAAGGCCACGGGGATCAGGGTCACGGTCAGAGCTGTCGTCCACATCGCCACTTGGCGGGCGGCGGGAGCCCGGTCGGAGTGGTCGGAGTGGTCGGAGTGGTCGGCGTTCAGGGCGGTGGCCGTCTCGTGCTGCATGGGGACAGCCAAGCAGCAACGAACGGCCGGTCGCACGGGTGGGCGTACTCAGGTCGGCCGGGTCCGGTACTCATCATCCCGGGCGGCCGGCCTGGCGTTGGCGCCTGGGTGCCGCGTACAGCGCGGTACCCCGACCGCGCGAACCGGCCGGTCACACCGCTAGGAACAGTCCAGTACCGCCGGGCAATCCGGTCTCCTCCTGCGCGGCGTTGCCGTTCACGGCGTTGTCGTTCGTGCCGCCACCTGCGAGGGCCCGCCGCGGCGGGCCGCGAGCAGCCCCGCGCAGACCAGTAGCGCCAGGGCGAACAGCGTCCCGGCCGTGACGAACGTCCAGCCGGGCCACCCGGGGGTGGTGTATCCCGCCTCGTACGGTGTCGCCGCGCAGCTCGTGGTCGAGTCGCACACGATGTGCTTGGCCGCCCTCGCCACCAGGCCCCACAGGACGCCGTAGACGGACAGCAGCAGCGAGCCGATCGTCATGGCGGCCGGTACGGCGTACCACCCGCCGTGCGGGCGACGCCGCGCGGGTGACGGCGGACCGTAGGGATGCGCGGGCACCGCGCGGGCCGGGTGCGTCGGATGCATCAAAGGGCTCCGGTGAATCGAGGGCGGGGACCCCTCATCCTTGCCCGTCAACGGCCCGACGGCATGAGTGCGGATACTCAAGACCGAGCCCCCGACCCGACAAGAACGAGCCAGCCTCTCAGAACTCCTTGGTGGCGTTCAGCCGGACGATCTCCGCGGCGTACGTGGCGATACGGACCGTCGACTTGCCCGACACGTACAAGCCCGTGCCGAGAGCTGCCAGGGGGAGGGAGAGGAGGAGGCCGGCGGTGATCGGCCCCCAGTCGCGTTCGGCGTCACAACGCTCTCCCGCGTCCGCGCGGTACGACTCCGCGTGCTTCCCGTCCTGGTGGAACGCACGGGACTCGCACGCGACGGGCTTGAGATTCAAGCCCTGATCGACACTGAAGGGAAACACGAGCAAGTAGCCCAGCCATAGCCAGATGAGCGCGGCTACGGCCATCAGGCCCCGGCCCCACCCCTGTTCACGCAGACCCCGCACCCGAAACTCTCTGTCGTATATCTGTGCCAACGAGTTCATGGGGGTGAACCTAACGCAGACTGGTCACCTGACCTCTCTCGTTGCCGTCGTCGGCCGCCCGCACCGCTGCCGCTCCAGCCGGGTCACGCCGGATGTCGACCCGATGCAACCGGCGGGCGTTACGGCCCAACCGGATGCGCAGGCGCGGGCAGCGGGACTGGGCTAGAAAGATGAGTATGGAACTCACCCAGATACGCCTGTTGGTGTCCGACTTCCCCGCCGTCTACCGCTTCTACCGGGACGTGGTCGGGCTCAAGCCGCAATTCGAGGCCGAGAGCGGCCCGTACGCCAAGCTCAGCCCCGATACCGGACACGCCGCGATCGCGCTGCAGGACCGGGCACAGATGGCCGACGTGCTGGAGAGGCTGGGGGCGGAGCCGGAAGGATTCCGCTCGCTGGTAGTGTTGCGGGTGCACGATCTGGACGTCGCCCACGCCGAACTCACCTCGCGGGGAGCGGAGTTCGCTCGGGACCCGGGCCCGATGGGCGACCGGATACGGGTCGCGTACCTGGAGGATCCCGAAGGGAACCTGATCGAGCTTCAGGAGTGGTTGGCACTGCGCGAGCAGGCTGGCAACGCGCCGGGAGAATGGGCGCCATGACGCAGGTACGAGAATGGGCTTCGAAGCCACGGACGGGTCGGGCCGTATCCGCAGGTGGCAGGCGTGAGGCCGAGGATGCCGGCATCGATTTCCACTCCGAGTGCCTCCTTGGCCGGTCTGGAATCCGTACGGGAAGAAGTCGCGGACAGGGTGGGTTCGGACGGCCCTGAATTCTGGTGGCCGCAGGACCGTAGCTGGGTGGTCACCACCGACTCGGACCTGCTGTCCACCTACGTCGGCTCCTCGAAGGGGACCGCTGAGCAGATCCTGGACGATGTCGAGCTCGAAGCCCTGCCGGTCACTCCGCAGACACGCGTCGACTGGTACGCCGACCGCCCACGACACCGGGAGTGACACCTGGTGCGTCAGTTCCACGAGAGGGCAGGCCGTGTTGAGAGCTGGAAGACCTCGGCAGATATGGAAAGACGGCAAATGGGTGCAATGGCGGTGAGGCTCGTCGCGGCCACCGCGCTGGCGTTGCTGCTGATGCCGCCCGCGGGGAATGCCTTCGCGGCGCGGACCGCGGATCCGCCGGCCCCCTCACCACCTGTGGGTGCGCAGCTGTCGGCGCGCCCCGGTGAGCGGCTCACGTTCACGGAGGCCTCGTACCTGGTCGGGATGAACGGAAACTGGGTGAGCTCCGAGATCTTCATCGAGCACGGGACGCTGAGGATGAACGATCCGCTCATCACTGCCGTGGCCACCGTGGCGTGTGACACCCCGTCGGGCATCTACGAGGTCGAGCGGACCGGGCCCGGCGGGCCCGCCAAGGGTGCCAAGGGCGAGGTCTGGGTGACCGTCAAGGTCGAGGACATCACCGAGGCCGAACGCGAGGCCTGCCCCGGAAAGGTGGCGGCCCTTCCCCAGGAACAGCCGGATGAGCGCTGGCCCGTGGGTGACTCCTGGCCGCAGTCGTCCTGGGACGTCCGGACGTTCAAGCCCGGCGACGAGGTGACGCCCACGGGCTCGGACGCGGACCTTGGCTACGGGAACACCCTCACCTCGCCGGGCTTCACCGGCCGCCCCGTCATGAGCGGGAAGAAGGCGGTCCTGACGGCCACCGCGGTGATCCGCTGCGAGGCCGTACCCGGCCTGTACGAGGTCCGCTGGGTCGGCCGTGACGAGGTCTGGGCGCGCTACCGGGTAGCGCCGATCGACGAGGCGGCCCGCCTCTCCTGCCGGGACCAGGTGGCAGAGCCGGCGGCCAAGGCGGCCAAGGGGCGGGCTTCCTGGCTCGTCGGCGGAGCCGCCGTGGCCGCCGCAGGCGCGGGAACCTACGTCCTGGCCCGGCGCCGCCGGCGTACCTTCCGCTGATCCTCAGCAGGTACGGCGGGGGACTGGCGCGATGGCTGATGCGCCGTTTCCAGGGGCGGCCGGGCGGCCGGGCGGTCTGGCCCGGTCTGGTCTGGCCCGGCCCGGCCCGAACGCAGGCTTGACCCTCACGTGGCGTCAGGCTGCATAGTCGGTGCCGTGGAAGATCACTGGACCGTGGGGCGCGTGGCCGAGCTGGGTGGCGTGAGCGTCCGCACGCTGCATCACTATGACGAGATCGGACTCGTGCGTCCGTCGGCACGGACCCCGGCCGGGTACCGGGCCTACTCGGCGGGCGACGTGGAGCGGTTGAGGGAGGTGCTGGCCTACCGGCGGCTGGGCTTCGGCCTGCCGGAGGTCGCGGAACTGGTCGGCGACCCGTCCACCGACGCGGTCGCGCACCTGCGCCGGCTGCGCGGTCTGCTGCTGGAACGGCGTGATAGCGCCGATGCCATGGTGGCGGCCATCGACAGGGAACTGGAGGCCCGGGCGAAGGGACTGAAGGTGGCACCGGAGGAACGGCTGGAGATGCTCGGTGCGCGACTGTACGACGCGATCGGCGGCGCGTACACCGCGACGCGGCGCACCGAGCCGCGGATCGCCGCGCAGATCCTGGACGCGCTCGGGGACGCGCGGACGGTGCTGAACGTCGGGGCCGGCACCGGTTCCTACGAGCCCTCCGACCGGGACGTGACTGCGGTGGAACCGTCGGCGGTCATGCGGGAGCAGCGGCCCGTCGGCGCGGCGCCGTGCGTGGCCGCCACCGCGGAGAGCCTGCCGTTCGAGGACCAGTCCTTCGACGCCGCGATGGCCGTCTCCACCGTTCACCATTGGGATGATCCGATAGCGGGGCTGCGCGAGATGCGGCGCGTGGCCCGCCGCGTGGTGGTGCTCACGTTCGACACCGACGAGCCCGGATGGGCCGACCGGTTCTGGCTGACCCGCGACTACCTGCCCGAGTTCGCCGCCGTCCTCGTTGGATTTCCCTCGCTCGGCGGGATGGCCGACGCGATCGGCGCCCGCGCGGAGCCGGTCCCCATCCCGTGGGACTGCACCGACGGCCTCTTCGAAGCGTACTGGCGCCGACCGGGGGCGTATCTGGAGGATCACGTGCGCCGCGCGATGTCGGTATGGACGAGGGTCGGGCCGGAGGCCGAGCAGCGGGCGGTACGAAGCCTCGGTGACGACCTCGATTCCGGCCGGTGGACCGAGCGCAACCGCGACCTCGCCGACCTGGATGCGGCAGATCTCGGCCTCCGCCTGCTCATAGCCTGAACCGCGTCGCGCCGAACATGAAGCCGCCTCTGCCTGCTCCCTCCTCAACGCATCAGAGGTCGGCGATGAGGGCGTACCGCTCGTCTGGCACCGGACCACCCCACAAATCGGGCTCGCTGCTGAGCGGTTCAATGCGCACGGCGCCAACAAGAGGGCGCACGGCCGAAGCAAGGTCTTCGGCGTCGATTCCGCCGTTCCACGGCAGCGATTCGGATCCGTCCACATACGGGACGCCGCTCCGGCCCGCCTCACGCCAACGCCCCTCGACCAGCACCAGCCGGCCTCCCGGCCGCAAACGTGTCACCCAGTCGCGCAAGGCGGCCTCTGGATCGGGCAGCGTCCACACCAGGTGCCGCGACAACACGACACCGAACCGCTGTTCCCCGGTCGGGGGCACCATGGCGTCACCTACCAGGAAACGGCCGTCAAGGCCGGCGGCCTCGAACTTCGTGCGAGCCTGCTCGACCATCCGCGGCGCCAGGTCGACCCCGGTCACCCGGTGCCCGGCCTCGGCCAACAACAAGGACATGGACCCGGTGCCGCAGCCGATGTCGAGAACGTCGACTGGCCCGGCCGGCATCAAGGAGCGCAGGAGCCGGGCCCACGCGGCCCGTGTGTTGTCAGCCCTCAGCCCGTGGTCGGGCTCGTCGTCGAACGCCGCCGCAGCGGCATCCCAGTAGGCGGCGATCGAAGCAGTGCGGTCAGTCATGCCCCGATGCTCTCAGCAGCCACTGACACTCCAGACGTCCAGCCGCACAGCGACCGCCCGCGCGGACTGCTCGACAAGCTCGACGGTCCGGTCGTTGGCCGCTGCGCGTCGGCGGCTTGTCGGAGAACCTTCCGGGCGTCCACGTACGTCTTAGGCCCCGACGGGTGTCACGCCGTGGCCCCGCGGATGGTGCTGTCGACTTGGCGGCGGATGGGGGCGGCATGCCGGACTGGCTTCTTGTCGTGCTCATACCGGGTGGCATGCTTGTCTTGGGTCTTGGCGGGTTCCTGCTTTGGGCCCGTTTCGGGACGGATGACCCGGTGGAGCACCACAGCTCCATGCCGGACACCTGGAATCCGCCCGAGGGCTGAGTTGAGCCTTCGCGGATGTCGACGACGGAGTGATTCCCCAAGGCCGCACCTGGTTGGGACGGTTCGTCGCTCCGCCGTTAGAGCCGGCGACTCCACGTACTGCTCGGTCTGCCTGAGCTCCTTCTTCCCGTCGATCGGTGTGCCGTACGTACGGTCCGACGTGACGGGCGTGACCGAGATGGCCCCGCCGAGCGCGGCCGTCGAGTCGGCGTCCGGGCGGCCCTCCACGCACTCCGCGCTGCCGGGGCTGGCCGACTCGCAGTCGCCGAGGGCGATGGTGAAGCCGTTCCCGTTCCCGCTCGGTACGTAGCCGTGGTAGGCGTATGCGCCGGCGCCGACTCGGGTCCAGACCGGCGGTCCGGCCTTCGCGGCGGCGCTGAAGGCCACCGCCGGGACGCCGATGTCGATGGCGGCGATCGCGGCCCCGACCGTGCCCGAGTCGTTGACCGAAGAGCTGACGTTGAGCCCGGAGTTGATGCCGGTGACCACCAGGTCGGGGCCACTGCCCCAGCCGGCCTTGGCGGACAGCCCGCCGCGCAGTGCCAGCTTGACGGAGTCGGCGGGGGTCGCGCTCGGCGAGTCGGGGCCGCAGGCGCCGTCGGCGAGGCAGACACCGAAGATGGGGCGCCCGAGGGGGCGCCGCCGCAGTCGTTCTCGTATCCGGCCGGCATGCGCTCCCGCTGCTGGAGTGTCAGTACGCCGTGGTTCGTGACGGCGGTGCCCCGTCCGCTCTGTACCTGCCACGGCGCCATCACCACGACGTCGGCTCCGGCGGCGCACAGCGCGCGGCGCATCTCGTACGCGCCGAGGCCGTCCGCGTGGTTGGGCTTGGCGGCCTGCATTCCGTCGTCGTTGGAGATGAGGATGCGCATCCCGGCCAGCGGGCCCGCCGCCCCGGCCCCGGGTGAGGTGGAGGCGGCTGCCGCCCCGGTGGTGACGGCCATGGGGCAGGCGGCGGCGACGGCGAGGGTCTTGCGACGAGCGGGGCGCATGAGGGGAGTTCCCTTCGGTGGATCGGGGTGTCCGAGGAACCCGGGAGGCCGTGCCTCGGGACCGGGCCCTCGCCGCGAACTCTTCCGCCGCCCGCTCACCCGGGACAGGGGCCGAAGGTCCCCTTCCCGAAGAGTGAAGGGCCCGATCCGGGCGATGTCGCCACACAAGGAACTCCCCTGTGGGGAGCGGTGGTTAGGAGGTGCGTTGAGACGGGCATAAAGGCGCGCCATCTCGGGACCTTCGCCCTCCTTTGCCATTCCTTGACCTGGCCAAGACTGGAGGCACCTCGGGCCGAAGACGTTCCGAGTTCGGTACAGCGCGATGCAGGGAGCACTCATCGTGGATTATGGAAAGACGGCTCCCGCCGTCCTCGAAGGCGTCGGCGGCGAATCCAATGTCGAGTCCCTGGTGCACTGCGCCACGCGGCTCCGCTTCGTCCTCAAGGACGCCTCCAAGGCCGACAAGGCGGCCGTCGAATCGACCCCCGGTGTCATCACGGTCGTCGAGAGCGGCGGCCAGTTCCAGGTGGTCATCGGCAACGACGTGGCCAAGGCCCATGCCGAGATCACCAGGATCTCCGGCCTCGGCGCGGACGCGTCCCGGTCGAAGGACGGCTCGGCGCCCGCTTCGGCTCCGCGCGGCAATCCGCTGACGCGGCTCGTGGACGTCATCTCCAGCATCTTCACGCCGTTCCTGTGGACCCTGGCCGGCGCGGGCCTGCTCAAGGCCACGATCGTGCTGGTAACCAAGCTCGGCCTGGTCGCCGAGACCTCGCAGGAGTTCACCGTCCTGAACGCCGCCGGTGACGGCGTGTTCTACTTCCTGCCGGTGCTGCTGGCGGTGACCGCCGCGAAGCGCTTCGGGTCCAACCAGTGGACCGCCATGGCCATCGCGGGATCGCTGGTCTA
This sequence comes from Streptomyces sp. NPDC059443, assembly GCF_042750105.1. Classification (NCBI taxonomy): domain Bacteria; kingdom Bacillati; phylum Actinomycetota; class Actinomycetes; order Kitasatosporales; family Streptomycetaceae; genus Streptomyces; species Streptomyces sp. NPDC059443. The sequence continues at coordinate 110,230 of NZ_JBHYVM010000005.1, read as the reverse complement.
CCCCACGATCGGCGCCATGAACGAGGCCGGGGACCCCGTCTCCTTCTTCGGCATCCCGATGGTGATGGTCGCCTACGCCTCCTCGGTCATCCCCGTCATCCTCGCGGTGTACGTGCAGGGCTTCGTGGAACGGGGCCTCGACAAGGCGCTGCCCTCCAGCATCCGCAACTTCATCACCCCGATGCTGACGATCGCCGTCATGGTCCCGCTGACCCTCCTCACCATCGGCCCGGCCTCGGACTGGGCCGGCCAGGGCGCCTCCAGCCTCATCGGCTGGCTCTTCGGTCTCAGCCCGGCCATCGCCGGAGCCGTCCTCGGCGGAACCTGGCAGATCATGGTCGTCTTCGGCATCCACTGGGGCCTGGTCCCGATGATGGCCAACGACCTCGCCGTACAGGGCCATTCGCTGCTCTACGGTCCGCTAGTCGCCGCATCCGCCGCGCAGGGCGCCGCGGTGGTCGCCGTCATGCTCCGTACCCGCAGCAAGACCCTGAAGAAGCTCGCAGGCCCGGCCGCCGTCAGCAGCTTCCTCGCCGGCATCACCGAGCCCGCCGTCTACGGTGTGAACCTGCGGCTGAAGAAGCCCTTCGTCTACGCCTGCGTCGCCGGAGCGGTCGGCGGCGGCATCGCCTCGGCGGGCGGCTCGGCCTCGACCGCGTACATCATGCCGGGCCTGCTCTCCCTCTCCGCCTACCTTGAGGTCGGCAGCTTCGCCCTCCAGCTGATCGGCGTCGGCGTGGCCGTCGCGCTGTCCTTCGGCCTGACCATGGCCCTGGGCTTCAAGGACATCCCCGAGGACGCCACGGACCAGCCCGGCGAGGAGGCGGCCGGTGAGGAGGCGGCCGGCGACGGCAGCCCCGCCGCCGGGGAGCCCTTCGAGGTCGCCGCCCCGGTCGAGGGCAGAGTCGTCGCCCTGGCCGACGTACCGGACCCGGTGTTCGCCTCCGGCACCCTCGGTGACGGCGCGGCCGTCGCCCCCACCTCCGGCACGGTCCACGCCCCGATCGACGGAACCGTCGTCAGTCTGCTGCCGCACGCCTACGGGCTGCGCTCGCCCGAGGGCGTCGAAGTCCTCGTCCACATCGGCATCGACACGGTGCGGCTCGGCGGCGAGCACTTCACCACCGCCGTCCAGCAGGGCGACCGGGTCCGGCTCGGGGACCCGCTCTGCGAGGTCGACCTGGCCGCGGTCGAGGCGGCCGGCTACGACACCACCACGATGGTGATCGTCCTCGACGCGGCCGGCACCGGCGTCGTACGGACCACCGAGGACCGCGAAGTCGAGCACAGCACGGTGCTCCTGTCCCTCACCCCCGAACGCGAGCTCACCCCCGCGGGCTGACCCCGACGACACCGCCCCGCGCACCGATCCACGTACCCCCGAAGGAGATCCGCACATGGACCACAAGACCCCCGCCGCATTCCGCCCCGACTTCCTCTGGGGCGCCGCGACCTCCGCCTACCAGGTCGAAGGTGCCTGGGACACCGACGGCAAGGGCCCGTCCGTCCAGGACGCCCGAGGCAACTACCCCGAGGGCACCACCGACTTCAAGGTCGCCGCCGACCACTACCACCGCTTCGAGGAGGACGTGCGGCTCTTCTCCGAGCTGGGACTGAAGGCCTACCGCCTCTCCATCGCCTGGACCCGGATCGTCCCGGACGGCGACGGCCCGGTGAACCCGGACGGCGTCGCCTTCTACCACCGCCTCTTCGACGCCCTCCTCGCGCACGGCATCGAGCCGGTCGTCACCGTCTACCACTTCGACCTGCCGCAGGCGCTCCAGGACAAGGGCGGCTGGACCTCCCGTTCGACCATCGACGCCTTCGCGCGCTACTGCGAGGTCCTGTTCGAGGAGTACGGCAGCAAGGTCAAGCACTGGCTGACCATCAACGAGCAGAACATGATGATCCTGCACGGCGCCGCCATCGGCACCAGCGCCACCACCTCGGACGACCCCAAGCGCGAGCTGTACCAGCAGAACCACCACATGATGCTGGCCCAGGCCCGTGTGACGAAGACGTGCCACGACATGCTCCCGGCCGCCAAGATCGGCCCCGCGCCGAACATCTCCGTCGTCTACCCGGCCACCAGCAGGCCCGAGGACGTCCTCGCGGCCTCCGACTACAACGCCATCCGCAACTGGCTGTACCTCGACATGGCCGCGTACGGCACCTACAACCCGACCGCCTGGGCCTGGATGACCGAGCGGGGCATCGCACCCGAGATCGCCGAAGGGGACCTGGAGGTCCTGGCGGCCGGGCGCGCCGACTACCTGGCGCTGAACTACTACACGACCGCCACCGTCGCCGCGCCCCTCGAAGACGGCGCGGTCACCTACGAGGGCGGAGACCAGCAGCTCGCGGTCGGCGAGGCCGGTGTCTTCCGCGCCGTGAGCAACCCGCACCTGGCCAGGACCGAGTTCGGCTGGGAGATCGACCCGGTCGGCTTCCGCACCACGCTGCGCGACGTCTACGACCGCTACCGGCTGCCGATCATGGTCACCGAGAACGGGCTGGGCGGATACGACACGATCGAGGACGGCGAGATCCACGACGACTACCGGATCGCCTACCTCGCCGAGCACATCGAGCAGATGCGCCTCGCCGTCGCGGACGGGGTGGACGTCATCGGCTACCACCCCTGGTCGGCCATGGACCTGATCTCCACCCACCAGGGCGTGGCGAAGAGGTACGGGTTCATCTACGTGGACCGCGACGAGTTCGACCTCAAGGAGCTGCGCCGCATCCGCAAGGACAGCTTCTTCTGGTACCAGCAGCTGATCAAGGGCAACGGCGCGCTCTGATCCCCGCCACCCCGGGCCGCCGGCCATTCGCCCACCCCGCGGAGCCGGCGGCCCCCGGCGCTTCCCACCGACCTCGACCCCGCCGTCGCACAGGAGACCTGATCCATGACCCCCTTCCCCTACGAGCTCATCGCCACCGACCTCGACGGCACCCTCGTACGCAGCGACCACACCGTCTCCCCGCGCACCACGGCCGCCCTCGCCGCCGCCGTCTCCGCCGGGGCCCGGCACGTCGTGGTGACCGGGCGGGTCGCCCAGTGGGCCAAACCGACGCTGGCGGAGATCAGCTACGAGGGCCTCGCCGTCTGCGGACAGGGCGGCCAGCTCTACGATGCCGGGCGCGACGCCCTCGTATCGTCGGTCCCCCTCGACCGCGGGCTCGCGGCACACGCGCTGTCCGAAGTGGAGGCCCTGACCGGGCCCCTGGCCGTCGCGGTGATGCCCGTAGAACTCGCCGATCCCATCCTGGTGGGCCCCGGGTACCCGCTGCCGCCGATGGATTCGGCCGAGGGGCAGCGGGTCGAGGACGTGGCGCGGCTGTGGGACCGGCCGATCGGGAAGGTCATGATCCGGCATCCGCACCTGACGGACGACCAGCTCACCGAAGCCGCCCGCGAGGCCGTGGGTGACCTCGTCACCGTGGTCATGGCCGGCCCGACCTGTGTGGAGATCCTCCCCTTCGGCCTGTCGAAGGCAACCGGCCTGGCCCTGGCCGCGGAAGCCCTGGGCACCGACGCGCAGAGCACCATCGCCTTCGGGGACATGCCCAACGACATTCCCATGTTCGCCTGGGCGGGCCACGCGGTCGCGATGGCCAACGCCCACGACAGCCTCAAGGCGGTCGCCGACGAGATCACCACCAGCAACGACGAGGACGGCGTCGCGGCGTCGCTCGAACGCCACCTCTTGCGGTCGGCCCTCGAAGTCACGGTCAGCCGATGAAGAGGAGCGTTCAGCCAAGCGGTCGGTCGGCCGCGGACCGGGCCTGCGGCCGGTCCTACCGGCCGCCGTTCGCGCTCCGCCGCAGGGCCATCCGGGCGGCCACCGAGGCGATGAACACCGCGCCGCTCACGTAGGCGATCCCCCGGTCGATCGGAACGGACCCCTCCAGGGAGGCCTGGAGCTCCTCATAGGTGTCCGAACCGCCGCCGTTCCCCCCGATGTGCCGGCAGACGTCCCCGGGACTCATCGGTTTACCGCCGCACTCGGGGGTCGCCCCGCTGTGCCTGTACACCAGAAAGATGCCGAACAGGCACAGCAGCAGGCTGAGCACCGATACGACCTTCAACAGCCTTCGCATGACGGCAGGTTAAGGGCCGGCCGACGGATTCGAACGATCTCCAGGGATTCTTCACCCAGTGTTCGCTCCCGCCGGCTCGGGGGACGCCGCCAGCAGGTCGAGTACCTTGCCGAGCTCTTCGCGCACCCCTTCATCGGTGATGGTCCCGTCCGCTCCGACCATCCGGCGATCCACCGGCATCGTCACGCAGGCCGACTCCACGATGTCGGCGCCCGTGTAGCCGAGTACGGTCCGCAGCGTGGCCTGCGCGCCCAGGCCCCGGCCGGGGGCGGCCGCGTTGACCCAGGCCACGGGCTTGTCGCAGATCTCGGTTCCGCCGACCGTCCAGTCCAGCAGGTTCTTGAACGAACCGGGAAGCGTGCCCGCGTACTCCGGGGTGCAGATCAGGACCGCGGTCGCCTCGTCGATCGCCGCGCGCAACGCGGCCACGGGTGCCGGGAGCGGCTCCGTGTCCTCGTCGGGGTTGAAGTGGGGCAGCGCGGCCAACCCCTCGTAGAAGACGGTGCGCAACCGCGAGGAGGCCACGGCCTGGGCGGTGCGCAGCACGGATTCGTTCGATGAGCCGGTCCGTACGCTTCCGGACAGCAAGAGGATCACGGGTGCGGTAGTCATCGGCTCAATCTATATCCACGGCGCGAACTGCCCACCGGAGCCGGGCAGTCCGGTGCGACCTGAGCACATAGCAGGAGCCCGGTCGGCGAGCACGGCGGCCCTTGCCGGGCGTGGCCCCGATGCCGGAGGCGGTCAGTCGGCGTCGCTCGCCAGCTCAAGTGCGAGTGCCTGCAGGAGCTCCTCCGTCGAGGTCTGCGAGTCCGTGGCGTCGTAGGAGTCCGCCACCACCTCGAAAGCCAGCACGAACCCATTGATCAGGGCGCTCAGCGGGCGGGAGAGCTGATCCAGCACGGCGCGTCCGATCTCCTCGGGATCACCGGTGGCGGGCACGAGGAACTCGGTGGGAGTCACCTCCCCGAGCAGCCGTGACACGTAGTCCGTCCCCACACCGCTCCGCAGCCCGGTGAGTGCCGCGATGGCCTTGAGCTTGATCTCGTTGTCCCTCATGCGTCGAGCGTATGAGGCGAGCAGGAGGGGCCCGGGCCGGCATGCCGGAACGGACCCGCCGGCGGACTTAGAGTCGGCACCGGATCCGACGATGAGTTTGTCCGGTCGGGAGAGTCTCACCACTGTTATCGCCCCATCGCAGGAGGAACGTGTGGCTCAGCTATTGAGAGTCCAGAATTTCACCGTCTCAAGTGACGGTGTCGGTGCTGGTGAGGACCAGACCCTTGAGAGGCCGTTCGGTCATGTCGAGCCCGAGAGGCTGTTCGCCTGGGCCGGTGCCACGGCCAGCTGGCCCGTGCGCACCGAGCCTGGGGGGAGCCGGGGCCTGGACGACTACTTCACGCGGGACTACGCGCGCGACATCGGCGCGGAGATCATGGGCCGCAACAAGTTCGGGCCCCAGCGCGGGCCCTGGCAGGACCATGAGTGGCAGGGCTGGTGGGGTGACGAGCCCCCGTTCCGCACTCCGGTGTTCGTCCTGACACACCACAAGCGTCCTTCGCTCACGCTTTCCGACACCACGTTCCACTTCGTCGAAGGAGACCCTGCCACGGTCCTCGAAATGGCCCGGGAAGCGGCGCGGGGCAAGGACGTCCGGCTCGGCGGCGGAGTGACCACGATCCGGCAGTTCCTCGACGCCGACCTCGTCGACACCATGCACGTGGTGGTCTCGCCGGTGAAGCTCGGGTCGGGACTACGGCTCTGGGAATCCCCCGACGAGCTGCTCGACCGGTTTCACCTGGAGGTCGTTCCCAGCCCGAGCGGCGTGACGCACCACCTGTTCTGGAGGAAGTGAACCGGTCCTCAGGGCAGCCCCGGGCAGCGTTCCGCCTTCCGGGTCTGCCCTGAGACGGGTCGTCGAGCGACGCCTCGGAGGAACGCCGAACTCGGAGCCGACAACACGGTTTCATGAGCGGCAGGTTGAGCCCTTTGCCGGATTGACTCCTCATCCGACCGGACCACCCCCCAGACCGCGTCCCGTTGGGTCCTGCACACGACCGCCGGGCTGACCGGGAGCGCGCGGATCTCGGTCCCGCCCGCGTCCGCCAGGGGTTCAGGAACCTGCACGCGGAGATGGGGCGCGCCAGCCGGTGCACCAAGACCCGCCCGCCCTGCCCCGGACGCCCACTCGGCTCGAAGGGCCAGCGGCCCGCCGCCCGCTACGACGTCGGCCGGATCCTTGCCGCCGGCGAGTCCTGCATCCGACCCGCACACCACAAGAGAAAAATGCCCTTGTCTAATGGTCAAGAAGTGTTGACCATTAGACCCATGCCTACCGATGATCTTCCCGAGACGTTCCACGTCACCACCGACGAGCAGCTACGCGCCGTCTCCAACCTCACGCGCCACCGCATCATGGCCGTGCTCCGCTTCGAGCCCGCGACGATCACGCAGATCGCCGAGCGGGTGGGCCTCGCGAAGGGGAGTTCCAGCTACCACGTACGGCTGCTTGAGCGGGCCGGCCTGGTGAAGGTGGTGCGGACGCGGAAGGTCCGGGGGGTCACCGAGCGGTACTACGCGATGGCGGCGCGGGCGATCGTGCTGCCGGATCCGGGCGAGGGCGGGCCGGACGTGCTGATGCGGCATGCGGTGGCGGACCTGGAGGCGGCGCCGGCGGATGGCGAGCGGCACGTACGGATGGCGCACCTGCGGCTCACCGGGGAGCAGTTCGCGGAGCTGGGCGCGCGGCTGCAGGCGCTGGCGGACGAGTACCGGGAGCTGTCCGATCCGTCGCTGCCGGACGCGTCGCTCGTCTTCGCACTGTTCCACCCGGCACCGCGCCAGCAGGTAGAGGGGGACGCCAAGTGACGTCAGAGACAAGGAAGTTGCCGACCGGATTCGGGCGGCTGTGGACCGCGCAGACGGTGTCCTCGCTCGGTGACGGGGTCATGCACGCGGCGCTGCCGCTGCTCGCGCTGACGTTGACGCGGGATCCGATGGCGCTCGCCGTCGTCACGGCCGCCGGAACCCTGCCGTGGCTGCTCTTCGGGGTGCTCGGCGGTGCGCTGGTGGACCGCTGGGACCGCCGCCGCACCATGTGGGTGGCGGACGCGGCACGTGCGGTGCTGCTCGCGATACCGGCCGCGGCCGCCGCGCTCGACGTGCTGAGCATTCCACTGCTCGCGGCCGTCGCCTTCCTGCTCGGCCTCGGCGGACTCTTCTTCGACACCGCCGCCACCGCCTACCTGCCGGACCTGCTCGGCCGCGACCCCGCGCTCCTGGAACGCGCCAACTCCCGCCTGCGCGGCACCCAGACCGCCGCGTCCGGCTTCGCGGGGCCGCCCGCGGGCAGCGCCCTGCTCGCGCTCGGACGGGCGGTTCCACTGCTCGCCGACGCGGTGTCGTTCGCGCTCTCCGCACTGCTCGTACGGTCACTGCCCGCCGCGCCCAAGCCCGTACCGCAGGCCCGCGAGTCGCTGCTCCGGCAGGCGCGCGCCGGGGCCTCGTACGTCTTCCGGGACCGGTTGCTGCTCGGGCTCGCGCTGCGTCCGGCCGTCGGGAACATCGCCTTCCTCGCCGTGGAGACCGTACTCGCCCTCTTCGCCCACGACCGTCTCGGCATCGGCGCCTTCGGCTTCGGCCTGCTCCTCACGGCGGAGGCCACCGGCGGCCTGCTCGGCGCGGGCATCGCCTCCTTCCTCGGCCGGCGGCTCGGCACCGGCACCGCGCTGACCTGCACGGCCGCGGTCGAAGGACTCGCCGTCGTGGGCCTTGCCGCCGCCCCGAACCCGTTCGCCGCCGGCCTCGCGCTCGCCGTCTGCGGGGCGGGCATGGGCGCCACGATGGTGCTCGCCCCCTCCCTCCGGCAGTCGATCGTCCCCGGCCACCTGATGGGCCGGGTCGCCTCCACCTCGCGCATGCTCGCCATGTGCGCCGCCCCGTTCGGCGCCTTCCTCGGCGGCTGGCTGGCGACCACGTACGACGTGCGCACCCCGCTCTACGCCGCCGCCGGCCTCCTCCTCACCATGACCGCCGTCACCGCGACCATGACCAGCAACCGCCGGGTCGAGGCGGCATTGCGTGCCGCCGCCCCGGCCGACCGTCCAGATCGCGCCGAATCCACGGATCCCGTTCAGGAGCCTGCCGTATAGAGCTCCGGGAGGTCGTTGAGCCAGTGCTGGGTCCAGCTCGGCGTTCCTCGTCTCGTCTCGTCTCGCCATCGGTGCGGAGCAGGACCCGCGCCAGCGCCGGCGCCTACGTCACGGGGCGGGAGTCGTGGGTGCCTGCGGAACAGGGTTCGGGGATTCGTGCGGGACCGCCGGATGGCATGCGGTGCGGGTCCCGTCTTCCTCCGTACGCGGCCAGCATCGACCTTCGAGGGCCTCGGCGCTGTGGTTGAGCCGGACCAGGGCGTCCTCCAGCTCCCGTACCTCCTCGGGGGACCAGTCGGCGACCACCCGGGCCAGGCAGGACCGGTTGACCTCGCGGTCTTCGGCGAGCCGGCGTCCGCCTTCAGCGGTGATGCGCAGCTTGCGGGCCATGCCGCCGTCCGGGTCGGCGACGCGCTCGGCCAGTCCGCAGCGCAGCAGTACGGCCGTCTGGCGGTTCACGGTCGAGGTGTCGAGCCCGAAGGCCTCCGCCAACTGTCCGATGGACATGGGGCCTTGGGTGTCGATCCGGCTGAGCAGCAGGTACGCCGACCGCTCCAGGCGTTCGGTGTCGCGCTCGCGCCGGGCAAGCACCTGGTGCCGCGAGAGCAGCATCAGCTCCCGCTCCAGTTTCTCCAGCACTGCGCCTCCCACTCTTCCGGCGCTCCATTATCGCCGACCCGCGCACCGGCGAACCTCTGCCGACGTGGTCGACGTGGTCTTCGCGGACCGCTCCGTGCGAGGGCGGGCGGGCCGACCACTGCAATATGCATGATACATAAGATGTGTACTATGCACTTCTCGTTATCGCTCCGACGAGCCACAGCCTCACCCCGGAGGACCCGCATGACCGTCACCACGTCCACCGCCTCCCGCGCGGCCGAGATCCTGTCCCGCCCCATCACGCTGAACGGCCTGACCGTCCCCAACCGCATCGTGATGGCTCCGATGACGCGGATGTTCTCCCCCGGCGGCGTGCCCGGCGAGGACGTGCGGGCGTACTACGCCAGCCGGGCCGCCGCGGGTGTGGGTTTGATCGTCACCGAGGGCACGTACGTCGGTCACGACTCCGCCGGGCAGAGCGATCAGGTGCCGCGGTTCCACGGAGAGGACCAGCTGGCGGGCTGGGCGAAGGTCGCCGCGGCCGTGCACGAGGCGGGCGGCACGATCGTGCCCCAGCTGTGGCACATAGGCATGGTGCGCAAGCAGGGCGAGGCACCGTACGCCGACGCGCCCGCCGTCGGCCCCTCCGGCATCCGCGTCGACGGCACCGAGGGGACCGGCAAGGCGATGACCCGCGCCGACCTCGACGACGTCATCGGCGCGTTCGCCGACGCCGCCGCGGAGGCCGAGCGGATCGGCTTCGACGGCGTCGAGCTGCACGGCGCCCACGGCTACCTGCTCGACCAGTTCCTGTGGGAGCGGACCAACCGCCGCACCGACGCCTACGGCGGCGACGCGGTGGCCCGTACGAAGTTCGCCGCGGAGATCGTGGCCGCGGTCCGCGAGCGCGTCGCGGCCGACTTCCCGGTGATCTTCCGGTACTCGCAGTGGAAGCAGGAGGCCTACGACGCCCGGCTCGCGCAGACCCCGGAGGAGCTGGAGGCGATCCTGGCCCCGCTGGCGGCGGCGGGCGTCGACGCGTTCCACGCCTCCACCCGGCGCTACTGGCTCCCCGAATTCGAGGGCTCCGACCTGAACCTGGCGGGCTGGACCAAGAAGCTCACCGGCCGGCCCGCCATCACCGTCGGCTCGGTCGGCCTCGACGGCGACTTCATCCGCGCCTTCGCGGGCGAGGGAGCGGCCCTGGGCGACATCGACAACCTCCTGGACCGCATGGAACGCGACGAGTTCGACATGGTCGCCGTCGGCCGGGCCCTGCTCCAGGACCCGCAGTGGGCCGCGAAGGTCCTCGGCAACCGCTTCGACGAGCTCAAGCCGTACGACGCGGCGGCACTCGGCTCGCTCAGCCGGTAGTCGCGAGCCGGCGGGGTGCGCGACGACGCGTGCCTCGAACTTGTGGTTCGACGCCATCCGCTCGTCGAGCCGGTAGACCCGTACGCGGTGGCCGATCAGCGCTCGGGCGCGTTCGATCGTCGCCCGGCCGGCCTCGGAGTCGCCGCGGTCCGTGCGGTCCATGCCGATCCACCTCAGTGCACAACGTCTGGTTGTGACGTGCTGGCAGATTGGTTGTTTGACCTGCTGTCGTGCCACGGGCTTTGCTCTCACTGGTCAACGTTGGTTTGTTCAGGTGGGACTTTGAGGGGTGCGCTGAGCATGGTGGGCAAGAGACGGCTGGGCCGGCAGTTCGGGTGGCTGTGGGCGGCGTACGGGGTCAGCACGTTCGGCACGTGGCTCGCGTTCGACGCGTTCGCGCTGATCGCGATCCTCGCGCTGCACGCCGGGCCGACCGCCGTGTCGGCGCTGGCGGCCGCGGGGCTGGCGGTGGGGGCCGCGGTGGCGGTGCCGCTCGGGCCGTGGGTGGAGTTTCGCCGCAAACGGCCGGTGATGGTCGCGATGGACCTGACCCGGTTCGTGGCACTGATGAGCGTCCCCGCCGCGTACGCGTTCGGCCTGCTCAGTTTCGTCCAGCTCCTGGTGGTGTCCGTCGTCGTCGGGGCGGCCGACATCGCCTTCAACGCGGCCAGCGGCGCGTATCTGAAAGCGCTCGTGCGGCCGGAGGACCTGCTCGTCGCGAACGGGCGGTTCGAGTCCACGACCTGGACCGCCACCGTGCTCGGACCGCCGGTCGGCACGGCCGCGATCGGGTTGTTCGGCCCGGTGATGACCGTGGTGGCCAATGCGGTCAGCTACCTGCTCTCAGCCACGGGGATCCGCGCGATCGGCGGCAGCGAGCCGCCGGCCCGGGCGCCCGCCCCCGCCCGCGCGGGGGGGCGCGGCCCCCCCCCGGCCCGCCGCGGGGGGGGGGCCGCGACGCCGGCCCCCCCCCCCCCCCCCCCGCGGGACACAG
>NZ_JBHYVM010000005.1:66295-98997 GCF_042750105.1 Streptomyces sp. NPDC059443 | reverse complement strand
GGGGGGGCGCGAGCGGGCCCTCGCTCTCTCCCTGCGGCGGGGGGGCGCGGGCCCGGGGGCGCCGCGCGCCGCCCGCCCGCCCCCCCCCCCCGCCCCGCCCCCGGGGCTCCGGCCCGGCGACCTGCTCGAAGGGTGGCGCTACATCCTGACCGACCCGGCCCTGCGCCCCCTGTTCTTCAACACGGTCCTGGTCAACGGCCTGATCCTGGCGACCTCGCCGCTGCTTGCCGTCCTCATGCTCGGCGACCTCGGCTTCGCGCCCTGGCAGTACGGCCTCGCGTTCGGCCTGCCCTGCGTCGGCGGCATCATCGGCTCACGGCTGGCCCGCCGACTCGTCGTACGGTTCGGACGGCACAAGGTCCTGCTCACCGCCGGGGCGCTGCGCGCGTGCTGGTCGCTCGGGCTGACCTTCATCCAGCCCGGCGTGGCCGGGCTCGTGCTCGTCATCGCCGTCGAGTTCGGGCTGATCACCTGCATGGGCGTGTTCAACCCGGTGTTCGCCACCTACCGGCTTGAGCAAGTCCCGCCCGACCGGATCGCCCGCACCCTGTCAGCGTGGTCGGTCACCAGCAAACTCACCATCGCGGCCCTCACCGCGCTGTGGGGTCTGCTGGCCGGCGTCACCGGCCCCCGCGCCGCGATCGCCCTCGCCGGTCTGCTCATCCTGATCACCCCCTTCCTGCTTCCCCGGAACGACCACGCGCCGCACCACGAGGGAGATCTGATCCGGAGCAAACCGTGACGCACCGCTGCCCGCTGCCCGCTGCCGCAGTCGCCCTGCCGTCGATGCCCTTGCTCGACCTCTGTCTGAAGCCACTGGCCGGCATGAGCGCCGACCGGCACCACCAGTAAGGAGAAAAACCGCGTGAGCACTGCCCCCGCGCTCGACCCCGCGCGCACCGCCCTTCTCGTCATGGACTACCAGCCGGCGATCCTGGCCCATCTGCCCGAAGGCTGGGACTACGAAGCCCTGTTGGCCCGGGTGGAAGGTGCCATCTCCGACGTTCGCGCCAAGGGCGGCACCATCGCCTACGTCCGCGTCGGCTTCACCGAAGCCGACTGGGACGCGATCCCGGCCACCAGCAAGTCCTTCGCCCCGCTGGCCCAGTACCGCCTCATGCACCACGAGGACCCTGCCACCGCCGTACACGAGCGCCTGGCGCCCCAGGACGGTGACATCACCGTGCGCAAGATCCGCTTCGGCGGCATGTCCACCACCGACCTCGACGAGCAGCTGCGCGAGCGCGGGATCACCACTCTGGTCATCTCCGGCTTCGGTACCAGCGGCGTCGTCCTGTCCACCGTCATCGACGCGGCCGACCGCGACTACCAGCTCTACGTCCTGTCCGACGGCGTCGCCGACCCCGACACCGAAGTCCACGACATCCTGCTCCATCGCGTCTTGCCCTCACGGGCCCACATTATCGACACCGCCGAGTTGCACACCCTCCTCGTGGCCGACTGACTCCGACCGCCGAGCCAATCGCACCCCGCCCACGCACGGCCGCCACTGCGACGGGCGCGGCCGGCCACTGGCCTTCGTACTGACCGCGGGCACCCGCAAGCGCCCCGTCCGCTACCAAGCCGCGATCACCTCGCGGGACACCTAACTGGGGCATCGCGTGTGCCTGATGCCCGCCCACGTGGATGCGGTGACGCGCGCAGCGGCCGACACCGGTTCGGCGACCGGTGACGGCCGCTGCGCAGGCCCTTTATCCGTGCCAGAGTTGGGTCGCCCCGCCGTAGCAGTCCCACTGGGTCACGGCCGTGCCGTTGTTGTGGCTCCACGCGGCGTCCAGACACTTGCCACTGTCGGCGTTGACGACCTCGTATCCGCTGCCCGTCCAGCGCAACGTCCAGAGTTGCGTAGCGCCGCCGTAGCAGTCCCACTGGGTCACGGCGGTGCCGTTGTCGTGGCTCCATACGGCGTCCAGACACTTGCCGCTGTCGGTGTTCACTATCTCCTGGCCGTTCCAGCTCCACTGCTGGGTCGCCCCGCCGTAGCAGTCCCACTGATTCACGACAGTGCCGTTGCTATGGCTCCACACGGCGTCCAGACACTTGCCGCTGTCTAAGTTGACGAAGTAGCCACCGCTCGCCGCGAGGGCCGGGCCGACGGGCTTGACTTGAGCATCGGCCGGGGCAGCCGCTACGAGACTGCCCCCGATGAGGGAGGCGACGCCGACCGCGAGGGCGGCCATGCGCTTGACCTGAATCCGCGCCATGATGTGGTGCTCCTTCGGTGATGCCACTGGTGTGGCGGGTGAGGGCCGAACCTTGCTGTCCGTGGATCGGGGGACGGCGCAGTGGAGCTGGCTGCCGTCTCCGATGCCAAGGTCCCGGATGCCGCGAAGCGGGTCGAGCAGCTTTTCGGACGATCCTGGACGTTCTCGGACAGGTGCCACCGATGTCGTGATCATCGCGGCGGCGGAACGCACGGCGATATCAACCTGTCCCGCAGGTTGGGCGGGAGAGCGCCGGACCGTCCTTGCCGCGCAACTGTGGGCCGAGTCCGGCTTCGATGCCGCGCTGCTCGTCATCACCCCAAGCCTGATTGGTCCAGACCCAATTGGTCCAGACCTATTGACCAGCCTTGCCGCCCCTCCTACGATCCGGTGCGGCACAGCCCCACATGTCCCCACCTCACCCAGGGCCGGGCGTCACGCCCCCACGCGTCTGTCATGCCCATGGCGTTCGGCGGGAAGGGAGCACACCATGTTCCGTCGGAGATCACGTACTCCACGCCTGTCGGCCGATGTCCGCCCGTGTCCGGATCCTGGCCGCCCCGGAGGCGACATCCTGAGGCGCTCCCTGGCCGGGGTGAGCGCCGCCGCCGTCATCGGCGCCGGCATGGCCGTGGCCGGCTCCGTAACGGCGGGGGCCGCCACGGCCGGGGCCGTCGCCACCAACCTGGTGGCCAACCCCGGATTCGAGAACGGCCTCTCCGACTGGACCTGCTCCAGCGGCTCCGGCGCGGCCGTCAGTAGCCCGGTCCACTCCGGTGCCTCCGCGCTCAAGGCCACGCCGGCCGGCCAGGACAACGCCCAGTGCACCCAGACCATCAGCGTGCAGCCCAACTCCCAGTACACGCTGAGCGCTTACGTCCAGGGCAGCTACGTCTACCTGGGCGCCACCGGCACCGGCATCACGAGCGCCCCGTCCACCTGGACGCCGAACAACCCGTCGTACGGCCAGCTCAGCGTCGGCTTCACCACCGGGTCGAACACCACCTCGGTGACCATCTACCTGCACGGCTGGTACGGGCAGCCCACGTACTACGCGGACGAGGTGTCGCTCACCGGCCCCGGCGGCAGCAACCCCACACCGACCGCCACCCCACCGACCGCCACCCCACCGACCACCGCCCCGCCGACCACCACCCCTCCCACCACCGCGCCGCCCACCACGGCCCCACCCACCACCGCCCCGCCGACCACCACGCCGCCGCCGTCGGGCGACACCTGCCCCACGAAGCCCAAGCCCTCGGGCAAGGTCCTCCAGGGCTACTGGGAGAACTGGGACGGCGCCGCGAACGGCGTCCACCCCGGCATGGGCTGGGTCCCCATCACGGACAGCCGGATGGCCGCGCACGGATACAACGTGATCAACGCGGCCTTCCCGGTGATCCTCTCGGACGGCACCGTCCAGTGGCAGGACGGCATGGACGCCGGTGTCAAGGTCGCGACCCCCGCCGAGATGTGCCAGGCCAAGGCGGCCGGAGCGACGATCCTGATGTCGATCGGCGGCGCCGCCGCGGGCATCGACCTGAGTTCCAGTACGGTCGCCGACAAGTTCGTGGCGACCGTCGTACCGATCCTCAAGAAGTACAACTTCGACGGGATCGACATCGACATCGAGACCGGCCTGACCGGAAGCGGCAACATCACCACCCTGTCCGCCTCCCAGGCCAACCTGATCCGCATCATCGACGGCGTTCTGGCGCAGATGCCCGCGGGCTTCGGCCTGACGATGGCCCCCGAAACCGCGTACGTCACCGGCGGAAGCGTCACCTACGGGTCGATCTGGGGCGCCTACCTGCCGATCGTCAAGAAGTACGCCGACAACGGGCAGCTGTGGTGGCTGAACATGCAGTACTACAACGGCAGCATGTACGGGTGCTCCGGCGACTCCTACCAGGCCGGCACCGTGCAGGGCTTCACCGCCCAGACCACGTGCCTGAACAACGGCCTGACCATCCAGGGCACCACCATCAAGGTGCCCTACGACAAGCAGGTGCCCGGCCTGCCGGCCCAGCCCGGCGCGGGCGGCGGCTACATGGCGCCGAGCCTGGTCAGCCAGTCCTGGAACGCCTTCGGTAATTCACTCAAGGGCCTCATGACGTGGTCGGTCAACTGGGACGGCTCAAAGAGCTGGACCTTCGGCGACAACGTCAAATCCCTCCAGGGCCGCTGATATCGGGCTGACTCCCCGCTGCCTGCCCGCGTTCCGGTGCACCGTTTCAAGACGGAGCCGGTCGCCTGCCGGAACCACACCCGGGGTCCGCGCCCGGGCGCGGTTCGTCGTACGGCAGCTTGAGCGGGGGCACCCGGGTGCCCCCGCTCAGGGCCTGTCCGGCGGATCGGTTACTGACGGACGGGTCCCGGGCCGGATGGGCTCAGCGCTTGAGCATGAAGGTGAAGTCGCCCGAGAGCTTGCCGCTCAAGCGGACTGTCGACACCAGGTTCCCCGCAGCGAGCAGTCCCTCGACCTCGGCTCGCGAAAGGCCGAAACCTTCGGCGATCAGTCGCACCGGCCGCACGGGGATCCGCGCCGCAAAGCGGACCGAGACGTCGATCACCTCACCGTCCGGCCCGTACGGCTGCTCCGTCCCGCCGCCGTCGAGGCGCCAGGCGTCGTCCCAGTCGAGGGCGATGCGATTGCGACGCCGTACGACCGGGTCCTGGAGCAGCTCGGCTGCCAGGCCGGCGTCGTTGTCGTGCAGCCGGTTCAGGAGCTCGGGTCGTACGGAACGCACGTTCATCCGCTCCAGGACAGTGAGCTTGGTCGTGTCCCCGCACTCGGTGCAGAGCGCGAGGAGCCAGACGTCGAGGAGCTTGTGGTTCGCGTTGACGCGGAACTTGCCGTTCGTCCGGAAGCGCCCGGAGGCGCACCTGTGGCAACGGCGGAGGACTATCGGCAGGCAGGTGGGCACGACCACCCAGGTTTTGGACACAGAAATACACCGGTTCCAGTGAGAAGACCGCAGCGAAAAGGAGCGCGGCGCACAAGTGCGGCGCGCGACGGTTCAGCGCTAGGGGGGCTCACTTGGTGTACAATGGCACGTCCTTGACGGGGTGACTGCGGGCGGAAGCACGGTAGCGGCACACGAAAGCGCGGCTCCACTGCTTTTCGGGCGGGCGGCAATGCCTCACGGCGGGTGCCCGCACGCCCCCGCCCCTGTGGTCGGCCTGCACGAGAGCGCCACACGGGCCGGCGAGGTGCTCGGCAGGGACGACGGGCCGTGCGCCTCCCTGTGGGAAGAGGCCGGCTGTGCGTCCGAGCCCGACGCTGAGGCGACGATTCCGGCCAGCACCTGCACTACGACGGCCACCTCGCGCACGACAGCGGCGTCGTTCCGTACCGCCACCCGATGGCTGTCGCCGATTGATCACCTGATTGCCGCTATCGCTGCCGATCCGCCGTGCCGATGATGCGGACAGATCGCCCGTGGTTCCACGCGCCGTGGTTCCACGCACCGCGGTTCCACGCGCCGTGGTTCCACGCACCGCGGTTCCACGCACCGCGGTTCCACGTACCGTCACGTCGCCGCTGGCGACCCGTCCGGCAAGGAGTTCCAGGTGGGGGAGAGCAGAGGGCTCGACGACAGCGAGATCACCACTGCCTGGACGCAAACCACCAGGCTGCCCTTCCGATCGGACACGTCCGTCGTTCCCGCGTTTCCTGATGGCGTCGATGTCATCGGCGACCACCACGACATCTACCACGATGTGCTCCCGAGTGACCCTGAGATCGGCGGCGACGGACCAGACGTGGGCGCCGGCGACGGATCGATTTAGGAAGGCTGACAAGTGGTGCGACCGGACTCCTCGCAGCTTGCAGGTGGCACGACCGCGATGGACGGCGGCACGGATGCCCTCCGGCGCTGTGTCGGTGACGTCTCCAACTTCGTCGATCGTCATTGGGGCCGCATCCCATTCCATCGAGCCGCAGCAGACGAGTCGGGCTTCGGCGATCTTCTGAGCATCGAGGACGTCGATACTCTGATCACTTCCAGGGCACTACGGATTCCACAATTCCGTCTGTTGCAAGACGGGGGCCAGATCGATGTCGCCCGCTACACCAAGCGCCCGGATCCCATCTCGAAGAAGCAGAACTCGG
This sequence comes from Streptomyces sp. NPDC059443, assembly GCF_042750105.1. Taxonomy (NCBI): domain Bacteria; kingdom Bacillati; phylum Actinomycetota; class Actinomycetes; order Kitasatosporales; family Streptomycetaceae; genus Streptomyces; species Streptomyces sp. NPDC059443. Next base: position 92,658 of record NZ_JBHYVM010000005.1, on the reverse strand, counting down.
ACCAGGCCCACCCGGGGCACATCCTCGAACTCTTCGATGCGGGAGCAACCATCGTCCTGCAGACGCTGCAGGACTACTGGCCGCCGCTGACCCGCTTCTGCCGCAACCTCGAGTTCGCCCTGACGCATCCCGTCCAGGCGAACGCGTACATCACACCCCGTTCCGCTCAGGGACTCGCGGTGCACACCGACGATCACGACGTGTTCGTGCTCCAGACCTTCGGCCGTAAGAACTGGAAGGTGTACGGGCCGGGCGCGGCCGGTGCGGCCGGTAAGGCTGACCAGGGTGGTGATCCGGGCGAGTTGCTGATCGACGTCGAACTGAAGCCCGGTGACATGCTGTACATCCCGCGGGGCTTCGCCCACTCGGCCCGCACCGCGGACGTCCCTTCGGCGCACATCACGATCGGTATCCGCGCGTACCAGTGGCGGATCGTCTTCGAAAAGGCGCTCACGGAGATCCTTGACACGCTCAGGGAGCCGTTGCCCGTCGGTTTCGCGGACGACCCGGCCGAGCTCGCGGCCCAGGCGGTCCAGCAACTCGGCCACCTCAAGCGCAGGCTCGACAGCATCGACCTCGACTCGCTGTCGGTCGCGGTGACGCGGCACTTCTGGGCCCGCCGCTCCCCGGTCCTGACGGGCCAACTGCAGCAGCTGATCGACCTCGACGACATCAGCGATGGCTCGACGCTGCGCCGACGTCCCCAGTCGGTCTGCAACCTCCGTCTTGAGGAAGACCGGCTTCTCGCGCTCCTCGGCGACCGGGAACTCACGATGCCGGCCCGCCTGGAACCAGCCCTGCGCCGGGTCCTCGACGGCAAGCCGTTCCGAGTATCCGACCTCGCCGAGCATCTCGACGGACCCGGCCGGCTCGTATTCGCCCAACGCCTGGTTCGGGAAGGCCTTCTGGAGAACGCCAGTGAGGTTTCCGCAGCGAAATGATCTTCGCGAAGCGGGTGTCCTTTCCCGCCGTGTCTTGTCCGGCCCGGGTTTCGTCCCCGCTGAGGTTGTCGCTTCGGTAATGGCAGGGCCGCGGGGTCCCGGTCTGTCTTGCTACTGCCGTCTGCCGGCGCTCGTTCCGCCAGACTTCCCCTCCATAGGGCGGTTTGGGGGCTCGTCGATCCGTGGCCCGGTAAGAGCCGGCTCGTAAAGCTGGCTCGGGAACAGGACGACGGACGGGTGGGCGCGCCCGGGTTGCCGCCCGACGCGGCTCCGTAGCCGCTTCCGCGTCCGGAGTGCGAACCGGCCACGCGGCCGCTAGCCCAGCGAGAGGCCGCGAAGGCCGCCGAGCTGAGTGCGGAGACACGGAAGCCGGTGAGCGCGCACACGGGCGGTGGCGCCGGCGCCGCCATCAGGCTCAGGCTCAAGCGCTGGCCGGGATGGTCGATGGCCGTCACAGCCCGCGCCGTCCAGTCCACGGGCAGATCCATCCGGATGTGGTCGAGGAGCTACGGTTGTTGATGGCCAAGGCCGCCGGACGGTTCCACCCGGACGGCCAGCTACTACTTCACGTTGATCCAGCGAATGGCGTGCGAGAAGTACGGGACGAAGACGGTGCCGTCGCGCTCCGCGTTCTACCGGCTGTTCCAGCGGATGGAGGGTGGCCGCCACACGACCAGGTCCGCCAGGACCCGGCGCTCGGTGGCCAATGGGCCTGAGGGGGCGTTCGACCAGGTCACCGTCTGCCGCTCGGGCGAGCTGATGGAGATCGACTCCACGCCGTTCGATGTGCTCGTGCGGTTGGACAACGAGGCCGCGCTGCTGCTGGCCCGGTCGGTGACTCCGGCGCCGATGCGGCCGGGCTGATCGGAGGCGTCGATCTGCCGGTCGCGTTCTAGCGCAGCCAACCATCCTGCGAAGACCGGGTTCGGCCGCCCAAACGCCCTCACGGGGCTGACCCTGGCCCTCACGGGCCTCCGGCCACAGCCGGTTTCAGGGGTCCTCATCACCACAGCCCCATACCTGCGATTCGCACCCCATAGGCAATCTGAATCGGGACGGGACAGCGGGCTGAACCACTCGCTTCGGCGTGGGCCGGACACCACCACTAGGCCCGCGCGTCGCGGTCAGTTCGTGTGGACCCCCACCTCTGTCCAGGACATCCCCACGAAACGGCTCCGACAGGTCGAACATGGTCAACGCCCCATGCACGAGTCCCGAATCCTGTCTGTGCTGCTCGATCCACGGCGGAGCTCCGGTGACCAAGATCAGCTGATGCATGCTGGGTGAGATCTTCGGGCGTCGCGCGGCGGCGGCGGTCTCTGGTGACGTCGCCACTGGCAAAGTGGACTGTGGCTTCATTGTGAAGCGCGTACATAACTCTGGCCTGGCCTGGCCTGGCCTGGCCCGTGACCCTGACGGCTTCCTCTGCGACCCCGGCGTCCGGGACTTCAGGCAGGCATTCGCCGCGGGGGACGGCACCCTCGAGTCGGGGACGGCCGCCGCCGTCCGGTCGGCCAACCTCGACCTGATCGCCGACCACTGGGACGACCTGCTCCGCCTGGCCGGATCGCTGAAGTACGGGCACGCCACCGCCTCCCTGATCGTCGGCAAGCTCTCCGCCTCCTCCCGGCAGAACGCCCTAGCGGCCGCGCTCAAGGAGTACGGCGCGATTCGGCGCACGATCTACGCGGCGAAGTACCTGTCGGACGAGGGCTACCGGCGAAAGATCGCCCGGCAGCTGAACAAGGGCGAGGCCCTCCACGCCCTGCGCCGCCAGCTCCACTACGCCCGCGAGGGCAAGATCACCCGTCGTCAGCCCGAGCAGCAGAACGAGCATGCGTGGTGCCTGACGGTGGTGACGAACGCGGTGGTCTGCTGGCACACCGAGTACGTGGGTCTGGCCGTCGACGAACTGCGCGAAGCGGGCCGCGAGGTGGGCGCCGAGGTCCTGGCGCACATCTCCCCGGCCCGCAGCTCGGTGGTGAACTACCACGGCTCCATCACCGTCGACTACGAGCACGAACCGGCCCAGCTCGACGAGCGGGGTCCAAATGCTCCAAGGAAGGCGGCATCGTGATCGTCTGCCGCTCACCCGCTGTACCCGCCGACGTTTCAGACCTCACCCCTGTCCTCCTTGTTCACCGGCTCGCGGGCGGCCTGCGCAACGGTAGGTTCGATCGGACCGGCTATCCGGCTTCGGGCCGCGCGGCAGCCGGTGCGTCGTTCGCTCGGCGGCGTCGCTGGTACGCGACGGTGAGGATCGCCAGGAGCGGGCCCCAGGCGAGGAGCGGGGCGTACGTTGTCCACAGCGCCCAGGCGGCCGGACCGCTGGTAGGGGAACCGTCGCCGTTCTCGTTCATCGGCTCCACGAAACCGAAGATCTGGTTCAGCACGGCGTACGCGCAGAACATCATGATCAGCGTTGCCCCGAGTGCGGCCGGTATGACCACCGCCGGGATCGGGATCCGTCTACCGCGCAGCCCCGGCACCCAACGCGGGACGACTTCGCCCCACGGCCGCACCAGCCCGAGGGCGAGCAGCGCGAGCCCTTCGGAAACCGCGGACAGCCCGAGCACGTACGGGCGTTCCCACACCGCCCAGTGGTAGTCCGCGTCGTAGCCGGCCAGGCCCAGCACCAGCGCGACACGCCATAACCCAGACGGCAGGACACACAGCGGGATGGCATGGGCCACCCGGACCGCCCAGCGGGGAACGGGCTCGACGGGCTCGCGGCCGGCCGACGCGCCGACTGACATCTCGGCTGCCGTTGCTGCTGCTGTGTCCCTGGCATGCGCGGTCATATGTGCCCTCCCGGCGAGATCCGACGTTGTCGATCTTCGCGTGCGGGGTGGGTGCTCAGCGTCCGCCGCCGGGTTGAGCCGGTGGGCGACCACAGGATGACACCGCCAGCGCCAGCACGAGCGGATTTCCTCCAGTAGTCCGCGCCATGGTGTCGGCAAACAATCGTTTGACGACAGGTCGTGCCGGCGTCCAATGAACCCCTGCAATCCGGGGGTTCGAGGCGGCTCGAATCCAACAGAGTCCAGCGGCCCGAGTTCCGCGAGCTGCTGACGACGCACGGCCGGGCGACACCCTCCACATTTCCGAGATGTTCGGCCTCGTACGCGGCACCGGGCACATCCTCGACGTGCTCGACGTCCTCCACCGCGAGCAGGTGGCACTGCGCATCCACGACGCGCGTGCTCCGCGATGGACCTCACCGCCCGTCACCCGCGCACCGGCGAACTGCTGTTCACCGTGAAGTTCATGATGCAGACCCTCGCCGCCGCCGGCGAACTCCAGCGTGACTTCCAGCGCGAGCTGACCTACGACGGACTGCGCGCCGCCGAGGCCAAGGGCAACAAGGGCGGACGCCGCCCCGCCGTCCCGGCCGGGAAGACCGACACGGTCCGCACCGCGTACCTGGAAGGCCGCTCCACCGCCGTCCTGGCCCGCGAGCACGGCCTCAGCTGCGCAGCCAACCCCAGGCCGTCGCTGACCTCATGCCCGAGCACACCGCCAGCAGCCCTGAGGACGCACCGGCCCCGGAGCTGCCGGTCACCCTCGACATGCCGGGCAAGGTAGACCGCGCCGGACTCCGGGAGGCCGGCTTGCGACCAGGCGTGCTGGGCCATGGCCGTGTCGCCCTCGGCGGCCGCGAGGACGTTCTGCTTCGCGCTGTTCTCGTGGACCGGGTCGGTGTCCGGGCCGAAGTCGGCGAGGTGCACGACGATGCGTACCTCGAGCTTGTGGTTCGACGCCATCCGCTCGTTGAGCCGGTAGACCCGTACGCGGTGGCCGATCAGCGCTCGGGCGCGTTCGATCATCGCCCGGCCGGCCTCGGAGTCGCCGCGGTCCGTCCGGATCGGCTGTTCGAGCTCGCCCGAGGTGTTGGGCAGGACCAGGACCCCGCGGGTGCTGGAGGGCTCCACCTTCACGTCCAGCAGCGTGGCGGTGAACTGCTTGGCGGCGTCCGGCCTTGCGATGTCCTGTCCGACCGTGTCGCCGAGTACGTAGAGACCGATGGCGCGTTCGCGGACCCGGTCGGTCCACTCCCGGTCATCAGGAGCATCCGTAGACGTCGCTCTCCTCCTGAGGCGACTTGAACGCACCGCACGTCGCCGTGGCGCCGTCGACGGACTTCGGCCATGGGGACCAGCGGTACAGCCGTTGGCGCTAAGCACTTGATCACAGCCGCTAGCTGCTGATTTCCGCGTTCGGATGAGGCCGGGACTGGAGCCGTTCGCGGAGGTCGATCTCCTCGGAGGTGAACAGGTCCTCGGGCCGGCGGACGCGGACGGGCTTCGGCCTGATCGGCGCTGCCGACTGCGGTCTTCATTGACACGGGCGCTACGACTGGAGCTATAGTGCTAGGAACCTAGATGAATAGAGGAGGACAGTGATCGAGTTTCACCTCGATGCGCGGTCCGGTGTCGCTCCGTACATGCAGCTGATTCACCAAGTGCGCCAGGCCCTGCGGCTGGGACTGCTGTCCGAGGGGGATCGGCTGCCGACGGTCAAGGACGTCGCGGCCCAAGTGGCGATCAACCCGAACACCGTGCTCAAGGCCTACCGGGAGCTCGAATACGAAGGCCTGGTCGCGAAGAAGCCCGGAGTGGGCACGTTCATCTCCGGCACGCTCAGTGATGCCTCGCTGTCCGAACACGAGCCGTTGCGCCAAGAACTGCAGCGCTGGCTGGACAAGGCGCGAGCCGCCGGGCTGGGCGAGGAGAGCATCGAGGCCTTGTTCCTGAGCACCTTCCGCGCTCGCACGCACACCGAAGAGGACGAGGAGAAATGACCGCCATTTTGGAAGCCAAAGCGCTGGGCAAGCGGTACGGCCGCAAGCAGGCGCTGTCCGACTGCACCCTGAGCGTGCCGTCCGGGCGGGTCGTCGGCCTGGTCGGCCCCAACGGGGCCGGTAAATCCACCCTGCTACAGCTGGCCTGCGGACTGATCACCCCGACTTCGGGCAGCATCGACGTGCTCGGCGGCCGTCCCGCGTCCGGCCCCGAGCAGCTGGCCAAGGTCGGTTTCGTCGCCCAGGACACCCCCACCTACCCGGGGCTGTCCATCGCCGACCATCTGCGGCTGGGCGCCCGGCTCAACCCCGGCTGGGACGCCCAGCTGGCGCAGGACCGGATCCGGCAGCTCGGCCTGGACCCCGCCCAGAAGGCAGGCAAGCTCTCCGGCGGCCAGCGCGCCCAGGTGGCCCTGACCCTCGCCGTGGCCAAAAGGCCCGAGCTGCTGCTCCTCGACGAGCCGGTCGCCGCCCTGGACCCCCTGGCCCGGCGCGAGTTCCTGCAGAGCCTGATGGAGTTCGTGGCCGAGCACGGAGCTACCGTCGTGCTCTCCTCGCACCTGGTCTCCGACCTGGAACGGGTCTGCGACCACCTGATCTCGCTGGTCGCCTCCCGCGTCCAGATCGCCGGCGACGTCGACGACCTGCTCGCCACCCACTTCCGGCTCACCACCGCCCGCCGCGAGGCCGCCACCCTGCCCGAGGGCATGGAGGTCATCCAGGCCACCCACACCGAGCGGCAGAGCACGTTCATCGTGCGCGCCGACAAAGCCATCCGCGACGCCTCCTGGGTCCTGGAGCCCCTCAACCTGGAGGACATGGTCCTCACCTACATGAGTCAGGCCGCGGCCGGGCCTGGCCGCCGACCCACTCTGGAGAACCAGCGATGATCTGGCTGACCTGGCGCCAATACCGCATCCAAACGCTCGTGGCCCTCGCCGCCCTGGCCGCGCTCTCGATATTCCTCGTGGTCACCGGACTCCAGATGCGCGACACCTACGACAGCAACGTCGTCGGCTGCCACACCGACTGCGAATCGGCCAAGGCCGCACTCGTGACGCAGTACCAGACCCTGTCCTACTACGTCACGGGCCTGATGATCGCCGTACCCGGCATCATCGGAGTCTTCTGGGGGGCTCCGCTGATCGCCCGCGAACTGGAGGCCGGCACCCACCGGCTCGTCTGGAACCAGAGCATCACCCGCGGCCGTTGGCTCGCGGTCAAGCTCGGGGCCGTCGGTCTGATCGCCGTCACCGTCACCGGACTGCTCAGCCTCCTGGTGACCTGGTGGGCCAGTCCCATGGACCGGATCAACCTGGACCGGTTCACCCCCCTGCTGTTCAGCGGACGAGCAATCGTTCCCCTCGGCTATGCCGCCTTCGCCTTCACCGTCGGCGCCTGCGCCGGTCTGTTGATCCGGCGCACTGTGCCCGCGATGGCCGCCACCCTCGTCGTCTTCACCGCCGTCCAGATCCTGGTGCCCTTCGCGATCCGCCCGCACTTCATGTCAGCGGAACGCACCGATGTCGCGCTCCGTTCCCTCGCCATGGCGCAGCCCGGTACCGGAAGCGCCGTCGCCCCGAAGGACGGCTGGAACGGGACGCAGATCCAGCTGTCGGGTTCCGGTGACAACGCCCACCTGGCGGTGGGGGTGTCCAGGCCCGGCGACTGGGTCGTGTCCACACCCGGTCCGGCGGTCGACTCGGCAGGCAGGGAGGTCCGCGGCAGCGAAGGCTGCGCGGAAGCCAGGGTCGACCCCCTCGACTGCTTCGCCAAGTCCGACCTCCACGTGAAGGTCGCCTACCAGCCCGCCGACCGCTACTGGACCTTCCAGTGGATCGAGACGGGAGTCTTCCTCGCCCTCGCCGGGCTTCTGGCCGGCTTCTGCTCCTGGTGGCTGCGTCGCCGCCTCGCCTGATTCGCCAGGACCGCACGAAGGGGCGGCCGAAGCCAATGCAACTGGCTTCGGCCGCCCCTTGCACTGTATGCGAGCTCACGCGTGCTCGGCTGACCCACCGTCCAAGGTCCGTGCACGCTGACCCCCTCGAAGAAGAAAGCCGGCACTGGAAGATGGCCTGCCTGGACCTGCTGTCGGACGGTCGACAGCACGTGATCATGATCCCCAAGGCCGACGTCCCACTGGTTACTCGGGTGATGCGGATCCCCGAATTCTCATCAGGTGAGGAATCCGGGGCCCACGGCCTTGAGTCGGATGGTGGCGAATCTCGGTCGGGGCAACGCCTTCGTGATTGTCGAGCGAGTCGACGATGAGGCGCCCGGCGATTGGTACGTGCAGGTGTGGCTGAGGGATGACAACACCTATCAGCTGGAGTTCCGGGGCGGGACGGCGGCAGAGCACTACCAGACCCGGACGATCTCCCAGGAAAAGGTGATCACCGCCCTGAGCGGCTGGGCCAAGGGGCGCCCGGATTGGAGAGACGCTTTCATGTGGAACAACCTCAGTGCCTCTTTCGCGAACGCCGACTGACCCTGCCGCCGCCTGAGGCCGACAAGGCCAGTGAGGTGCGGTCGCTCAGCTGCGACGCATGGGAATGACGTCGGGACTTGCGGCGGGGATAATGGGCCGCGCGGCCTCGGGGGTGGCGAGAAGCGCCACGATGGTGACGGGTTTTTCGCAGTGCGGGCAGTTGCGGACAGCTGTGGGCGTCAGGGGTGTGGCGGCCCTCCTGAGGCAAAGTGACACCAGAAGGGCAATACGCTGATGACCTATCAACCGGGTCGGCTGGCCGTGATCGCAGCGTCGATGGCGGGGATGATTGCGTTGACCGGATGTTCCAGCCTCGGCGAGATCGCCACCCGTCAACCGCCCTGCAAGACCGTGGATCTCTCTTCCCGGCTGAGGGAACGCTACTCCCTTCCGGAGCTTCCCAAGGCTGACGAAATTCGGTTCTGCGAGTCCTCCGATCGGGACGGCTACTCCGCCTCCTTGGCATTTCGCAGCACTCCGGAGGATTCGCGGGCCTACCTGACGAATCTTGGTATGGACCCGGCCGAATTCATCGAGATCGAGAGCACAAAGGTGGACAGGCTGGCACAGCCGGACGGTGACTCATGGGCACTCACCAGGGGGCTTGAGTACAAGACGGGCATGAAGTCGATCGGCTACAATGGGCATTGCCTCGTGGACTACAACGCCTTCATTGAGAACGCCACGAGATGGGATGGCCGTGTGTATATAGGGATGTACTGCCAGACCTGATCAGACTTCCGGTCCGGTCCGGTCCGGTCCGGCCCGGTCCGGCCCGGTCCGGTCCGGCCCGGCCCGGCCCGGCCCGGCCCGGCCCGGCCCGATGCGAGGCCGCCCGCCAACGGCTCCCTGATGATGAGCGGCCGGTGCACCTCGGCCAGCAACCGCCGTACCAGGACGCGGAGCTCTAGGAGGCCCTGTTCTCGTATGGCTACGGCGAACGGACATGTAGCGCTGGGTGATGCTCAGAGCCGGGGTTCGCTGTGAAGGCTGGCGGTGCAAAGGTTGGTGGTAGCGGCGGTTTCGTTCCGAGTTCGGCTTATCGGACTTTCGTTATCTGGCGGCCCGCCAGGATGATGCCGCAGTAAATGCCGGATTTACTGCGGCAGCGCAGGGAGGCGGGGCGCGCATGGCGAGCGAACGAGTGACCGAACTCGGGGGCGGGGGCGTGCTCAGGTTGCCGTGCGCCCGTGTTGTGCCCTTGTCCGCCCCGCCCGCGTCGTACGCCGCGGCGGTCGAGCGGTACCTCACCGGCGCGGGCATCGCGAAGTCCTCCGCGCGGATCTACCGGATCTCGCTGACTACATGGGGGTGGATGTTCGCCGGCGAACCGGCGCCGACCGGGCCGGCCCGCGGGGGTGCGAAGCCGCCCGTCTTCCCGGTGGCAGCGCCAGGGCTGGATCGTCGGCGAGCCGACGATCGGTATCGAGCGGCGGCCGGCCCCGCCGGACCGCACCAAGGCCCTCGCGGAGAACCAGATCGCGGCCCTGTGGCGTCTCGACGTCGCCCTGCGGGAGAAGACGTTCTGGAAGATGCTCTACGAGTCCGCCGCTCGCGCCGATGAGGTGCTCCGTCTGAACGTGGAGGACCTCTACCCGCAGGACAAGCGCGGGAAGATCACTGCCAAGGGCAGGGCGACGGAGTAGATCCACTGGCAGTCCGGCACCGCACAGCTGCTGCCCCGCCTCATCGGCCGCCGCACCCGCGGCCCGCTGTTCCTCACCGGCCGCCGAGCCCCGGCCGGAACGCCGTCGCTGGACATGTGCGAGGAGACCGGCCGGGCGAGGCTCTCCTACCGTCGGGCCGAGGAGATCTTCGAGGAGAACACCCGGTTGCTGGCCAACCCGCTGGCCTCGCCCGAGGGCATCGAGGACCTGGACGGCTGGACCCTGCACCGGCTGCGGCACTCCGCGCTTACCCACGACGCCGAGGGCGGCACCTCCACCCCGATGCTGCTGGCCCGCTCCCGGCACGCCTCCGTCCGCTCCCTGGAGCGGTACGCCCGGCCCGGCGTAGACGCGGTCGCCCGGCATGTCGCCGAGCGCGACCCCGCTGCGCGGCGCCGTGGTTGAACCGGGTGCTGCGGGAAGCGAAGCGGTGTGGGTGGCAAGCCTTCCGGGGCCGATTGCCTTGTGGCCAGGTCGAAGGAGGTTTCACCCGGAAGAGCGGTTTGTGCGTTCTACAGGGTAGCCACGCGGGGCGATATTGCGCCCAAATAGGCGCCAATGCCCCTGTTTATGCCGTCGGTGCCTGCGGTTTGCTGAGGTTGCGCACTGCACCAGCAGGCGTTGAAGGCCATCAGGACTTCGAGGCCGACGTCGGCGCGTAGACCCGAACCCTAAGGAGCATAGATGCCCAACCCGGTCCCGCCAGGGGTCTTCGTGAAGGATCTCCCCAGCGGAGTGCGCACGATCACTGGGGCGAGCACATCGGTCCCGGCGTTCCTCGGTTACACGAAGGCTTCCGCCAAGGACGATCCGAGCGCGACGCCCAAGCCGTTCACCGAGGCCGAGCGCACGGTCCCGCAGAGGATCGGGAGTTGGCGGGAGTTCGCGGCCCGCTACAGCGTGGCCGGCATCGCGGCGGAGCTCGCGGACCTGAACGAGGGCGACCTCGCCGCCGTTCGTACGCTGCAGCGGTGTTTCCCGTTGGCCGAGGCCGTCTACGGGTTCTTCGCCAACGGCGGGGGAACCTGCTACGTAGTGGGTTTCACCAGCCCTCAGAGCGCTGTCTCCGTCCCGGACCTCAAGGGGGACGTGGAGGCCCGTACGGGCCTGGCCGGCCTGGAGACGGTGCCGGAGGTCTCCATGGTCGCCGTGCCCAGTCTCTGGGACATGACCGCGGACGCCTCCTCCGATGACAAAGTGCCGCTGCCCTACGCGGATCAGGGTGTCAGCAGGATGGCCGCAGTGCTGAAGCACTGCACCGAGCGGCGTGACCGGCTCGCGATCCTCGACCCGCCGCCGGAGCTGGACGCCGCCGGCATGAAGGCTTTCGCCGGGAAGCTCGCCTCGCCCGACACCGACGACGCCGCGTTCACCGCCCTCTACTACCCCTGGGTCACTGTGCCGGGCGTCGACGCCGTGGAGCGCACCGTGCCGCCGTGTGGTCACGTGGCGGGAGTCTGGGCACGCACCGATGCCGAGCGCGGCGTCTTCAAGGCCCCCGCCAACCAGAACCTCCGTGGTGCCCTGAGGCTCGACACACTGCTCACGGACGACGAGCACGGCGAGCTGAACGCCCAGGGCGTCAACTGCCTGCGGGTCTTCCCGGACAGGGGCCTGCTCGTGTGGGGAGCCCGCACCAGGTCGACCACCCGCGACTGGCGCTACCTCAACGTCCGCCGCCTGGTGTCCCACCTCTCCGACTCCATCCACCAGTCCTCGACCTGGGCGGTCTTCGAGCCCAACGACGAGCGCCTGTGGGCGACGCTGCGGCATTCGGTCGCCTCGTTCCTCACCGACCAGTGGCGACAAGGCGCGCTTGTGGGCCGCACACCCGACGAGGCGTTCTACGTGATCTGCGACGACACCAACAACACGCCCGAGACCATCGACGACGGCAAGGTCGTCTGCGACATCGGCGTCGCGCCCGTCCGCCCCGCCGAGTTCGTCCACTTCACGATCACTCAGATCGCCGGACAGCCCGGCAACACCACCTGAGCGCTCACCTGCCTGCCCTGCTCCGGGGGCAGGCACGACCTTCCGGCGCGGCACACCGGCACGATTTCGCGGGATCTGCGGGGGCGTGAGTACGAGGGCGCCTGCCCGGCAGTCCCTCTTCGAGCCGTGGACGAGGACCGGCCCGCACAAGATGACGATCGTGTGGAACGGCATCCTCGTCCACCGCTCTCGCTGAGCCCCGAGCCCGCTGTCAGACGGAAGCGGTGGCCGCCTCACCCTCGGGGGTCCGCGGGCCAGGCACCATCGCCGCCCGGACGGCCAGGTCCAGCTCCAGACGGCTGCTCATGTCCAACTCGAACCGGCCGTAGGGGTTCACATGCGTCCAGAACAGCGGGGACAGCGCCCTCCGGTCCGCGTCAGTGAGCGCGTCGGCCCACTTCGGATCGGCGAGGACCTGCTGCATCAGCAGCGTGTTGACGTGGACAGGCGCTGGCGGCGGAGGCCGCCGACCACCGGGAAGATCACCCGCCGCACCGTGCCGGACGGCTCCGACAGGGCCGCCTCCGCGACCCGCAGCAGCATCGCCTCCTTGCCACGGACCTTCTTCAGCTCCGCGCCCAGCTCCTTCTCGACCTTCCGCTCTGCGCGAGTGTTGATCTTCAGTACGAGCTGGATGAACAGGTCCACCAGCGAGTCAGTGATCTCCGTCTGCCGGACGTGGCACGGCGTGGCCAGCAGCGTCAGCCGCCGCGGCGGCTTCATCCGCTCCAGGTTCGCGGGGTACTCCTTCGACGCCCGGGCCCGCCAGGCGTCCACCAGCTTCTCCGACACGTCCGCGGACAGGTCCGTTGGCAGCTCCAGCCGCCGCACCCGCGCCAGCTTGTTGACCTCTGCCAGCAGGCTCTCCAGGCCCGGGGCGCCGGGGTCCGTCTTCAGTTCCGTGAAGTGCGATCGCCCGCCCCCGGCCACGGCGCTGTCGCCGTCCGTGCCGTGCTCGGTGTCGCCGCCCGGATCTCGCCCCGGTGCCGCTGGATCGCCTTGCTCTGCCAGTCGTAGTTCGCCCACGCCTCCGCAGGCACCTTCACCTGCTGGGCCACGTACTCCACCGCGGCGGCCGGCACCTCCTTGGCCGCCTCCGGGAAACGGGCCTCCGCCTCGAAGAACTTCAGCAGCGGCGCGAACCCGAGCCGAGTCGCCCCGACATGTTCCGCACCCGCTTCATGTCGTCTTCCAGCAGCGTCCAGACCTCGATCAGGTCCTCCGGCTCCCAGTCCTGCCGCACCCTGTACTCCTCCGCCCGCCCGAGATCACTCGTTCAGCTCAACGAGGTGCCCGGCAAGGGGAAACGACGACCACGGCAGTCACCCAGCGCTACATGTCCGTTGGCCGTAGCTGTACGAGAACAGGGCCTAGCCAGAGGCCCGTCTTGTCGTTGTCGAGCCGGGTGACGTGCTTGCTGTACCCGTTGTGCTCGTCGTCGATCACGCTCTCGACTCCGGGTCCGATCCGTGAAGCGGTTCTCTGGGGCGTTGTGCGTGGACGCGGAGCACGCGCTTCACCGTCACCGCCGCCGGGAGACCGGCCAGGAGGAGGGACAGCCCCACAGGGAGCACCCCCGCCCACACCGTTGGTGAGACGTACGCGGTGCCGGATGTACCGTCCACCAGCCACGCGCGGACCGGTTGCGAATCGATGTCGCCCTCGACGGGGACCTCGAACGACGAGCCGCCGTCGTCCGGGGTGAAGACGCCCGAGCAGGACGTCGACGTTCCCGCATTGGCCACGGTGTTGTCGTACGTCCGGCAGTCGGCTTCCGTCACGGTGCCGGGCTCGCCCCACAGCGCCGCCCGCGGCTCTGCGGTGAAGTTCGTCAGTACGACGTAGGCCAGAAACAGCCCGACCAGACAGGCCAGGGCCAGCCACGGGGCGGGGCCGACCTGCTCCGGCCTGCTCCGTTGCCCGTCCAGAACGTTCCCACCCTCGCTCATCCCCACCCTCGGATCGCCGACGGACCTCCATGGTGACCGATCCGAGGTGCCCTCGGAAGCCCTCCATGACGTGCTGGAGGGCCCGCACCATCGTCGAGTCGACCGACACCAGCCAGCCGATGTCGTCGGCCGCGTCCTTCTCCGCCCGGACCGCCCGCGGCATCGCGAGAACGTCGCAGTCGGGACGTTTCGGCAACGCGGCGAGATGCCGCGCCAGACGCTGCGGCCTCGGCCATGATCCGCCGGACGAGTCCTGGGTGCGAACTCGCATCACCGCTGGTCACAGAGCCGCCTCTGGGTGAGCGCCGTACATGGCGAATCCCGTCAACAAGGTAAGGAGCGCGACAGTTGGCCCTTGAGCGTGATGGTTGGCCCCTGTGTATTCGGGTTGGCCTCTCAGCCAGAGCTGCTTCGAGCAATGGGCCTTTGGCCTGCTGGAATTCCCTACCGGTGGCTTGATGGCAGTGGGCCGGGGCCGGTGTTCCTGCGGCTGTCAGGGTGCCGAACGGGTACCTGAAGCGGCCCTATGGGTCGGTCGTGACCCGGCTACCCGACCGCAGATGGGTGGCCCGGGTGGAGAACCCCGACGCTCACAACTGGCCCCGCAGCTGACCGAGGAACCGGATGCCTCAAGCGCGGTGCAGTCAAGCGTCCGCTGCTCGACGGCTGGAGTGGTCACAAGGGAAATCGGGTCGACGGCACCTTGCGTAGCGGGGAGTATGCGACGCGACCGATCAAGCACCTGGAGACGCACGTGGGAAACCGACAAGCGGACATCGACTTCACCTTCACGCACCCAACCACCGTGCGCGCCCTGCTGGAGGTGCTGACCCCCGCGGGCTGGTCCGCCGAGGAAAACGCCGGCTACATCTCGTACATGGTCAATGACGCAGACGACATGTACGACTGGCACGACAGCACCCCCGATCGCCTCGACGCGGTGCTCGCTGAGCTGGATGCCGCGGCGAACCTGCCCTACACCGTGGGGCTGAACCTGTACCACGCGCAGGGCGGGACTGGCGGCATGCTCATGCTCTGCGCCCAGCGCAGGGAAGTCTCCTTCCTCCCCACGATCAACCGCCGACGCATCCCGGGCGCGTCGAAGTTCACCGACCTCGCCTGGTACCTGCACGCCCTCGTCCCGTCCCTCCTCAGGGTCGGCCTCGAAGGGTACGAGGCCCGGGAAGTCGCCAACTAGGCATCGTCCGGGACGGGGTACTCACGCGCTGAAGCCGTCGGTTGTATCGCTGCGGCGTCGCAGGTTCCCGCTGATCTTGCCGGAGTCGCGTGGGACCGGTCCCCGGGCAAGCTGGTGTGCTGGCGTTCGGCCGCCTCGACCGCGGTCTCGGCGAGTTGATCGGCTCGGAGGATCTTGCGGTTTCGCAGCCAGGTCTCCATGCGCTTGGCGCCGAGCCGGCGGATGGCCCCGGGGATCTGGTAGCCGGTCAGCAGGGTCAGCGGGCCCTTGTTGGTGAGGTCCAGGGCCCGTTCCAGGCTGGGGAAGATCCCGGACAACTGGGCCCGGAGCCGGTTGATGGTGCGGGTGCCCTGCTCTTCGACCGTGCGGCTGCGGGCTGCGGGCTGCGGGCTGCGGGCTTCGGCCGCGCGGGTGAGCGCGGCGATCCGGGCGAGGTTCTGCGGTGAGGTCATCCACGTCGCGGGGTCCGTCGTGCGGCCCTCCAGGTACTTCTGCGGCATCGCAGCCTGCACGCAAACCGCGCGCGGTGTCTCCATCGTGCCGTGCCCGCGCGACCGCCCGTAAGAGGTCGTTTCCTTTGGTGACTATTGAATTGGGCCGCCGAGAGACGCCAGGCCGGAGGCGGGCTCGGAGCCAGGGGGATTCTCTGGCTGATCTGGCATGATCGCCCCAAGCCATGGAGGGGCGACATGACCATTGACGACAGAGCCGATCCGACGCAGATCATCGCCCGAGTGGGTAACTTCGCACCTCGAGAGCGCGCTCTCGAGGTGTGGATGTATCTCGCCACCAAGGCCGGGTGGACGGTGAGTGCCGTCCCGGACGCAGTACTGGACACCGATGCGGGTGACTGCGGCGTCGTCGAGGTGGAGAGTCTGCGCTATCGGATCCGTCTCACTCCCCGAGTGAGGACGACGCTAGTCGATGACGCGGGCGGCCGGATGTCGCAGCGTCCCGTATTTACACACGCAGCCTGGGCCGACCCCTTGTTGGAGCCAGACAACTTCGTGCCCTACCTCGGTCGCTGAGGCACTGCCGCCTTGACTGACCCCGCCCGCGCCACCCACCTGTTTCGCGCGCTGCTCGTCCTGACGAACAGCGAGGCCATTAGCGACAATTGATCTCTATCGCAGGTAGCCCACGATCAGCACATGCCCCCGGAACCGCGTCACCGGGCCGGGATCGGCTGAGTGAGGTTCACCGGGTTGCCGTCGGGGTCCTTAATGTGGGCGACGCGCTGTCCCCACGGCATGTCGTTGGGGCCGCCGCTGACCGAGCCGCCGAGCGCCTCCACCCGAGCGAACGTCGCGTCGACGTCGTCGACACCGATGCTGAGCAGGATCCGCGGCGCCGCCCCGGTCCCCGGGTTCTCCTTGGCCACCAGCCCGAGGTCGGTGTCGCCGATGCGCAGGCCGAGGTAGAAGGCCGGGCCTTCCGCCGGTACCCGGAAGATCTCCTCAGCGCCGAACAATTGCGTATAGAAGCCGAGCAGAACGTCCTGGGCGGCAGTCAGGATCACTGGCTGGATGGTGGACATGGCACTCCTGTCGAAAACGGTCGTGTCGCTGGGTAGACCGTTCGAGGACGGAGAACTCATCGGCAACACCACCCCGCCGGACGATCTACAACACAGACTGCCGCCCACGACCAGCACGCGCACGAGCACGAGCCCCGAAACGAGGTCACGCCACCCCGCTGACGAGCACTTCAAGATGGCGGAGCTTCACCGAGGCTCCTGCTCTCTCCCCTTGGCCAGCCAGCTGTCCGAGAAGACGTCGGAATCGTGGGTCACTGTGCCGTCAGCGGCCTCTACGGTGTTTCGCAGGTCACCCCAGGTTGCGAAGACCTTGACGCCGTTGCTGGCCACCTGGATGTAGTCGCCCGCGTAGCAGCCGGTCTGGGCCTTGGGTAGGAATTGCCAGGGGACCGTCGACAGCGGTTGTTCGCGGTTGCGGACCACGGGCCCGGTCTGTGGTCCGGCGAGGGTGAGGTCGGCTTTGTCGGTGCGGATCAGGTCGGGCCCGCCGGCCGGGTCTGGAACCCGCTCGTACCAGATGGTGTGCAGGCCGTGGGCGTCGGACGTCAGGGCGGGCTGGAACCGGTCGGCCATGTGGGTCGCCGAGAGCGGACCACTGATGACCTTCGGCGCAGCCCAGGAGACGCCGCCGTCTCTGGAGTAGCTGAGGTAGATCCTGGTGGCGTTGCCGAAGCCGCCACCCAAGCCGCCTGGCCGGTCAGGCCATACGACGTAGAGCACGCCGTCAGGCCCGAGTGTGGGATCTGACGCGGACGCGTTGCGCGCTGCAAGATCTGGTGCGGTCGCGATCACCTGTTGGCCGCCGCAGTCCGCGTCCACCCGTTCACCGACTCCGTGGATCGGGGCGATCACGGTCCGGCGCAGGACGCCGGCTGTCTTGACGTCGACGGTGACCATCTCTTCCCGGCCGCTGGTCACCGTGGGATCCGCATCGGGGTCGTGCGCGCATGCGGCCTTGTCGAGGTCGTGGAAGAACACGTAGAGCTTGTTCCCCTTCGCGACCGGTGCGGCGGCGGGTGCGGACGGTTCACACAGATCCGGCTCGGTGAGCGTCGTGTGGCGCCAGTGTGTCGCGTCGGTGGAGTCGGCCAGGATGACGGGCCCCTGGATCGCTCCGGGAGAGCCCTGGTACTGGTGGTAGGTGAGGTAGAAGTGCGTGCGGCCGTCGCCGTCGCGGGCGATGGTGAGCCGCGCACGGTCGGGTTGGAATTGAAAGCCTGGCGCCGAGGCGACCGCCGGAAACGAGACGAGATGGAACGTGTCGCTGCCCGCCGGCATCTCGTACAGAGCGATCTTGACGACATCTGAGACGTCCTTTGCGAGGACGGTGAGCCAGATATTGCCCGCCGGGTCGATCGCGAGACGCGGGTCGGCAAACGGCTGCACGTCCGGCGATCGCGGCGGATTACCCATGTCGACCCACGTTCGGCCACCGTTGTGGGACACCGAGTACCCGATGTCGAATCCATCGGCGTTCTCCTCATTGAATGCCGAGACCACCTTGTTCCGATCGGCAACCACCGCAGGCTCGCTCTGGTCGAACGGCTTCCCCGAATCACTGCTCCGGCAGTTGATTTGTACGTTTCCCGTCGAGCTCGGTTCGGCCCTGCACCCGGCCGCAGCCGGGGCCGGCGAAGATGACATCGCGCGGCGATGGCTGGCCCGATGTGCATGCCCTGGAGGTCCTGGAGGCCCCCCAACGGCAGTCGAGACGCCGTTCGGTCGGTCGCGTGGGCCGGGCGTGACTCCGTACGCGCTGGAGGCGGGTACCGCCAGCAGGGCAAGGCTTGCTGTGACGAGGGCCGTGAGGGCCCTACGGCCGGTGGATCGGGGTGTGGTCAACTGCATGGCTCCTTCCTGGAGCAGCGCCGTGGCATACAGACGATTTGCGGCTTACGCGATCTTTCCCCACCGGAAAGCGTCGGCAGGCCCGGCGCGCCACGCCCGACGGACAGTCGTCACCCGCCCAGTCCTCACCGAGACGGCTCGCCAGTTCATCCGGCCGGCCGCGCTGAACTGCTGCCTCCGGTCGAGGGATTGCCTCGTCGGCGTTCTGCACCCGGACCATCGACCGCCTGCGTGCGACGCGGGCACGGCCTCTTGGCGTTCATCACCCTTGTGTCCCACCCCTCGCGATAGGTCCTGCGACATGCCAGAGCCCACCGAACCGGCCGCCACCGTCGAACAGTTCGACTGCCCCGCCTGTGAGGTGCCCGCCGGAAGCACCTGCCGCACCGCGGCGGCAGGATCGCCCCGAAGTACCACACCCCGCGCTTCATGCTCGTCCCCCAACTCTGCGCCGAGCTCGAAGTCCGCACCCCCGCCGACCGCGGCCCCGGCCGTCGACGCCGCCGTGCCGGAGGCCACGATGAAGCCCACGAGGGTGGGTTACGCGAGGTGCAGCACCGCCCAGCAAGAACTCCAGAGCCAGCTCGACGCCCTGGCGGAAGCCGGGTGCGACCCGGTCTTCTCGGAGAAGATCAGCACCCGGATGAAGGTCCGGCCCGAGTTCGTCAAGGCAATGGGCTTCGCTCGCACCATCAAGAAGGCCGTCCACCACCAACGGGTGAGGGTTCCTCGACTGGTTCGACAGCACTTACGTCGAGCCGACGGCCGAGTAGCACTGAGCGCGCTCGCCGCCGTACCCCGGAATCCACTGAGGCCCGCCACGTGACATGGCGGGCCTCAGGCCGTTCCTCCCGCCCCAGCCGACCGCAACAGCAGAACAGGTCCGAGGGGGCGCCTCCCGGCCAGCTCGGCACGCGGCGCTCGACCTGGCTACACCACTACAAGGGACATGACCATGGAGTGGAGGCCGATCCCGCGCTCGCACAATTCCATGAACCAGGCTTTGCGGGTGACGGATGATCGTTACTTCTCACTGCGATCGGGTGAAGCGACGTGTCCGTGCCGCTTGCGGCGGGGAAGTGGCATCGCGATGAGACGAGGTCGGTGATGGAGATGTCCGGGTCCGTGTTCGTGTCCGAAGAGCAGCAGACTGCACAGAAGTACCGTGATCTGCTAGGGGGTGATCCGCCGATGGCGGACGGCGCCGGCTGCTGCCCATCGTCGTCACCCTGCAGTAGAGCAGTGGGCCATGGCGACGACACCCCGCCGGCTGTGCGTGCCGAGCCCTATCCGGCCACGCTGCGAGCCCCCGGCGGTTTCCGGCTGCTGTTCCTGACGTTCACGGCGTGGGACGTCATCAAGTACTCCGTCAAACACGGCGAAGTCGTCGACCAGGAGGAGATCAACCCCGCGGTACTCCACGGACGCGGTGTACACGACCACGCAGCCCGGAGTCCTGCACAGCTTCACCGCTCAGGGCTGCGCCAAGGCAGCTGACGGCAGCACCGGCTACTGCTCACCTGCGTCGCAACCGGTGCAGCCCCGGGGCAGGGCCGTCGGGGACTCACCTGTCTCCGCGGTCGGTCCGTCTCGTCAGATCACAGGCCGCGGCATCGGGCCGTGGGTACACACAGGAGGAATCGGCATGCTCAGGACAAAGGCATCCCTGGTTGGCACGGCCGTCACCGTTGTCGCTGCTCTGACAGCCCTGAGTGCCGGCCCGGCGCAGAGCGCATCGGGCGGGGCCGAGGCCAAGGGGACCACGCCGGCCAAGGTCATCGGGGCACTCGCGCATCAAGGGGCAATGGACCAGAACCCGGCACGCATTTTCTGGCACAACTCCAGCACCAATGAGACCCAGATCTGGTTCATGATCGACAACCGCATTGCCTCCCGGGGGAGCGTGGCTGATGGTAACGGCAACCCCATCCGCTTCGGCACACCCTGGGAGATCGAAGGCATGGCGGACTTCGACCGGAACGGAAGCCCGGACATTCTCTGGCACAACACCAATACCAAGGAGACCGAGGTCTGGTACATGGACGGCAACCGTTACGCCGGACGGCAGAGCCTGCTTGAGGAGAGCGGCAGCCCCACTCGCGTCGGAGCCCCCTGGCAGATCGTCGGCGTCACAGACTTCGACCTGAACGGACACCCGGACATTCTCTGGCACAACGTCACCACCAATGAGAGCCAGATCTGGTACATGAACGGCACCCGCATCGCCGTACGGCAGAGCGTGGTTGAGGAGAGCGGCAACCCCACCCACGTCGGAACACCCTGGGAGATCGCCGGCGTTGGAGGCCTCAACGTGTTCGGAGGCCGGGACATTTTCTGGCACAACACCAGCACCAATGAGACCCAAATCTGGTACATGGACTTCAACAGCCGCATTCGCTCCCGGCGGAC
Organism: Streptomyces sp. NPDC059443; assembly: GCF_042750105.1. Taxonomy (NCBI): domain Bacteria; kingdom Bacillati; phylum Actinomycetota; class Actinomycetes; order Kitasatosporales; family Streptomycetaceae; genus Streptomyces; species Streptomyces sp. NPDC059443. The sequence goes on along the minus strand of NZ_JBHYVM010000005.1, from coordinate 71,825 downwards.
CGTGGTTGAGGAGAGCGGCAGCCCCACCCACGTCGGAGCACCCTGGCAGATCGCCGGCGTCACAGACTTTGACCGAGAGGGAAGCCCGGACATTCTCTGGCACAACACCAGTACCAATGAGACCCAGATCTGGTACATGAACGACGCCCGCATCGGCTCCCGGGTGAACGTGCTTGAGGAGAGCGGCAGCCCCACCCACGTCGGAGCCCCCTGGGAGATCGTCGGATCCACAAACTAATCCCGATCCTCAGTGACGGGTCGTCGGGTCGGGTTCTCCTTCTCGGCGGCCCCGGCACCCCGCCATCGGTCATGGCTTCAGGGCCGGTCCGGTCGGCGGGGCCGCAGCGGCCGGTAGCAGGCCGGGTCGAGGTTGGCGAGCAGGTCGCCACGATCAGGCAAGCAGGTCGCCGGGGCGGAGCCGCGCCTCGTACACGCCGGTGCGCACGAGGCGCGGCTCGCTGCCGCCGATCGCACGACGAGCACACAACCGCGATGGAAACCACCGGCTGACCCGCGGCCCAGCCCTTGATGCCGACTCCGTGAGATGAGTGATCACCTCGTGCCCGTCTTGGCTTGTGCGCCCACCAGATACCGGTAAGGCCCGTGGGGAGGGGCGCCGCGCAAGAGGCCGGTGATCGTCACGGCGGGGGGAGGTGAAAGCACCCCGGCGGGCTTCGGGCGGAGACGACGGCGAGGCATGCTCTCACCAAGGAATCGGCCCGTCCTCGGCCAAAAAGGTGCCTGTCGGGCCGTCCTCGCCCGCCGTCGCCAGGTCAACCGCCACGGCCGCGGCCTCCTCCGCCGTGCGCATCCCGGTGTGGCGGTTGAGGTCGGTCGCGCAGTAGCCGGGCTGCGACGCGGGTGGCGAGTCGTCAGGTGGGCTGGACGGTGATGGTGCAGAGGCGTTTGGTGGCCCGGGTCAGGGCTACGTACAAGTCCCTTTCCCCACCGGGGCGGGCCGTCTTGATCTCCTCGGGGTTCATGACGACGACTCCGTCGAATTCCAGGCCGCGTGCTTCGGACGCCGGCACGATGCGTGCGTGGTGGGCGATGCCCTGGGCCGTCAGTTCGCTCACCCTGGTGTCCGCGCAGATCACTCCCAGGAGCTCGCCCGGGTGCGCGGTGCTCTGGGCGCGGAGCTCCTCGACGACGCCGGCGACCAGGCCGTCCGCAGGTGTGGTCACGGTGCGAGGGATCTCACCGCTTCGCAGTGACCGTGTGGGCTTCTGGTCCGGAGCGATCCGCGTGAGCAGGTCCCGGACGCTCTCCAGGATCTCCTGCGTGGTGCGGTAGCTGACGGTCAGGTCGTGCAGTTTGAACCGCGGTCCGACGTGGGGGCTCAGTGCTTCCTTCCAGTCGCGTGCTGTCGCGACCGGGCCTGCCTGGGCGAAGTCACCCACCAGTGTCATCGCCCTTGCCGGGCAGCGGCGGACGATCATCCGCCACTCCATGGCGGTCAGTTCCTGCGCCTCGTCGACGACGACGTGCCCGTACGTCCGCTCGGGGGGACCGTCGACCAGGCTCGCGGCCTCGTCCAGCAACGGCACATCGGCATCGGTCCACGGGTCGTCCTGACCGCGCAGCAGAAGGGAACGCTCCTGCGGATTCAGGAGAGGCAGGCGCTCGGCGAGAGCGCTGGCGTCCGTCAGGAGCGCCTTCACGAGGTCACCCGGTACCAGCCGCGGCCACAGCGCCTCGACCGCTCGGTCGACGCCGACGTCGTCGAGGAGATCGGCTCGGATGGCGTCCACGTCCAGCTCGTGGACCGGACCTGAGTCGGCCGCACCTTCGGCACGGTGCTGGGCGACTCCTGTGAACCGGTCGAGGTTGAGGCCCGTCATCCGTTCGGTATCGGCGTCGATCTGTTCCAGGAGGTCGCCCATCTCCCGTTGCATCGCGTCGGTGACGGCGTCGGCCAAGAGCTCCCTGAACACCTGGCGCGCGGGATTGTGCCCCGGTACGGCTGCCAGGGCGGCGTCGCGTGCCGCGGCGACTTCCTCGCCGGACAGGTGAACCAGTTCCTGTCCGACCCGCACGGTGAAGTCACCGGCGGGGGCCTGGTGGACGCGCAGCAGGCCGGCCAAGGCGTCGGCGAGGTCGGAGCTGCCCTTGAGACGCGCCGTATCGAACGGGTCCACCGTGTCCGTGGACACTCCGGCCAGTTCCCGGCAGGTCGTCAGAACGACGTCGTTCTCTCCGAGCGAGGGAAGGACCTGGGAGATGTAGTCGAGGAACCGGGCGTTCGGGCCCACCACCAGGACACCCTCCTCCGCAGCGCGCGGGAACGCGTACAGGACATAGGCCGCCCGGTGCAGGGCGACCACCGTCTTGCCGGTGCCGGGCCCGCCCTGCACCACGGTCACCCCGCGGTGGGCGGAGCGGACGATCTCGTCCTGCTCGGCCTGCAGCGTCGCGACGGCCGCGTGCATCCTGCCCGTACGCCGTGCCGAGAGAGCCTCGGTCAACGGGCCGTCCCCCACGACGTCCTCGTCGGTCGGGGCGGTCCCGTCCAGCAGTTCGTCGCTCACCGAGATGACCGTGCGCTCCGCGAGGCGCAGGTGCCGGCGCCGCCGCAGGTCCATCGGGTGGACCGGTGTCGCCTCGTAGAAGGGCCGCGCCGCGTTCGCGCGCCAGTCCACGAGCAGAGGCAGGTCGTCCTCCTCCGTGTGCAGTCCGATGCGTCCGATGCGCAGGGCCGTGCCATCCGTCCAGTCGATGCGCCCGAAGACCAGTCCCTTTTCGGCGCCCTCCAGCCTTCCGATTTCTTTGGCCAGATGCTCGGCGGCGATTTCTCTCTCGTATGCCTCACCGGCGCTTTCCGCCGGGGCCTTCAGCACACTCGCTCGGTGTACTCGCGCCTCGGAAAGCCGCTCTGTGAGCAACTCGTATAAGGAGGACACATAATCCCGCTCCGCTTCAACCGCACGCGCAGCGGGATCATCGATTTTCGACAACATGGGGCTCCTTCGATTCGAGCCACACCATACGGTCAAAGTTCTCCAAAGGTAAGTCTTGACTTGCTTGGTGAGCCATGGCCCTACAGCTGAGTTCATGACGGCTGACCGTATGGCGTACCGCGCATTCTTCCGTTCCGCATATCGCCAATTGCGCTCCCGATACCCGCCTGCCTTATGGCGGGCCCGCCCTTGGACCACGGGCGTTTCAAAGTCCAGGTGACCTTGGAGTTTGGCCAGTCTCACGGATGCGCTCCTGCGGACAGGACAGGACAGGACAGGACAGGACAGGACAGGACAGGACAGGCTCGTGGCGAAGGGCACAGAGCGTGCGGAGACGCCCGCCGCCCACCTGCTGCCCGCTGGTGAGCCGTGAACGCACCCCACCTCGTCGCCCTCGTCCGCGCCGGGGCCCGCTTCGAATGCGGCCAGCTCGTTGAACGGCCGCAGCCGACCGCGGCGTGAATAGGGTGGCGGACCTGCCTCGAAGTTCGAGAACATCCGGTCATGTTGGATGGCACGGCAGGACAGGACCTTCCGGTCGGCTTCAGGTTCCGGCCGTATCGCGGCGACGAGGACCACGGCGCCATGGCCGCGGTGCGGCTGGGATGTGTTGAACGGGACCGGGTCGATATCCATTCGGTTGTGGAAGGGCTCCCGACAGCGGCCGAGATCGCCGAAGCTTCTGCCAAGCTGGAGGAGCCGTCCAAGAACCAGATCCTGGTGGTTCTCGACGGGAGCGCCATCGGCTACTCGACGATCCGGTGGTGGCAAGAGCGGGACGATACGTGGCTGTACCTGCACAGCGGCTACCTCTTGCCCGAGCATCGCGGCCAGGGCATCGGCTCAGCGATGCTGAGCTGGGCCGAAGAACGGATCCGCCAGATCGTCAGACAGCATGGAACGCCGCGGACGGCAGTGATCGGCGCGAACGCCGTGGCCTCCGAACAGGACGCCACGGCACTTCTCCGCGCAGCCGGCTACCGACGTGTCTTCAGCCTGGTCGAACTGGAGCTGGGCGATCTGCAGCAGATGCCCGAGCCGGGCGGCGAGCTGCCGGCCGGGATATGGACAGGGCCGATCGGGACAAGCCACTACCGTGCAGCCTGGAAGACGGTCGTCGATTCCTACGCGGACACCGGCTTCGCTCGGAGATGGCCCTTCCAGGACTTCGTCGACACCGCCGACCCGGCATGCTGGAGGGCTGCGTGGAACGGGCAGGACATGGTCGGCGTCGCCCTCTGCTCCATCCGCCGCCACGACCACACCGTGGGCGAGGTGGAAGAGCTGAGTGTCCGGACGGACCAGCGACGCCTTGGAATCGGCCGGGCCCTGCTGCTGGACGGGCTGCGGAGCCTTCGCGAGCAGGGCGCAACAACCGCCCGGCTGTTCACGGGCACGGCAAACCCGCACCGGTCCTACGACCTTTACGAGAGCGTGGGGTTCCGGCGGCAGAACGAGTACGTCCGCTACCGCAAGCCGCTTGCTTGATCGACCGGCCATCGGACTGTCCGGTCATCCACAGGATTTGACAAGAACTCCCGAGAAAAAGAGCGCTTGGCGCGCTTGGACTACTTCGCCCAGCGTCCCATGGCCGACGCGGTGCCGATCAGGCACTCGACGTCGGTCGGGAAGCCAACGAGGGCGTAGGCGGTCAGGCGCAGGTGACCCTCAAGGCAGACCAGGTCGTCCCGCCTCTCGCAGACGAGGATAAGCGGAGGAAACTGCTCGCCTCTGATGAACGCGCGGGCCGCGTCGACGAACGGTTCGTTGGGCACGTCGAACGCCCGTAGCCCTGCCCTGATGCGTGCGGCCGCGTCGGTCGGCCGGCGGCTGCCACCAGACAGTTCGACCCAGTAGGAGTAGTCGATGTAGCGCACGCCGACCGCCTCGTCCGCGGACAGGAGTGCCCTGGTCCAAGCGACTTGAGTGGGGAAGTTCTCGAACAGGTCGCGGTTCTCGCCGTAGCCGCGCGTCGCAGCGAGGAGAGCCCGACGTGCGATGTTCGCTCCCGCGTCGGAAAGGTCCGGATGCGTCAGCAACTGCTCGGCCTGCCCGGCTGCGGCCAGGTGGGATCGGAGGTTCTGGCCGAACCTCCGGCTGGACAGCTCGCCGCTCAAGAAGCAAGCGACCATCTCGTCCTCACCGCTCATACCCACTACCTGCACGACCGTCAGCATAGGACCGGCCTCGTTGGGCGCCCCAGACTGCTACCGGAGCGCGACTCCGCTGGCTCGGGACGTCCGCCGGGTAACTCCCGAGTGCCCGCTCGATGAGTGCGGCCTGGTGGGCAATCTTGTTGCAGTGCTGGTCGGTGAGGGGAGCGTGCTGGAGGTAGTCGTCGAAGTGGTAGCCCCAAGGGCCGGGCACGCCTCCGGGCCGACCGCGCAGGATGTACCCGATGATCTCGAAGTCGCCGGCCCGGCCGCGAGCCTGCTCACGGCTCAGCTGGACCATGCCCCATGCCGCGCGGGGCCCGGGGGGGGGGGCGCCCCCCCCCCCCGCGCCGCGCGCCCCCCCCCCCCGGGGGGGGGGGGCGGGGGGGGGCGGCCCCCCCGCGCGCCGCCCCGCGGCGC
>NZ_JBHYVM010000005.1:0-66285 GCF_042750105.1 Streptomyces sp. NPDC059443 | reverse complement strand
AGCGCCCCCCTCCTCAACTAGCCGCCGGCCCCGCCGCGCGCCTCCTCACGTCACAGCCCGAACAGGCCCCAAGCCGCGCGGGGCCCGCGCCCGTCCGCAACACGCCCGGTGAAGGGGATGCGTGTCCGCCGACCGGCCGCCGTCGCACGCGCCGTGCGTCCGGGCCGACGTGCCGGGTGTTAGGCAGGCAGCACCGGCCGGACGTTCACGGCCGGCCGCCCCACCGCACACAGGGAGACACACGTGCCTACCCCCGCCTCCGTACGCCGCTTCCGCGCCGGACTGTCCGTCACCGCCCTGACCGCCGCCGTGCTCGGCGCGCTCCTTCCGCCCGCCCAGGCTGCCGGCGGCGGCTCCGACGCCGCAGAGCAGCGCCTGCAACGGCAGCTCGACCGGCTCGTCGCCCAGGACGACGGCCCGCCCGGGGCGATCGCCGTACTCACCCGCGGTGACCGTGCGCAGGTCTACACCGCCGGGGTCGGGGATCTTGCCACCGGCCGCCCGCCGCGCCCCGACGACCACATGCGCATCGCCAGCATCGCGAAGGCGTTCAGCGGGGCCGTCGCCCTCCGGCTGGTCGACCAGGGGCTGCTCTCCCTCGACGACAGCATCGGCACCCGCCTGCCCGCCCAGCCCGCGGCCTGGCATGCGGTGACACTGCGTCAGCTCTTGCAGCACACCAGTGGCCTGCCCGACTTCTCCGGCTCTCCCGAGTTCCAGAGGATCATCCGGGCCGACCCCCGCCACGTCTTCGACTCCCGCAAGCTCCTCGACTTCGTGGCGGACGAGCCGCTGCTCTTCCGCCCCGGCACCCTCTACGAGTACTCCAACTCCGACAACATCGCCGTCGCTCTGATGGCCGAGGCCGTCACCGGCCGCCGGTACGAGGAACTCCTGCAGGAGTTCGTGTACCGCCCCCTGGGGCTGCGCCGAACCGGCCTGCCCTCGGGCTACCTCCTACCGCGCCCGTTCCTGCACGGCTACGACGTCACCCCGCCGAACGAGCCGGAGGACATCAGCGAGGCCATCAGCGCCTCGGGGGCCTGGGCCTCCGGCGGCATCGTCTCGACCCCCAGGGACCTGGGTGCCTTCATCCGCGGGTACGGCGGCCCCGCCCTGCTGTCGGCGGAGACCCGCAAGGAACAGCTCGGCTTCCGGCCCGGCGACTCCTCCGAGCCCGCCGGCCCCGGCACCAACGCCGCCGGACTGGCGATCTTCCAGTACACCACGCGCTGCGGTGTGCTCTACGGGCACACCGGAAACACCCCCGGCTACACCCAGTTCGCCGCGGCCACCCCCGACGGCAGGCGCTCCCTCACGTTCTCCATCAACACCCAGACCAGCAAGAGCATCAAGCCGGCCCTGCTCGCCCGGCTCCGCACCGTCCAGGAGGACTTCGCCTGCGCCCTCTTGGAATGACTGGCGGCTCGGCCCGCCTCTCAGCCGCCGCTCAGCGGAGACGCCCACGTGGGGTCGTGTCTGGACCTCCTCGTGAGGTGGGCCAACAGGTGCTCTGCCGCGATGGAGGCCGTGTCTTGCGGCGCGCCGACTACGGTCAGGGCGGCGATAAGCCTTGCCGATGCCGTTTCCGGTACGTCCGGGTCGGTAAGGAGGGGAAGCAGCAGCAGGAAGCGGGTTGCCGTGTCGTGGACGCCTTCGGCCGCAAGTGACGGACTGTCAGCGATCCGGGTCAGCTCGTGCCATGTCAGCCCACTGCCCGAGAAGTCTCCGTCCCCGCTGGCGATCTGCTCGACGTAGCTTCTGCCTGGATGGGTGAGGAGGTAGTCGGTGCCGTAATCGCCCTCCAGGTTGCGGTAGATCACCACGGCTCCGGGGCCGTCTTCTGCCCGCACCCTGAACACTGGCCATCGTTCAGGAGCGAAGAGGACCTCGGACAGGGAATCGGCATCGGCGCCGTCCTCACCGAACCACTCCGGAACCGGGCGCTCGGCGCATCCCCCGTCGCTGCACATCGCCAAGAGGTAGTTCGACCAGAAGCCCGGGTGGAGCAGCAGTGACTCGCCCGGCACCAACGGGCCGACGTCATATCCCTTGATCAGCACCCCTCGATCCTGTCACCAGCCACTGACACGGTCCGATCCGGGATCGGCAAGGGGCGCCGCCCAGTTACAGGACAACCCTTACGTGCTCGGAGTGCGGGCACCTGCGGGACCGGGTCACCCCTGGGTGAGCGGGTGGCGGGCCACCCGGTCGAGGGCTTCGGCGAAGACCGGGATCAGGGCGGTGTCGAGGTAGTAACCGCCGGTCTCGGACCAGCCGCTCTTGTCCGGGGTGGTGGGCCTGAGCGGGGAGGCGATCGCGCGGCCCCAGTAACTGACCGCCGCTCCGGGGCCGATCCGGGCGAGGAGCTCGCTGCGCGACCAGCTGATCAAGCGGGGCGACCTGCCCGCTGAAGCAACGGACCAGCAGATCACCGCGCTGCTCACCACCGCACTCGCCGAGCGCATCATCGGCAGCGCCGAAGCCGCCTTCCGGCGGGTCGGCGCGATCGTCGGCGGTGCTCCTTCCTCCCACGGAGCGTGGATCGCGCAAGAGGAGCTCAAGGATCCTGCGCTGGAAGACCCGGAACAGCTCCGCAGTCTCCTACGCGTCCCGCTGCGCCGCACCGGTCCAGTATGGTTGAGCCACGACGAGCTGCTGGACGAACGAAACCGGCAACGTTCGGGACCGGCCGGTCTCTTCCTCCGGCTCCGACGTCGCGGACGTCGGGGCCGGCTCTCGGTGGAACTCCGCCGCAGAGGCTGACCGCGGGTATAAATGTGCAGGTCAGATGGGTACCCCTGCGATGGGTAGCCAGCTCGGTATGCCGGGCGGCATACTCGGCCTATGGCCGATACCAGCGTGAAAGTCGATGACACGACCCGCGACCGCCTCAAGGCCTTGGCCGACGGGGCCGGCATGTCCATGAAGGACTACCTCGCCAAGGTCGCCACGGAGAAGGAGCACGAGCAGCAGCTCGACACGGCCACAGCCGCCTTCCGGCGCGCCATCACCGCGCCCGGGATCCTCGACCGCTTCGACGCCGACTTCGGCGGGCTGCCGCCGGCCACCGCCCACCACACCCCGCGGGCGGCCTGACCTCGTGGAACTGCTCGTCGACTACCGATGGCTCCTGGACCGCCAGGAGGACATCCTCCGCTCCGACCTCACCGTCAACGACCTCTCCGTGCTCGTCGGCATGGCCGCCCGACACCGGGTCAACACCCCACGCCTCGACCAGGCGGACCCCGACGCCTTCTGGCGCGCTGCGGTCTTCCTGGAGGAGTGCGTACTCCTGCGCCCGCTACCCGCGCGCAACGAGGCCTACGGCTACGGCGTCACCATCGCCTACCTGGAGGCGTCGGGGAAACGCGTCGACACCTCCTACGAGCCGTGGCGCGATCTGATCAACGAGGTCCGAGCCCTGCGCCACGACACCTACGCGATCGCCGAACGCCTTCGCTCTTGGCAGATCAGCTAGCGCGTCCAGGATGTTGGTGTCCTGACTGGTCGCGGTCAGCTCCACGGCGTCGGTGAAGCCGAACATCACCGACCGGTCCACCTTCAGATGCCCGTGCGGCAGCATCTCCCCGTTCCTGTCGCCCTGGTTGACCGAGACCTCCTCGATGCGCTGGTACGGGGAGTTACGGGGAGTCTCCGCGCGGGCGGATCATGCCCGGTACGGGCGGCGTGCAGGCCATGCGTCCGCGGGCTACGCGTCCGCCTGCGGGAGCCGGGCCAGGGCGGTGGCCAGCTGTCGTACGGAGACCGCGCCGGACTCCGGGAGGCCGGCTTGCGACCACCCGTACGCGGTGGCCGATCAGCGCTCGGGCGCGTCCGATCATCGTCCGGCCGGCCTCGGAGTCGCCGCGGTCCGTCCGGTTCGGCTGTTCGAGCTCGCCCGAGGTGTTGCGCAGGACCAGGACCCCGCGGGTGCTGGAGGGCTCCACCTTCACGTCCAGCAGCGTGGCGGTGAACTGCTTGGCGGAGTCCAGCCTAGCGATGTCCTGGCCGACCGTGTCGCCGAGTACGTAGAGACCGATGGCGTGTTCGCGGACCCTCCCGGTCATCAGGAGCATCCGTAGACGGGGCATGACCCAGATGCGCCAGAAACCCGCCACGGGATGATCTTAGGGGCGCCAGTCAGCCTCCAGGTCGTGGGAGTCGGCCTTGGTGAGCTGGGTCAGTGCGGTGCCGTCGGCCCGTACCAGGTAGAGGTGTTCGGGGTCCGCGTCGTCCCCACCGCCTCTGGTGAAGACCAGGCGGCGTCCGTCCGGGGACCAGGAGGGGTTCTTGTCGTTGAAAGGGGCCGCGGTGATGGGGTGAAGTCCGGTGCCGTCGGGGCGGACGAGGTAGAGGTGGGCGAAGCCGGAGGAGTCCACGCGGCTGAAGGCGATCCGGTCGCTGTGCGACCAGTCGGGCGTCCAGTCGTGGGAGCTGGGGCCGGTGACCGCCGTCTCGGCCAGGGTGGACAGCCGGATCCGCATCACCCTGCTGTTTCCGCCCGCGTCCGCGCGGCTGAACGCCAGGTACTTGCCGTCCGGAGACCACGTCGGATGGAGGTCGTCCGCCGCGGTGTAGGTGAGCCGGATGGCGGGAGTGCCGTCGATGTCGGCCACATAGATCTCGTGCTGGGCGCCGACCGGCTTGGCGTAGGCGATCCGCTTGCCGTCCGGGGACCACGCCGGGTCGGAGGCGCCCTTGGTGCCGGGGACCTCTTTCAGGTCGTCGCCCGTGGTCTTCATCGTCCAGATGCCGTCGATGGCGCCACCCGATCCGTAGCGGACGAAGGCCACCCGCTTACCGTCCGGGGACCAACTGGGCATCACGTCGCTGACGGTGGAGGTGTGGGTGAGTTTAACGGGCGTGCCGCCGCTGGGGGAGATCGCGTAGAGGTCTTCCGTGGGCGCTGCCGCGGTGTAGCGGGCGAAGACGATCGGGTGGTCCCCTACCGCCCCCGCGTCTCCTGCGGCGCCAAGGGTCAGTGATGCGGCAAGGGTGATCGCCGTGGCGGTCACCGCCGCCCAGCGGTGCGGCGTTGCGCCGTTCGCGCCGGTGTTGCCGATTCTGCGGGCCCTGCCGGCGGTTCTGCCGTTGCCCGTGCGGTGTTGTTGGCGTGCCAAGGTGTCCACCCCGATCCCTCCCTGCGGCCTGCTGCGGCCGCTCCGGCCCGCAAACATTCCACCGATGGGGCTCCGGGGGAAGCAATCGCACCTGGCGATAGGAACCCTGTGACATGTTCAGTACACCGCTGTCACAGGCGATGTACATGCGAAAGCACGGCGGCTCTGGATCACGGTGCCGCAGGCAGTGGGGGCCGGTCCTACAGTCGCGGAGCTGGGATGCCGGGTCGAACTGGTCGAGCACCTGCCCGTCGAGCGGCGGCCGAGGGGACTGGACAGGGTACTGGAGCTGCTCTGGCGCGCGGCCGAGCGGGGACCTGTGACGGGGCCGGGGCCGACTGACCCCTTCCCTCCGCCCGGCGGTGCCGGGATGCTTCGAGTATGCTAACTCCCGTCGGCACAGCAGAAGTTGACGCACTTGGATTGAACTCCCCTGGATAGCCGGGTCGGGGTATAGCGTCGTCACCGACCAGCGCGGGCCGGGGGTTGGAGTGGCATGAGCGGCGACATTCGCTATCGGGTCGAACGGATCTCGTTGGCCCTGATGGCCGCATCGGGCGTCGTGGTGCTGCTCGCGGACCTCTTCGGGTGGCTCGACGCACTGGCTCCCGGGGGTGCGCTGCCGAAGGTCACGCTACTCATCCTGAGCACGGTCACCGTGTTCCTCCTGCTGGAGCTCGACCGCCTGAGGAAGCTCGACGACGTCCAGGCACAGGTCGCCGCACTGGATGGCACCGTCCAGGCCCAAGTCGCCAGGCTGGACCGGAACTTCCAGGCGCAGCTCTCCAAGCTGGACATCGACACCGTCGCACAGCAGCTCAAGCAGGAGAACTACCTCGGTGTGATCCGAGTACACGGGCAATTCCCCGACATGGAGTTCAACGGGTTCGTGGAGGCCGCCGAGCAGGAGGTGGTGATCCTGCAGACCTGGATGCCCAACCTGGAGCAGCTCCAGCCGTCACTGGAGAAAGCGCTCGTCGACCGGGGGATCCCGGTGCGCATCCTGCTGCTGCACCCGTCGTCTCCCGTGGCGGGACTGCGCGACGAGGCGCTGCGGACGGTACGGGATCCTGCCTTCGCGGTGGATGTGAAGGCGCGGGTGGAGATGTGCCTGGCCGGCCTCGCGGAGCTCCACAGGGTGGTCGGCGCGGAGGGCCGGGAGCTGCTCCGGGTCCGGGTGTACAACTCCCTGCCGTCCATCGCCGTGTACAAGGTCGATGAGCGCTTTCTGGTCAGTTCGTTCCTGCACCGCCAACTCGCTGTCGAGTCCGTCCAGACGGAGATCGATGGCGCTGCCACCACGATGGGCCGGCAGGTACAACGGGAACTGGACACGCTGTGGGACATCGGCCACGACGTGGCCCTGCCCGACTGGCGCGAGTCGCTCAGGAATATCAGTTGGTGATCCACGGAAGGGTACGGCCATGCACGATCTGGACGAGTTCGAGGACAAGCTGATCGAGCGGTTCAAGGAGCATCCGGTACTGGCGGACATCACCCGGCTGCCGGACGAGGACTTCGCCGCACTCCTGCTCCAGCGGCGCTTCGTGTCGCTCGCGTTCACCCCGTCCTACGACCTGGCGATCGACCTGCTGCGTGACGAGGAGGGGCTGCGGATCGCCCGGATCATCCTGCGCGAGGAGTACCCGGACGCCCAGGGTCACTCACCCTCGCACCGCGAGGAGATGACGGAGGACATGCGCCGGCTCGGCGTATCCAGGGAGGCCGTGGTGGCGTCGAGGCCGTCGGCCGCGACGCGGCGCGTCATCGAGGAGACTCTCGAACTGATCGCGGACGCGGGCGGCAACGACGACGCCGACCTCCGGCTGCTGACCATCCTGCGGTTCTGGGGCGAGGTCCTGGTCTCCGTCGAGTACGGACGGCTGTGGGAGCGAATGGGACCGTTGCTCACGCGCGACGGCCAGAACCATTCGCGCTTCTACCACCCGCACCTCGTCCACGACGCGAAGATGCACTCGCTCGCGACGGTGTCCCTGCTGTCCGGTACCCACTCCGACCGCCTGGCCACGCGGGTGACCGAACTCCTCGCCCGTGAGGAATCGGCGGACTCCTTCAAGGAGATGGAGGAGCGGGCGCTCCGGCTCAAGGCTGGCTTCTACGACCAGTTCCTGCCCGCGCTGGACCGCGTACGCGTCTGAGGTCGGGCCCGCAGTCCAGGCGTCGGGCCCGCGGCCCTGATGTCAGGCCGGCGGCACTGGCGTCAGCCCGGCGTCGCCGGCTTCAGGCCGTACTTGACGTCGGGCTGCCGGCCCCGTGTCTGAGGGTGGACCGCGCCCATGCTCGGCGCGATCACCAGCGATCACCAGCGATCGCCGCTGCGTCGGCAGCCGCCGCAGGGCCAGCAGTTCCAGGGTGTGGGGTGCTGTGCCGCGTTGGTTCGTGGAGAGGTGCAGGTGGACCTCCGTGCGTCCGTTACGTCGGCTGAACGTGATGGTGCCGACGCAGACACCGTCCGCGCGGCCTGGATCTGCGAGCTGTGTGTCCAGGCCGTAGCCACGATAAGTTCCGCTCGATAGTTCGAAGCCTTCCGGTGTACCGGAAGGCTTCTCGCGTTCTTGAGGAGGATCAGATGGCAGACTTTGTTGTCCGCAGAGCGGGCGCCGAGGACCGCGACGTCCTGGAGCGACTCTGGCCGCTTTTCCTGCACGACCTGTCGGAGTTCTGGGGCGTCCTGCCGAACCCGGACGGAACGTACCGCCGCGAGTGGCTGGAGTCGGCTATCGGCGATCCCACCTGGTCGGCTTATCTCGTATGGTCCGGCGACCGGCCGGTCGGCTTTGCGTTCGTACGCGCGCTGGACGGCGATGCGCACGTGCTGAACAGCTTCTTCGTGGTGCGTGGGGCACGCCGGTCGGGCCTCGGGTTGCGAGCGGTGCAGGCCGTCCTGGCCGCGCACCCCGGCCGATGGGAGATCGCTTTTCAAGAGGAGAACGTGGGCGCGGCACGCTTCTGGCGTCACGTCGCTTCCGAAGTCGCGGGCGAGGCCTGGACCGAGGAGCGGCGACCGGTGCCTGGGAAGCCCGAGCTGCCGGGGAACACCTGGGTTGCCTTCGATGCGCGGTAGTCCTCCTTCGCGTGAGTTCGTGAAGGGGTGCTGGTCAGGCCGGCTGGTCACCGAGGTAGAGGGCGAAGCCCCAGGTGTGCAGGACGCCGGTGAAGCGCAGGCGGCATAGCGGCGCGGTTCCCCCTCGCCCGGCAGTTCCCCTGCCACGTAGGCGAATCCTGAGCGCAAGCGCACCTGGACGCGGGCGAGCTGGGGCCAGTGCTCCTCGGCCCGCGCCGGCGAGACGGCACCTGGCACGCCGTCATCTTCTGGCAGTGCCTGAACGAGGGCGGCCGGTAATGACTCCCCCGCGCAGAGTGACAACCACCGCACCAGGGCGGGGAGTTCTAGGAGCCGGTGGGCGAGCCGGGTGTGGCACCGGGGGCTTGTTGGTGGTCGAGGGCGTCGGCGGTGGCTGTGGCCATGTCGTACACGGGGCTGTGGTCCAGGCGCTTGCGGCGTTGGTGGTAGCGCATGGTGGTGCGGGGGTCGCGGTGGTCGGCGGCTTCCTGGATGCGGTCGGCCTTGGCGCCGGGGCGGTCGAAGGCGTGCTCGATCACTGTGTGCTTGATGGAGTGGGGGCGGATCCGGTCCGCCTGGGGGAGACCGGCGCGCTCGGCGAGCTTGCGCAGGGGTGCGCCATACCGAGGGCTGGTCCAGGGGGCGGCCGGTGCTGGTGGTGAAGACGAAGCCCTCGGTGCGGCCGCCGATCAGGTCCGTGATGACCGCGTACAACGGTGGCGGGAGGGCCTTCGTCGCTCACTTCCCTCCCTTGATCCGGACCCGGATGGTGCGGTGGCCGTCGGTGTAGCCGATGTTCTCGATCCGGGCGGTGAGCGCGGCGTCGATCCGAAGGAAGCAGACGTACATGAACCAGAGGAACGGGCACCGCTGACTCTGGCTGATCGGGATGGTTCATGCACCACGACCGCGTGCTGGGGCACCCGCCCGCCCCGACGAGACCCCGGCCCCCAGCGGCCGCGTGGCCGGGCCTCACCTACACCCTGCTCGGCGCCCGGGCCGCCGACGGCCAGCCGATCCACCTGCCCAACAGCAGCCCGCCGGAACTCTGGTCGCCCGGGGTGGCCCCGCGAGCAGGAAGCAGCAGTTCGAGCTGGCCGACGAGGTTCTGGAATACGGCACCTTCGCGGCGGAGCGGGTGGCGGCGCCGCGCTGGAGGCGATGAGCTGCTCCGCCGTGCCCTGGCGGCCTTCCCCCTCAGCGGGCTGCAGGAGGAAGGGAGGTACTCCCCATGCCGAGCGGGCCTTTGGAGGACCTGCTCCGAGGGTGCGTCGCTGGGCTCCTGCTTGCCCTCGTGGCACCGAAGCACGCCATGGAGGTACTGGAACAGCAGCTTGCCGACGCAGAGAGGGTCTCGCGTCGCTCCACGGTCCAGGGCGATGTGTTGGTTGACGCCTTACTGGATCGCCAGCATCGCATCGCCGATTTGGAGGTACGCCTGAACCATCTGGAAGCCGAATGGAGCGCCGAGCGGGAACGGGCGGACCGTCTGGCGGCTGCCCACCGGCGAGGTCGTCTGGCATGCGGACCACAACCACCAGGTCAAGATCAGGCTCACCGACTGGGCCGAATCGGAGTACTGAACCACCCGCCATTGCTGATGCACTGCTGAGATACGGGGTGATTGCGGAACCGAAGTGGCCTCCGACCATCAAGTAGGAATCCGAGGTACTTGAGCACTCCGACCTGGGACATTGCGGCAGTTGAGTACACCCCGACAGCTCTGCCGCACCGGCGCTTGAGCAGCGGCTCAGGCTGACGGTTCCCGGGTTGGGGTCTCAGTACTTCTTGCCGAAGGAACAACGCTGAGGACTGAGCCCCCAGGTCAGGCCATGGGCTCCAGAGGGGCTGTGGCTGTCTGCTCGTCGTGTTCGCGCAGCATGCGCATGACGGTGGCCGGGGCTGGGTGCTGGCGGCCGGGACTCTCCATGGCGAGGCCACGAATGGTGTCGACGCTCGCAGCGACTACGGTCGAGGAGCGACGTTCGCGGTGGGCGGATGCTCGCGGTCCCGCCAGGCTTGCTCCCACTGCCGGGTGATCGCGGGGTAGACGATCAGGTAGCGGAACGGTGCGATGAGAGCCATGTACACCCGTCCGAACCGGCCGTTGGGCTTGACCAGGATCGCCATCCGCAGTTCGTATTCGCCGCCTCCGGTAGGCACCCACCCCAGGTGCATGACGGCGTGGCAGGTCTTGTTCGCCAGTTCGCGGACGGACTCGTTGTGGAGCAGGTATACGGGGGTGAACGGGGCGCCGCTGGTGTCGGAGACGTCGACGGTCTCACGGAGATCGCCTGGCAGGCGGTCATGCAGTGGTTGAACCCGCTTCCCGAGGCTCGTCTTGGGCTTGTCCCAACCGAGGAGGGCACCTAACTTCCAGCGCGCCGCGAACAGGAACCGGACTGCACGGGGCTGCTTGACGAATCCGTCGGCTGTCTGCATCGCGGCGAGTATGACGGGAAAGTCGTCCGGGCCGGCACCGGGAGTGCGGAAGGACCACACGTCCTCGGTCCGAAAGTCGCTGGTGAACTCGTGGATCCGCCACGGCTGGTCGGAATGGGCCGTGCGGGGAATTTTCATGGCCGCTGCCAACCTCTCCTGGGCCGGACGTCGTCCGCCACTCCCGTTACACGCGTGCGTATACGACGAAGCTATCCCACTGTTGGATCTGCTCTTCGTATAGGTCGTTCAGATCAGGCTGCCGCACAGCTTAGCGTTGCTTTTTCGGCTCACCAGTCGGCCGAATCCAAAACCCTTCTCGGTGTTGAACTACTTGACCGTCCCGGTAGCCGTTGAAGTCCGCCTCTCCCACTCCTCCGACGGAGCGTCGTCCTCCTCGTCGTCGTAGGGTTCCTCGGGCGGGGGCGCGAGCACCATCGGCCAGTTGTCGTAGGTCGCGATCAACTCGTCCAGTGGAATGTCCAGACTGGTGGTGAAGACGGCGGTCCCATCGGACAGTCGTACGGAGGCATCCGGAGCGGCTGCTGTCTGCGCACGCAGGACCACCACGGCCTCCGGGTCGACGGCCGACCGGTCGGTGAAGTCGGCGGGGTCCACGCGGACCGCGAGCAATGTGCCCGGGTAGAGGGCGACGGCGACCGCCAGTTGGCCGCCGTCGCGTGCGTGCTCGACCCAACCGTCGGTCTGCAACAGGCAGGCCCACCCGTTCACCTCGTGGCAGTAGGTGTCGAGCCGGGCCACGGCGCGCTCCCCGGGAGTGCCCTCGGGATCAACGACGAGGACGGCGACGGGCACGTCCGGTTCGTCGGGGTCAAGGCCGGAACGTACGTACAGGCGGGCCATCGGGTACCTCCAGGTCGCAACAGGTCGGGCACCAGTACACACCCAGCCAACGACACAGCTCGCTATCTGCTCAAGTAGACCGTCGACTGCTCGTCTACTGCTGAGATGCGGGCTCGATTGCTGAAGTCGATCGCCCCTACAAATCACCCCTTCCCGGGTACGCCGTGCAGGGCTCGGCTGCCCATGACGGCGAGGGTGGCTGGCCGGATGGTGCCGGGCCCGTAGCGCGCCCGGGCGCGGCTCGGCCAGGGTACGGCTGCGCGAGCTGGTGAAACGGTCTGCATACCGAACGGACAGGGTGAGTTGTCCGGCGATCTGCTGCTCGTCGCGGAGCCGGCCCCGGAGTTCCTCGACGAGGTCGAGGAAGGTCCGGCGATGGTCGACGGGATCGAGGACGTCGTGGTCGAAGCCCCGCTCCGCGTTCACGGAGCGGGCGATCGGTTGGGGTCCGGTCGTCGAGTGCTTTCTGGCCGTCAGCGAGCCAGGCTCCATCGCCTGGTCGGATCTGGACGACGTGCAGAGCCTCTCGATGAAGACCGCGACCGAGCCGGAGATCAGGCCGTTCGGTGTCTGGGTCACCAGTGTCGGGGCCTCACGCTGACTGTTCCTGCCCGTCCACACGGACGAGTCTGCGATGACAGATGAGGGCTGCGGCTATGCCGGCGAAGGCGAGAAAGTGCTCAGCCTTGCGCTCGTAGCGGCGGTGGAACCGACGGCAGCCGGCGAGCCAGGACACAGTCCTCTCAACAACCCAACGGTGGCGGCCGAGCCGCTGTGAGGACTCGATCCCTTTACGGGCGATGGGGTGGCGGATGCCGCGCTTGCGGAGCCATCGACGCAGGTGATCGGAGTCGTAGCCCTTGTCGGCATGTAGTTTCGCCGGCCGTCGCCGCCGTGGGCCGCGGCGTGAGCGGATCGGCGGGGTGCCCCGCACGAGCGGTTCAAGACCTTGACTGTCATGCATGTTCGCACCGGAGATACCCACCGACAGCAGCAATCCGTTCCGGTCGGTGAGCAGATGGATCTTGGATCCCAACTTGCCTCGATCGGTCGGATTCGGTCCTGTCAGAGGCCCCCTTTTGCAGCCCGCATGCTGACAGAGTCGATCGCGCAGCGCGACCAGTCCAGTTCCCCGCGGGCGCCGAGTTCGTCGAGGATGATGTGATGGAGCCGGGCCCAGACCCGGGCCCGGCTCCACTGGGCGAAACGTCGGTAGACCGTCTGCCAACTCGGGCCGAACACCGGCGGGAACTGCCGCCAGGTGCAGCCCGAGGTCGCCACGAAGATCATCGCGGCCAAGGCTTCACGGTCACCCGCTCGACGTCGGCCGCCGCCCTGAGGACGTATGACCTCCGTCGGCGGTACCACCCGCCGGAACAGCACCCACAACTCTCTGGCACCAGCCGCTCAACCAGATCTGTCATGCACGGTTCAACGAACGATCACGCCATGAGAAACGATGTCTAAACCCAGCGCACACGCCCGCCTGGCCAGCGACCGCCCGAGAGACCGCGAGGACCGTTTGTGTACTACAGCGTGTCACACCGTCACACCGCGCCGAGTCGGCGGAATTCATGGGCGGCCAGGGGGAATAGGGATGAGAGGACATTCGATTGCAGCTGTCCATCGAGCGATGCTGCAAGAAACTGGGTACAGCTGGCGTCGAAATGCTCCCAACGATCGCCGCGCGCCTCGTTCACCATGACGGTCCACTGGTCAGGTTCAAGACCCGGCTGAATGAGCCAGTAGAGGCACTCTCCGTTGTCCGTGGTCGCCCACGGGAGGACACGGGAGCCCTCTGGTTCGAGCTCTACTGGCTTCTTCTCGAATTCCCATAGACCTTCGAGGTCTTCGGCCTGGTTCTCTGCCCATTCGATGAGGTCGTAATTATCGTTCAGGCAGTCGGGCTCAAGGACGTACAGGTAGTCGTCCCAGTTGCTTCCTCCATAGACACGGATGAGCTCCTTATAGTCGGAGGGAAGTTCGACACCAAGGGTGCGTTCGACCTCCTCCCAGTCCTTCTGGCGGGGCTCGCTCGGGGCTGGGGCGATTTCACGAAGACGCGCAAGGGCGTTGGGCATGGCGTTCTCCTTATTCTGGTATCTACAAGTCCGGAAGGCAAGGCTGGGACAGGTTGCCCTTGTGGGGTTTTTCTCCCGTCAACTGCCTCTCTTCTTGTTGGGTATGTATGCAGTATTTCCCGAATCGGTAATTCCGGTACTTCTGTGTTCAGTGAATGTGAAGCCGTTCGAGCCATAGGCCTCGATATCCACCCCTATGGGGATTTTATCGGTCCCATTACATCAGGAGGGTGGCGCTGTACTGGATAGTTTCCCCGGATTCGACTGCATCCCTGACCTGTTTTTCGATATGCCGCATGACGGGGGAGTTGGCATAGGAGTGCATGGTGACAAAATTCGCCGGATTGTAGTTTGATCCACCGAGCTGTGCGCCGAGGAGGTGGGCCCGGTTGTATCCCTTGTCTTTCCCCAGCCAGGGGGATCGCCGTGCGGGTCCGTGGGGTTCTTCCCCATCATGTCGTCCCCGAGGGTGGCGTGTATTCCTGTCGGCCGCCCGAGTGAGTCGAGTTCGCCGTAGACGACCCTGCCGTCCCATGTGGGGTCGTCCGGCTCGTTATTCCTGCAGGCCAGAAGCCCGAGGGGGTCTGCCCACAGCAGAGGGTCGTGGACGTATGCCGCCGGGTTGGGGGCCGGGGCGAGGCCGAGGGGGTCCTGGCTGAGGTAGCGGGCCGATTCCGGGTCGTAGTAGCGGAAGTAGTTGTAGTGGAGGCCGGATTCGGGATCGAAGTACTGGCCCGGGAAGCGAAGCGGGGTGTACGCCGTGGCGTCGCGGTTCCACGTCGTGGTGCCCCACAGGGTGGTGCGGGTGCGCCACGCGAGTTCGCCGTGTTCATCGACGAGTTCTGTCGGGGGTGCCGATCAAGTCGGTGACGATGGCGAAGAAGCGTTCCTCGTCGGTGTCCGTGCGGCGTTCCGTCTGGGACAGAGGGCGCGGGCCCGCATGGTCCCAGGTCAAGACGAGGTTCCCGGTCGTCTGCTCGCACAGGGTCGTGCCGTCCCAGGTGAAGTGGACCGTCTCGAAAGGCGACTGTTTGGATATTCGGCGGCCCAGCGGGTCGTACGTGTACTGCCATAGGGTGCCGTCGGGGGTGGTCACTGCAGTCAGACGGTCTTCCGCGTTCCACTCGTAGCACCAGGTGTCGGGTTTGCGGGAGAGCCGGGTTTTTTGGCGCAGGACGATCCGACCCTGGGCGTCGTGTTCGTAGCGGACAGCGCCCGCGCTGATGATCCGGGTGCCTCGATAGGTGCGTGCGCCGGTCGCGGCATGGGAGGGATGCGTCGCCGGCCACGCTGCATCCGTCTGGTTTCCGGCGTCGTCATAGGCGTAGTGCTCACTCCAACCGTCCGCGTGGACGCCGGTGACTCGGCCGGCCGCGTCCACGTCGAAACCGCGGGGACCGGAGAGTGCGTCGCTGATGCCGAGCAGACCTCCGCCCGGGCCGTAGGTGTAGGCGCGCTGCTGGATGGGCCTGCCCCGGGAGGTGATCTCCTGGCCGGTCAGGCGGCTCATCTCGTCGAAGGACGACGACAGTGCCACGAAGTCCGATACTGTGCGCCCTACCTCGCGGCCCAGGGCGTCGCAAGAGAAGTCGATCTCGCGCCCCGACGCGATGAGCTTGGTCTTGCGGCCCACCGCGTCGTACGACCACTGGCTGAACGCACCGCCGGGCGTCGTCCTTCCCACCCGGCGGCCCAGGTCAGGCCCTGCGCGTTGGTCACCTGCGTCAGGCGCAGGTTGGTGTCGTGGGAGAACTCGTGGCGGATCCCGTCGGGACCTGTGCGGGCCGTCAGCAGGTCGAAGTCCGTGTACGCGAAGTGGGTCGTGCCGCCCATCGAGTCCGTGTGGCTGAGGCGGATTCCCTCGCCGTCGTAGGTCCAGGACTCCACCGTGCCGTCGGGTGCGGTGCGCCGGGACGGGAGGCCCTCGACCGTCCACTCCAGGCGTGTCTGGCCGCCGAGGGGGTCGGTGATGCGGATGGTCCGGCCGAAGGCGTCGTGTTCGTAGCGTGTCGTGGCACCCAGTGGATCAGTGACCTCGACGGGCAGGCCCCGGCGGTCCAGGACGAGGTGGGTGGTGGCGCCGAGGGGGTCGGTCACCGAGGTGAGCCGGCCGGCGTCGTCGTACGCGAACTTTGTTGTCACTCCGGAGGGCTCGGCCACCGACAGGCGGTTGCCGCGCTCGTCGAACTTCTGGCGCAGGACGGTTCCGTCGGTGCGGATCAGGCGTGTCGGCAGACCATGCTCGTCGTACTCGGCCCGCGCGGTACGTCCGTCGGGGCGCTCCCACACCGTCATGTGACCGTGCTCGTCATAGGTGAAGCGGCTGGCGTGGCCCAGTGGATCCGTCCGGGACAGGAGCCGGTTGTAGCGGTCGTACTCGAAGCGGGTCACCGCACCCAGGGCGTCGATCTCGGCGACCACGTGGGAACGCTCGTCGACCACGAAACGCTTGGTGTGGCCGAGGCCATCGGTCAGGGTTGTCGTGCGCAGGCCGGTTTCGGGGTCCGTGTCGTCCCAGGTGAACCGGGATTCGAGGTGGCCGTTGGTGCCGGACTGATAGGTACAGCGGTCCTTCTCGTCGTAGACGTAGTCGTAGCGGCTGCCGTTGCTGTCGGTCCACGAGGTGATCCGGCCGTACTCGTCGCAGCCGAAGCGCAGGGGCCGTCCGCAGGAGTTGGTTACCTCCGTGAGGTGACCGTCGGTGTAGCCGTAGCGGAGGATCTCCTGGTCGGAGCTGTCCGCGGCCGCTCCTGCGAGGTGGCGGGCGCCGGTTACCTGCTGTGGCTGGGCTGGAGCGTTCTGAGGCAGCCAGCCGTACCGACGGCCGCTGCAGAGTACGCAGACGTCTGCCAGGTACGGGTCATGCTCAAGGGGGCCGGGATCAGCGGCCTGAACCCGAAGGCGCTGCTGCTGTACTTCGCGCTGTTCCCGCAGTTCATCGACTCCGCCGACGGTTGGCCGGTCACTGCGCAGACCGGGCTGCTCAGCCTGCTGCACCTGACTGCGTGTGCCGTCGTCTACCTCGCCGTCGGTGTCCTGGCCCGCAGGGTCCTGAAGACCCGGCCTTCGGCCGCCCGGGTCGTCACCCGCATCAGCGGTGCCATGGTGATCGCCATCGGCGCCTTCCTTCTGGTGGAACGCCTGGTCAGCAGAGGAACCCGTCGTCCTCCACCCAACACGGATCCGAAAGAGACCGTGTTGGGTGGAAGACCCCTAGCTCTGGCGTAGTCGTCACGGAAGCGCGGTCAGAGCCTGCCGCACGGTTACTGCGACGCCTCGGCAAACGCCACCGCGAACTTCCCGTTTCGGATTTCCAGGGGTTGACCTGCAGTTTTGTGGTTCAGGAACAGGTTGTCAGGTTGGCCTCGCTGAGCGTTCGACTACCCTCCCGTGCCGCGCGGCGACCTCGTGATGTCAGGATGCGTGCTTCATGTGGCGGACCAGCCACAGCATCAGGGCGTCCAGGTCGGCGGCGGCCGACAGGACCCGGTCGACCGCCTCGGGGGTGTGCAGCCATTCCCCGCAGCCGAGGGGACGGGCGGCGATCAGAGAACGGTGGCGCAGCAGGTTCGTACGGGAGTGGTCCGTCGGATAGCCGCGCGGGGGACGTTTCATCACGTCCCCGGAGATGTCGTAGCCCTTCTTCCGCACGTCCTCGATGATGGCGGACAGTTCGCGGCCGCTCCCCTCCGAGGCAACGGCCCTGCGGAACCTGTCCACCTGGCCGGGATCTGGGTACCACCAGGCGCCCTGGATCCGAAGGCCGTCCAGGGAGAACCGGAGACCGATCTCGATCTTGCGGTCGATCCGGATCACCGCGCTCTGGTGCTGCCACCACCAGGAGTCGGTGCGGTAGTGCCAGACGGAGAAGTCCTCGTATCGGGGGTCGGTGTCCGCGACCTCGTTGAGCAGGGCGATCATCGGCTGCCGGACCAGGCGTTCGCGGTCCGCGCGACAGCGCTCGCGGGTCGCGTGGGTCGGTTCGCCCTGGAGCTGCCACAACACGTCCATGGCCTGCTCAGGCCAGCCAGTGAACTGTCTACGCATCCGGGCAGGCTAGCTCACCGCCGTTGCCGTTCCCCCTGTGTCCCAGAGCGGCTCGGTTGCGTGCTGTGGCAAGACGAGCTCTGGCGGCGTTGTCAGTGGGGGACAGGATGATGACCTTCATGACCGAAAACATCGCCCTGCTTTCTCCTGCCGCCTACGCGGAGGCCGTGACCGCCGCGGTGGTGGCGTCGGCCGCGTACTACGGCGACGGCACCACCGCGCTCGGTGACGACGAGTACGACGGGCTGCTCCGCGCCATCGCGGCCTACGAGGAGGCCCACCCGGACGAGGTGCTTGCCCAGTCGCCGACCGGGAAGGTGGCTGGCGGGGCTGTGCAGGGTGACGTGCCGCACTCGGTTCCCATGCTCTCCCTCGACAACGTCTTCGACGCCGACGAGCTCGCCGAGTGGGCCGATGGGCTGGAACGGCGTCTGGGACACCCTGTGGCCGGGTGGTGTGTGGAGCCGAAACTCGACGGCCTCGCGGTCGCCGCCCGATACCGGGGTGGCCGGCTCGTTCAGGTCCTCACCCGCGGCGACGGCCTGGCCGGCGAGGACATCACCCACGCCGCCGACGCCGTCCTCGGTCTGCCCCCAAATCTCACGAAGCCGATCGACGTCGAGCTGCGCGGCGAGGTGCTGCTGACGACCGCGCAGTTCGAGGAGGCCAACCGGATCCGGCTCGCCCACGAGGCCACTCCCTTCGCGCACCCGCGCAGTGGAGCGGCCGGGACCCTGCGGGCCAAGGACCGCCCCTACCGGATCGAGTTGACCTTCTTCGCCTACAGCGCGATCGGCCTGAACGACCTCGGCCACGTCGCCCTGCTGGAGAACCTGGCCGCGCTCGGCGCGAACACCGCCGCCAGCACGGACGCCGCCCCGATGCGATGCGAGACCGTAGAGCAAGTGCAAAAGCGCATCGACGTGATCGCCGGCCTGCGCGCAGACCTGCCGTTCGGGATCGACGGTGTCGTCGTCAAAGCCGACACCGCCGAGGACCAGCGGCAGGCCGGCAACGGCTCCCGCGCCCCGAGGTGGGCGGTGGCCCGGAAACTGGCAGCCGAACACAAGGTGACCCGCCTGCGGGCGGTGCAGTGGAACGTCGGCCGGACCGGGATCATCGCCCCGCGCGCCGTCCTGGAGCCCGTGGTCATCGACGGGGTGACGGTCACCTACGCCACGCTCCACAACCCGTCCGATATAAGCCGTCGCGGGCTCATGATCGGCGACCAGGTGTTCGTCTACCGGGCCGGCGACGTGATCCCCCGGGTCGAGGCGCCACTGGTCGACCAGCGCACGGGTGCCGAGAGCCCGATCGTCTTCCCCGACGTGTGCCCACGCTGCGGCGACGCGATCGACACCTCCGAGCAGCGGTGGCGGTGTGTGCGCGGCCGCAACTGTCAGGCCGTGGCCTCGGTGATCTACGCGGCCGGCCGCGACCAGTTCGACATCGAAGGTCTCGGCGGCACGCGCGCGATCCAGCTGGTGGAGGCAGGTCTGGTCAAGGACGTCGCCGACCTGTTCACGCTGACCCGCGAGCAGCTCCTCGGTCTGGAGCGGATGGGCGAGACCAGCGCAGCCAACCTCCTGGACGCGATCGAGACTGCCCGCGGAGCCGCATTGAGCCGCGTGTTCTGCGCCCTCGGTGTCCGCGGCACCGGACGCACGATGTCCCGCCGGATTGCCGCGCACTTCGGCTCGATGGCCGCGATCCGGGCCGCCGACGCGGACATGCTGGCCGGTGTCGACGGCATCGGCACCGAGAAGGCCCGCGTCATTGCGGCCGAACTCGTCGAACTCGGCCCGCTCCTCGACAAGCTCCAGGCCCAGCAGGTCGGCACGCAGGTCTCCGAGCCGCAGCAGCCCGCAACCGACGCGAACGACGGCGGGGACTCGGCGGACGGCCCGCTTGCCGGCCAGGCCGTCGTGGTCACCGGTTCCATGACCGGGCCCCTTGAGCTGCTGTCCCGGAACGAAATGAACGAGCTGATCGAGCGGGCCGGCGGAAAAGCATCTTCGTCGGTGTCCAAGCGCACCACGCTCCTGGTGGCGGGCGAGAAGGCCGGATCCAAGCGCACCAAGGCCGAAGAGCTGGGCATCCGTATCCTCGACCCCAAGGAATTCGCCGCCCTCGTCGCCGGTCTCCTCCCCACCACCTAACCATCGCTACCCACGACCTCGCTTCCAGCCACAGCGGACCGGTTCCTTGCCCCGGCCTGGCCCTGAGCGCCGTACTTGGCCAGACAGGCCAAGTACGGCGCTAAGTCGCACCCGGAGACGCGTGCGTCACTTCCCCCAGCTGCAGCGCGGTACCCCTGACCGGATCCGCAAACGCCCGGTCGGCCTGTACACGGCGACGGACAGCCAGGTGACCGGCGTCCGGCAGGACCCGTACGCGCGAGCGAATCCCCATATCGTCGAGCAAGGAAAGTCCGAAGGCGACCGCGGGAAATACCTCCATCCTGAGGCCTGGGGCAAGCCGCAGGAGGCAGGCCTGCACCATGAGCGGCAAACTGCACTCTTCGAGCAGACGCCCCCGAAGGGCCAGGAGAGAACAGCTGGCGATTCCAGCGCCTGAGGCTCTCATTCCACCCGACAACTTTGCCTGACCGACCTGGCACGCTGGCTAGCCCGTCCGAGTCCTCCTTCGCACGTCGGCCCTGGCGGGCTGCCAACCGCCCGGGACGTCCGGGTCAGCGGTACGAGTTCCAACGCCCGAAGCGGGCCATCAGCTTGCGTGCGGCGTCCTCGTCGAGCCCGAGGTGCACGGCGGCCTGCGCGGCGTCCAAGCCGCCGGACGTGCCTCGGGCCGCCCAGTAGCCCACACCGAGCCATACCGCGTCATCAACCTCGGCACCGGCCAGGGCACCACCGTCCGCGAACTCGCCGCCGCCTTCGCCACGGTCACCGGCACACCGCTCACCACCATCGAGACCGGCCGCCGGCCCGGCGACTCCGCAGGCGCCTACGCACGCGTCGACCTCGCCCAGGAACACCTCGGCTGGAAGGCCGAGCACTCCCTCGAAGAGGGCATCCGCAACTCCTTGCGCTGGTACGACAAGCGCGACACCGTCCTCGGCCTGCCCACGGCCGGTACCTGACCCCGCAGGCAGGGGACGGCGGGCCGACCGGCGAGCGGATCGCCTTGGCGGCGCAGGCAGCAGCACCAGGGTGGGGTTAGGGGGTAACGCGGAGTGTCAGTTCGCGAAGCTGGCGGCTGGTGGTAGTGATGTCGTATCGGCGTGCGTTATTGAGAGCCGCGCTGGTCAGGGCCTTGCGCCGGTGGAGGTCCCGGCCCATCTCGTCTAGCGCCATGGCCAGCGAACGCCGGTCGCCAGGAGTGTAGGGAGCACCAGCGCTCCCGAGGATTTCCCTCATATCGGGCAGATCGGAGTGGGCGACCGGAAGTCCGTGGGCTTGGGCCTTAATGAGGACGAGCCCGCAAGCCTCCAGACCTCTGGTTGTGAAGACGAAAGCGTCGAAGTTCGGCAGGCGGCGCCACAGCTCGGCGCGGGTCAGGAACGGCTCGAACTGGACCCGGTCCCGGAGCCCGAGTTCGATGGCTCGCCGTTCCAGACGCTCCCGTCGGGGTCCTTGGCCGATCACGGTCAGGTGGTGTGGCTGATCGGTTAAGGCGAGGGCTTCGACGGCGATGATCGTGGATACCTGCCCGCGCTCCAGACCGCACTTGCGGTCATCGGTATCGATCCGATCCGGGAGACCGCCCACCGCATCATCATCGAGGTGTACATCGTCGAGGGGAACGTCGCGAGCGCGCTCAAGCGGTACCAGCAGTACCAGTCGTTCCTGCGGAGGGAATTGGGGGTCTTCCCCTCCACCCGGATGACGGAACTGGTGCAGGACCTGGTCGGCGGCTCACAGGTAGAGGACGTGCCGGGGCTCCGGCGGAGCGAGCTGCATGACAGCACCGCCACCGTCCTGAAGGGGCCGCATCTCGCACCGTGAGGCGCCCTCCTTGGCTGCCGCGCGTGGCCTCAAGGACTCCATGGCGACGCGACAGGCCAAGAGTTGCCTTTGCACGGTCGCCATGACAGGGGGAGGCGTACGGATGGACGAGCCGACGGCCTCGGCCGCCTCACGCCCCGTGCTCCGTGGGGGATCACGGGGCGAGGGTGAACTCGCTGACCAGCTTGACGAATTCGTCCTCCTTCTCGAAGAACGCGACGTGTCCGGCGTCGATCTCCGCGTACGTGCTGTTCGCGATCCTCGTGTGCAGGTCGCGGCTGTTCTCCACCGGGATGGTGATGTCCTGGGCGCAGCCGATGACGAGCGTCTCGGATTGGATGCGCGGCAGGAGGGCGCGGATGTCGATGCGGGTGTCGAGGTCGACGTGGCGCAGGGTGCCGGGGGTGGGCGGCATGTTGGGGATCAGGAGTTCCACCTGGTCGCGGCCGATCGCGTTGAGGAAGCCGCGGCTGAAGCCGGTCATGGCGACGGAGCGGCCGAAGGCGGCCGGGTCGGAGGTGCCGAGCTGCTTCCACAGGGTGAAGAGGTTGCGCAGGTACTCGTCGCCGTCGGTGTGGGCCCATCCGGCGACCAGGATCAGGCGGCGTACGAGGTCGGGGCGCAGAGCGGCGACGGCTGCGGACACCGGCGCGCCCATGGAGAAGCCCAGCAGGTCCACCGGGCCGGCGTTCGCGTCCTCGATGACGGTGATGACCTGCGCGGCCAGCCCCTCCACGGTCAGCGGGGCCCCGTCGTCGGTGGTGCGGTCGGTGCCGGAGAGGTCGGGGGTGATCACCGTGTGACGGGCGGTGAAACGGGGGAGGGTCTGGCCCCAGTTGACGGCGGAGCCGCCCGAGCCGGTGCCGTGGACGAGGACGAGTGCCGGCCCTGAACCAGTGCGCTCGTAGTGGACCCGGGCATCGGCGACGCTCACGGTGGCGGTGGCGGTGGCGGCGACGCTCACGGTGGCGGTGGCGGTGGTGGCGAGGGGGGTGGTGGTGGACATGGCTGACTGTTCCTTCTGCCGCGGTGGGTGCCGGGGCGTTCGCTCCGGCACCGCCAACATTGCCGCCGCGGTGTCAGGGGCGGGAGAGACCCCTCGAACCTGGGACCGGGGATCCCTGGATACGGCGCGGAGGTGTCCGGCAGGATGATCCACATGACGATCGACCGCCGTGAACTCGCCGACTTCCTCCGTCGTTCCCGAGAACGGGTGCGCCCGCAGGACGCGGGGCTGGCCGCGGGCCCCCGGCGGCGCACGCCCGGTCTGCGGCGCGAGGAGGTCGCCCAGCTCGCGGGCATGTCGGCCGACTACTACATCCGGCTGGAGCAGGCCCGAGGCCCGCAACCGTCACCACAGATGCTGTCCTCGCTCGCCCGCGCCCTACGGCTCAGCGACGACGCCCGCGACCACCTCCACCTCCTGGCCGGCCACCGCCCGCCCGCCGGGCGGATCGCCGGCGACCAGGTCAGCGCGGGCCTGCTGCACCTGTTGGAGCAGTTGCCCGGCACCCCGGCCCAGGTCCTCAGCGACCTGGGCGACGTCCTGGCTCAGAACGAGATGGCCCGCAACCTGCTGGGCGGCGTGTGCACGGTGTCCGAGCACGGCCGCAACGTGATCTGGCGCTGGTTCGCCGACCCGGCCGCGCGGGAGGCGTACCCCGCCGAGGAACACGAGCAGTACAGCCGGGTCCACGTCGCCGACTTGCGGGCAGCCGTCGGCCGCCGCTCCGCGGACCCGGCCGCCACCCGCCTGGTGGAGCGCCTGCGGGAGGCCAGCGAGGAGTTCGCCGCCTTGTGGGAACTGCACGAGGTCGCCGTCCGCCGCCACAGCCGCATGCGTGTGATCCACCCGGTCGTCGGCCCCGTGGATCTCGACTGCCAGGTGCTCCTCGCACCGGAGGGCGACCAGCGCCTCGTGCTCCTGACGCCCCCGCCCGGCACGGACACGGCCGACCGCCTCGCCCTCCTCCGGGTCGTCGGCACCGAACAGTTCACGTCGACGGGCTGATCCGGCCCAGCGAGTGGCGGCTCAGGTATCAATCTGAGGCGTTGTGTCAGCACTTAGAAGTCATCTCATTTGGCCAGTCTGCGGTAGCAGATGAGGGTGCAGGCGATGCTGCTGAAGGCAAGAAAATGTTCGGCCTTGCGTTCGTAGCGGCGGTGCGGCCGGCGGCAGCCGGCGAGCCAGGACATGGTCCGCTCGACTACCCAGCGATGACGTCCAGCCGTTGTGAGGACTCGAAGCCTCTACGGGCGATGCGGTGCTTGATGCCACGTCCGCGTAACCGTCTCCACAAGTGGGCGTAGTCGTATCCCTTGTCCGCGTGGAGCTTGCCGGGCCGGCGACGTCGGCGCCCACACGGGAACGGATGGGCGGTATCCCGCGGACGAGGGGTTCGAGAGCCTGGCTGTCGTGCAGGTTCGCGCCCGAGATTCCGACGGACAGCGGCAGACCGGTCCGCTCCGTGATCAAGTGGATCTTCGACCCGAACTTTCCCCGGTCCACAGGATTCGGACCCGTCAGGTCCCCCTTTTCAGGGCCCGCATGTTCACCGAGTCGATCGCACAGCGGGACCAGTCCAACTCTCCACGGGCGCCGACCTCGTCGAGGACCAGGCGCTGGAGCTTGGCCCACACCCGTGCTTTGCTCCACTCGGTGAACCGCCGGTGAGCTGTCGCCCCCGACGGCCCGAATGGTGCCGCAGGTACCTGCTGCCAGGTACGACCCGACGTCAATCCCTGTGGCAGAGAATGCCCGGCGTGGCCCGGGGACCGAGCGCGTTCGGGGTTCCGCTCTCTTGGGCGGGCCTGACCTGTCAGGCTGTGGAAATGGGCCTGAACAGTCTGATTTTCCATGTGCTGCCGGACGGCGGAGATGAGCGGGGGAGCAGTTTTGCGTTGCCTGCCACCTGGCTCGGGTCGGCCGGCGGATCCGTAGATGTGCATGTGACGACGCTTGTGCCCGGGGGCGTGCGCGGGAACCACTTTCACCGGGCGCGACGCGAGCTGCTGATCGTTGTGCATCAGGGCGCGTGGTCGGCTCACTGGGATGAGGGCAGCGAGGGAACGCCTGTGCACAGCCGGGGGTTCGAGGGGCACGGGGCAGTGCTGATCGAGGTGCCGCCCATGGTTTCCCACGCTGTGCGTAACGACGGCTCCGCCGTATTGCAGATCACCGGACTGTCCGACGGGGTCTACGACCCTGCGGCACCTGACGCGTACTCAAGGGAAGTGGTGGCCCAATGACGTCCACACCGACACGGTTCGCGACGTTCTGCCATATCAGCGAGCTGGGCGCCCCAGGGTACGGGGAACTGCACAGGATGCTGGCGGCCAGCAAGCCGCTGACGCTGTGGGCGCCATCCAGTGCGCTTCTGCAGGATCCGGACTGCCGGATCACGCCAGCCGACTTCGTCAAGCATGTAGAGAAGGGGCACATCAGGATCGTCGCGCGGCGCAAGTGGCTGATCGACCGCGAAGCGCGCGATGCCCACCCGTGGGCCGGGGCACGGTGGGACACCTCGGTCGATGGGGCGATCCGCAGCATGATGGAGGACGACCTGGCGATCTCGGACCGCAGCCTGCGGCGTGTCGTGGCGGCCGAGGACGAGCAGGGGTGGGCGTTCGCGGAGGCAGCGGTCGAGGAGGACCGGGAAGGTACCCTGGAGTGGGAGCGGCTGCTGGCTTCGGGAGAGGCCGAGCAGGTCATCCCGCCCGGCACGTTGGAGACGGCACGGAGATTCGGCGGCGACGATCCGCGCCGACAGGTCATCGCAGTGCTCCGTGACGTGTACAACCACGGCCACGCGATCCGCGAATCGGACGCCGACGTTCCCTTCCTGATGCGCAGGACCGACCGTGAGTTCATCACCCGGATCGCCTCCATGTCGTGTCCACCTCAGTTACCGCACCTGCCACACCCTGCGCAGGCTGGTGACGAGACAGCGGTCCCCGTCAATCTCGCCGAGGTCACCGGGCAACTGCTGGACGTCCTGCGCAGCATCGAGACAGACCGGACCGACATCGGGAAATTCGTCGGAACCCAGGAGCACACCACGCTGGTGGCCTGGACGGCTGCGGTCTGCGAGCGGGTCAAATCCCAGGGAGTCACCGCAGCGAACGTGGATGTCGCCCGGGAACTCGCCGACCAACTCGCACAGGCCGGCTTCCCAGGGCTGGCACTGTCCGAACTGGGACGCCACTGGACAGCGGACGAAGCAGCATCCGCAGCCGTCGCGAGCCTGGACTGCTGGCTCACCTTCAGCCCGTTCGCAACGGGAACCCCGGGCTTCAACGACTTCCTCGGCCTGCTGACCGCCGCGTTCCCCGTCGGCCGCGGGCTGTGCAAGCGCCTGGGCCTGGTACCCGGCCACTTCGACGGCCCCCAATGGCCGTTCCTGTACGCCGGAAAGAAAGCCACCCGACGGTCCGTGCCGGCACTACTGGCAGAACTTCAAGAACCCACAGGCTAGAGCTAGACCTCGTGCGCCTGGTGGCCCGAGGGCGCACCAATGCGGAAATCGCTGCCCAACTGTCCATTACGGTGGGCACGGTGAAGACCCACTTGGGGAACGTGCAGGCCAAGTTGGATGCCCGGAACCGGGTCGAGATCGCCGCTTGGGCCTGGGAATCCGGCTTCGTGGGCCAGGAGCGAGCGCCCGGCGGTTGCCTCACCCCATAGTGTTGATGTTCTCTACCAGGGCAGTCCGGGTGGGAAACGATCACCCGGCGACTTCTTAGGCCGTTTCGTTTGGATCATCGGGCTGACCACAGGAAGATGCCTGCGATGTGCAGTCCGGCCAGGTAGATCGTGGCGGTCTCCTCGTAGCGGGTGGCGATGCCGCGCCATTGCTTCAAGCGGTTGATGCATCGCGCTTGCGTAAGTGCTCGCGAATGGCGCGTGAGGAGTACGTCTTGTCGGCCAGAACCGTGTCCGGCCTGGTCCGGGGCCGTCCACGTGGGCGAGGGACACGAAGTTGGGCCATCGCGTCCGGGAAAGCGGGCGCATCGCCGGCCTGTCCGGCGGTGAGAAGGAAGGCCAGGGGTCGGCAGTGGGCGTCGGACGCGAGATGGATCTTTGTGGTCAGTCCTCTGCGGGACCGACCGATGGCATGGTCGTGCGGCTCACCGACCGGGCCCCTTTTTGCGGGCCCCGGCATCGTGCTGGTGAGCGCGCACGATCGTCGAGTCCACCGATACGGCCCAGTTCAGGTCCTCGTCGGCGTCGGCCGGGGCCATGAGCGCGGTGAACACCCGCTCCCAGGTGCCGTCCACGACCCACATCCTCAGCCGGTTGTAGGAAGCCCCACCTGCCCGCCCGTGCCGGTCAACCGCCCATGGCCGCCACGACCAGCGCAACAGCCGCACCGCACAGCAGCACCATAAGCGGCCATGCCAGCCAGCCCCGCCCGGTACGCCTGCGCCACAACATCAGCCACAGCGCACACGCCGCCACGAACACGACCGTCACACCGCTCATCTCGCCCTCCCGCCACGCCACCCGCACGGCGCCACGGTCAGCACCCCATACAAGGAGCGCAACGAGGACGCCTATGGTCAGCGCACACACCGCTTCCAGCAGCCTGCTCATACGGTGCCCTTCCTCTCCGGCGTGTCCGTCAGGTCACTGCGCGGGCGGAACGGACGGCTTGACCTCGACGGTCTCCGCCTTGCGGCCTTCTGCGTCCGCGCTGATGGTACGAGAAGATCGCCACGATCTGCCTGGCCAGACAACACATCGGAGGCATCTTCCTGTGGTCAGCCCGATGATCCAAACAAAACGGCCTAGCCGCGCGTATTGGTTGACCAGATCCCGATGGCGAGATCAGAACCGAAAGAGGTGACCGGCGAGTGGACAAAGTCATGTCTCCTCGCCGAATGATCTCCATCGCGGAACGTGCCGAAGAGCCGGATCGAACTGCCCCTTGACGCTTCTCTGTTTTCAGCAGCAGGATCGAGGGTGTACCAAGCCAAGGCGCAACGGCTCGACGAAGGCAATTCGTAGCGGTTTCCACCCAAAAGGGGCAAAATGCGTCACAAGCGCAAGCTCGCAAGGGGAAGCATAGTCGCAACGCTGGCAGCATTCGGGCTTTTCGTATCCGGCTCCAATGCGTTCGCCGATAGCCGGTGCGCCTACTTCGTTACGTCCCAAAGGGACATACAGGCCTCAGAAAACTGGACGTGGGGCTCGTGGCCGGTAAGTGGTCAGCCGGGCCCCAATAGCATCTACATCAAGTTCCAGTCCGATGGCAACTTGGTGGCCTACCGCGGGCGTGACAATGCCGTGATGTGGGCCTCGGGCACCTACAACGACGGCGTCGTCACCCTGGTCTGGTCGGCCTCGACCGGCGGTATCAAGCTCATGAGGGCCAACGGAGTCAATGCGTGCACGATCCGCGGAAATAACGGCGCTTCCGGTGGCTGGGCCCAGGTCCAGGACGACGGCAACTTCGTCTTCTACAAGTCCAACGGCGTAGCAGACTGGGCGATGTGGTCGAATCCGTCATGGCCTGGAGGGGACTGGCGCAACTACTGTGCCGTGTCTGGCCACAACTAGTCTTATGTAATGTTTCGTAACGGCCCGCCGGTTCTTCGGCGGGCCGTTTCTTCTTGTGAGAACTCGTAACAGGATCTTGTCGAGATGTCCTGGTTGGACGTAACCGGTTTGAAGATTCGGCTGTTTGAACCGTTCCGATTTCCTGCCAGTATCCGGCTCGCGTGTGGTGAGCGGGCCGAAGGCGTGGCGATATTTCTTTTTGGTTCGCTGTGGTCGTCAGCAGCCCAAGATCTCGTCGGTGCAACCCTGTACGTTCGTGAGGTCGAGGGTTTTGAGTTCCCAGACGATGAGGCCCATGAGGCCCATGAGGCCCATGAGGCCCATGAGGCCCATGAGGCCGCTGGATGCTGGTGCGACTGTCACTGTGACGGGTTGGCCGGCTGGGAAGTTGATGTGTACGGGGAGCTTGCGCGCGCTGCTCGCGCAGCTGACCTCGACTTGCTTCTTCAACGCTTCCCGGGTGAGGGAAACCGTTATGTCGCGAACATCCTCGCTGTCGCAGACGACGTCGAAGCGGTAGGGCTTGTCGCCGCTCGCTTCGAGTTCCTCGCTCATGCCCGAACCGACGTGGGGAGAACCAAACCGCAAGCGCATAGCTGTGTCTTCGGCCCTTGGCACAGGAGTCGTCCGGTCGGACGGCGCCCTTCGCTGCGCGAGCTACCCGTCCCGCCACACGGCGACCGCGTTCCTCACAGCACGGCTGGTCGCGGGAACTCACGCGTCAGGTGCGGCGGCGTGCGTGACGGCCGCCGTAGGTCTCAGCCGCCTCGCCTTGCGGGCCCACTGGACCACGGACGTACTGGGCGGCTGGCTGTTCGGCATCGGCTGGCTCGCGGCAGCCGACGATCCCCTGGGGCAAGTGCACGAACCCCTCAGCTAATTAACCGTTGTCGGGGGGCGGCCTTAACCTCGCTGCCCCTAGCGTCGGGGATCTGGCGTGGCTACGCGGCCACGCCGGGAGAGGGGAAACAGCTCATGGAGTTCTGCGTACGATCCGCCCGGCGGCGCTCACCCGGGCACGCGGCGTGAGGGCCCCCGTCGTCCCGGCGGTGCGCGCCATCGGGCGTGCCGCGCTCGCCGCTCGTCCGGTCGCTCTCGCCGACGCGGTGGCGGAGGCCGGGCTGCTCACCCGCCACGACCGGATCTATTTCGTGCCGCACGATGTCTTCCCGGGCGTGGCCTCTCAACTGACGGCCCCTGGGCGGCCGGGCGGGGCGTTTCGGGCGCTGTCGATCAACGGGCGCCGCTGGTTCCGCCACCACGTCGTCCACTACGACACCCCGGGGCTGGAGTTTTACCGCGATCGCGGCCTGGAGGGTGAGAGGTTCGATGCGTCCCAGAGGCTCTATGAAGAGTCGGGTACACGGCAGTTCGAGGTCAAGGTGACGGGGTGGCGGGGTGATGTCGTCAAGCACCGGATCGGGCTGGAAGGCGCGGGCGGCTCCTTGAGTGCGTCCGCTCGTGACTTGCTGGCGGAGGTGCTGGACGATGCGTACGGTCTTGGGGTGCCCGGGCATTTCCAGCCGGTCGTCGCCACGGATTTCCAGCGGGCCACCTTCACCGTGGCCGGAGTGCGGATCACCTGCGATGCGGGGCACACCGTCCGGGACTTGGAAGCGGGAACCTCGGTACGCGCCGATACCGGTGTGGTCCGGGTCGTGACGAGGACGGCGGGGCCGCCGACCGCGGCGGATGTGCTGCTCGCTCCGTTCGCTTCGCGGGGCGCCGATGTCGCCACCTATCGCGGTGCGCTGGGTGAGCTTCGGCCGGAATTGCCGGTCGACGCCCTCAGCGGGGCGGGCCGAAGCTCGCGCTGACGCGGGCGCCCGCGCCGGGCGGCCCCAGTTCGATGGCGCCGCCCGATTCCTGTGCCGTGCGGCGGACGATGTCCAGGCCCAGGCCCGTCGAGCCCGCTCCGCTGTGCCCGCGGTCGGTAACGTCCTGAGCGGGAAAGCCCGGTCCGTCGTCCTCCACGGTCAGCAGGCCGCCGCCGTCGGTACGTCGGCCGACCGTGACCCGGAAGCCGGTGCCGTGCGGGGTGTGGTCGAGGACATTGCCGATGAGGGCGTCGAGTACGGCGGACAGGTCGGCCTCCTCCACTCCCACGATCACCGGCGCGGCCGGTGTGTTCAGCCGTAGCGTGCGCTCCTGGTCCTCCGCCAGCGGAAGCCAGAAGGCGCCGCGTTCCCGGGAGAGCGCCGCAAGGTCGCAGCGGGCGGCGGCGGCTTCGCGCAGGGGGCGGCGGGCGGTGCGTATCACCTCGTCCACGCTGCGCTCCAGCGCCATCACCGAGGCCGTGATGCGTTCGGCTTCGATGCGGTCGCGCAGCCCTTCCGCATCCAGTCGGAGCGCGGCGACCGGGGTGCGCAGGCGGTGGGCGACATCGGCCGCGTTCTCACGTTCAGCCTTCAGAAGCTCCCCGATGCGGGTGGCGAGCTGGTTGAGCTCGACTGCCACGAGCCTGAGTTCGGGGGGCCCGGACGGTTCGGCGCGGGCGGCCAGGTCACCGCGTGCAAGCCGGTCGGCCACTGCGGCCAGGCGCCGCGTGGCGCCGACCACGCGGGCGCCGAGCCGGTCGGCCACCAGCAGGCCGAGCAGGATCAGGGCGGCGCCGAGACCGGCGACGGTGAGCCAGGAGGCCAGTACGCCGTCGTACAGCTGCTCATCGCCGACGGTGACTTCAATGACGGCCGTGCCCTCTTCGTGGCCGTCCCGGAGGACTCCTTGGACCGGAACCAGGACCACCCGGCCGCCGCCGGCGGGCGCGTAGACGAACGTGCGGCCGGTCCGGGCCAGCCGGACGGCGTCAGTGACGGGCGCGGGCGCGCCGAGCACGTGACCGTCCGGCAGCACCACCGAGATACGGGGGAGGTCGGGTCCGATCGCCCCGGCGAGCACAGCCTCCACCGTCTCGGTCCCGTCCGGCCGGCCCAGTGCTCCGCCCACGGCAGCGGCGAGAGACTGGGCCCGCTGGGTGGCGTCGGCCAGTGCCTGGTCCGCGGCGTGGCTGCGGGTGAGCAGCGCCAGGGGTACGAGCAGTGCGATGAGTACGAGGGCCGTCGTGGCGGCGGTGAGCAGCAGCAGCTGGCGGCGCATCGTCGGCTAATCCGCTTCCGTACCGGCCGGTGCGGCCAGCTTTACGCCCACGGTGCGGATCGTGTGCAGATATCGCGGGAACTGCGCGGTCTCGCCCAATTTTCTCCGCAGCCAGGACAGATGGACGTCCACTGTCTTGTCGGCGCCGCCCAGCGGCTGCTGCCACACCTCGGCCAGCAGCTCACGCCGGCTCACCACCTGCCCGGCCCGGCGGGCCAGGAAGCACAGCAGATCGAACTCGCGCGGCGTCAGATCGAGAGCCTTCCCCTCCAGTGTTACCTCGCGCGCGGCGACCGAGAGGACGAGGTCTCCGACGCGGAGGGGCAGCTCTGGTTCGGGCGGCCCGAAGCGCCGCAGCACCGCCTTGACGCGTGCGTCCAGCTGCGCTGCCCCGA
This sequence comes from Streptomyces sp. NPDC059443, assembly GCF_042750105.1. Taxonomy (NCBI): domain Bacteria; kingdom Bacillati; phylum Actinomycetota; class Actinomycetes; order Kitasatosporales; family Streptomycetaceae; genus Streptomyces; species Streptomyces sp. NPDC059443. The sequence goes on along the minus strand of NZ_JBHYVM010000005.1, from coordinate 34,631 downwards.
AGGGCTTGACGATGTAGTCGTCGGCCCCGTCACCGAGGGCCGCGACCATGTCGGGCTCCTCGTCCCGGGCGGTCGCCACGATCACGGGGACGTCGCTGACCGCGCGCAGCATCCGCAGCACCTGAACGCCGTCCACATCCGGCAGCCCCAAGTCCAGCACCACCAGGTCGGGCCGGTCGGTGACCGCCGCGTCCAGACCTGCCATGCCGGTCGCGGCGGTGGCGACCGCGTGCCCCCGGTCGCGAAGGGCCCGCATCAGCGCATCACGCAACTGCGGGTCGTCCTCGACGACAAGGAGATGGGCCATCGAGGCAGCGTATGCAGCACCCGCAGACCGTCGCATCCCCCGTCTCGATCATTGGACGGGCTTAACCCGGCGTTAGGGCATGGCAGGGGATGCTGGACCCGTGCCATGGCGATCACAGGTGAATGAGACGGGCAAGCCCAAGAGATGGCGGAACGCCGCTACGGTCGCGACCTGGGTGGGTGCGATGGCAGTGGCGGGCGCTCTGGGGGCCTGGTCCATCGCCCATGTCGAACCGAGCGACGGGACCAACGCGTCGGCGCCTCTGGACGATGCACATGTACGACGGGCCCTCGCGGATGCCGCCGCCCCGGCGCATGCGGCTCAGCCACCGCGGCCCCAGGACGGCTCGGCCGCGACAGGTACATCAACACCGGGTATCCGCGAGAGCATTCGGTTCCAGGGCGGCAGCGCGGTCGTCGAATGCCACGACGGCCGGATCTACCTGGTCAGCTGGAGCCCGGCCGCCGACTTCACCCTGGACGAGGTTTCCCGCGGGCCTGCCGAGAGCGCCGCACTGAGACTGGATCAGGTCGGCGGCCACACTGGCGACCTGACCGTCACCCTGCGCTGCACGGCCGCCGGATACCCCGTGGCCTCAGTACACAGGGAAGCCTGACGCGCCTGATGCCGCGGCCCGGCTACAGTTGCTCACTTCTGGGCAAATAGCCGATTCGCCGGTTCCTCTGAGTCCGTTCACCTCGTGTTGGCCGCCTGTCCGAGTCCCGCTGGTGCGCGTGTCGGTCGCCGCTGTGAGCCTTCGGACGATTTCCGGACTCAGGAGGCCGAAAGTGTCACATCCCTCGCGCAGAACCGTTCTTCGCGGCACGGCAGCGGCCGGCGCGCTCGCCGCCGTGCCCGCCTCGGCGCTGCTCTGGAGCCAGCCCGCCGTCGCCGGCACCGCCGGGCCCGAGCAGGTGCACCTCCAGTACGGCAATGAGCCGTCGCGCGAGATGACGGTCTCCTGGGCGACGGGTGGTTCGGTGCGCCGGCCCAAGCTCCGGCTGGGCACACCCCACGGCGGATTGGGGCGTACGGTCGAGGCCGAGACCCGCACCTACGTCGACGGCCTGAACAAGGTCGAGACGTACACCCATCACGCCCGACTGCACGGGCTGCGACCCGACACCGCGTACGTGTACGAGATCTTGCACGACGGCGCCGCCCCGGTGCGCGGCACCTTCCGCACCGCGCCCGGCCGCGAGCGGGCGGCGTTCAGGTTCACCAGCTTCGGAGACCTCGGCACGGGAGACGCCTCCTGGAAGAAGTCGGCACTGCACGGCGCGGCCGCCGTGCACCAGGTCGAACAGTTCAACCCGCTCTTCCACCTCCTCAACGGCGACCTGGCGTACGCCAACAACAACCAGGAGCGCCAGCCCCAGTGCTGGGACGCCTTCATGAACAACATGTCGGCCTCCGCGCGCAACAGGCCGTGGATGCCGGCCCCCGGCAACCATGAAGTCGAAGCAGGGGGAGGCGAGCTGGGCTACGCCTCGTACCACACCCGGTTCGCCCTGCCGGACAACCAGACCCGCGACTTCTGCGGCAACTGGTACAGCTTCCAGGTCGGCTCGGTCCTGTTCCTCTCCGTCGACGGCAATGACATCGCCATCGAGGACGACGCCAGCATCGACCCGGCCACCGGCCAGTCCGTGTACATCAGCGGCTACAGCGAGGGCGCCCAGCTTCGCTGGCTGGAACGGACACTGGCCCGCGCCCGGGCAGGCCGGGAGGTGGACTGGATCGTCGTGTCGATGCACCAGTTCGCGATGTCCTCATCCGCAGCCAGCCACGGCGGTGACATCGGCATCCGCGAACAGCTCCTGCCGCTGTTCGACCGGTACTCGGTCGACCTGGTCCTGTGCGGTCACGACCACGACTACGAGCGCACCCACCCGGTACGCGGCACCGACCCCGGCAGCCTCCTGCGGCCCAGCGTGGTCGATGACCGCCTGGACGAGATCGATACCTCCAAGGGAACCATCCACCTCATCCTGGGCGGCGGCGGAACCGCCTCCCACGACGACGTCTACCTCACGGACCCCGACGGCAGCGGCGTCCCCGATGCCTTCGTACGCACCAAGCGGCTCCCCTTCAAAGCCGACCCCGACGCCAAGGAGAAGGCCACGTGGTCGGCGGTCCGCGACCCGGACACCGCCTACCCGTACGGGATGGCGGTCTTCGACGTCGACCCCGGGCATCTCCCCGGCGGCCGCACCACGATCACGGTCAGCTACTTCCACACCCCCACGGCGACCGCGGCCAACCCGTTCCCCGCCCCCGTGCTCTTCGACCGCTTCACCGTCCACCGCAACCGCCGCGACGGCTGGAACTCACACGACCGCGACCGGGAAACGGCCTCCGCGACAGGCGCACCCCAGCCCCCGCGCGGACGCTAGAAGAATCCGTCCAGGGTCCCAGCCTGACCGCTCGGCCGGCTGTGCGGGGCCGTCGCTGCTCGGCCTCACCCCGCGGCAGCGAGTGCCTATCGAATTCGCTCCTTCGGGTAGCGATCGGCTCCGACGGCCGGGAACAGCCGGCCGGGGCCGCCGGCGGTGGCACGATGACCCGGTGGACACCACGGACGTCGCGGCGCAGCGCGACCAGGTCGGATACGTGCTGCGCAAGCTTCCCCAGGTAACCCTGCTGTTTTGGGTGTTGAAGACGGTGGCGGTGACCCTGGGGGAGACCGCCGGCGACCTGCTGGGCATCACTTTCGGGGTCGGCTACGTGACGACGGCCCTGCTGTTCCTGGCCTTCTTTACGGCTGTCGCGGTAGCCCAGGTGCGGGCCGGGCGCTTCCACCCGGCCCTGTACTGGGCGGTGATCCTCGGCACCAGCATGGTCGGCACCGAGATCTCCGACTTCCTCAACCGTGGCTTCGGGCACGGCAGCGCTCCCGACGGCATCGGCTACGCCTGGGGCGCGGCCCTTCTCACCGGCCTGCTCGCCGGGGTGTTCGCGATGTGGTGGCGCACCGGGCAGACCCTCGACGTGGAGAACATCACCAGCCGCCAAGGAGAGATCCTGTACTGGATCGCCATCCTCGTCTCCAACACCCTGGGCACCTCCAGCGGCGACTGGCTGGCCGACGACACCGGGCTGGGATTCCGCAACGCCTTCTTCCTGATCGCAGCGATCATGCTGCTGATCGTCGCGGCATACCGGTTCACCGCCGCCAACCGGACCGTGCTGTTCTGGCTCGCCTTCATCCTGACCAGGCCGCTGGGTGCTGCGGGCGGCGACTCACTGACCAAGCCGACCGCCCAGGGCGGCCTCGGCTGGGGAACACTGTGGGGATCGGTGGCGTTGCTCGGTTCGCTCACCGCGTTGGTCGGCTGCCAGATCTGGCAGGTCCGCCGGCATCCTCTGGCTCCGCTCCCGGCCCCGTACGACCGCCGCACCGGCCTGCCCCAGCACCCCAACGCCGCCCCAGCGAGCGGCGATTGGCGCCGGTAGTCGACCCGACACAGATCTGACGTTCGCGCCCGGCAGCACGGGGCGCCAAAAATGCCAGGTCTGGGATCGGCCGTCAGCGCGGAGCTGGTGACGCCCCGGAGAAACTGCCCATCACTCCGGTTACCAGCAACGAGCTCACGAGACTCGCCGACCTGTACCAGTCCTCACTCGACTGGGACCACCCGGCGGGTCCCTCGCCCTGAACCCTTGAGCAACAGGAATCGTTCCAGTGTGAGGCCAATGCAGTACTCGAAGCGTTGCGCCGCGACCTGGGCGACGGCTGGACGGTCGAGGACCGAAGAGGCTGAGCCACGCCTGCCTCCTGTTTTCAACGGGTTGTTTTGGGGTCTGGCAGCGATCACGGGGACTTGTGACGCTCGGTGGTAAGACCGCTCTTTCCGGTGAGACAGGGCAGCCTTCTCCCGGCTTGAGGGAGCGATGCGGCGAACGTGTGCGATGTTCGAGGAGCGCAACGAGCAGGACTTGCCGCGGTGGCTGGTCCCTCGGTGCCACCTGAGCTCCAGCGGAGGGTGAGTCCGGCGGTTACCGCGTTGAGGCCGTTATCCAAGCCGCGGGCGAAGCTGGTCAGTCCAGGTAGTTCGGCCGTGAGAGTCTCATCGATCCAGGCGGGCAGCAGGACTCCGGTCTGCTGGGTGAGCATGTCACCAAAGTCGCGGACCAGGTCGTAGGAGGTGGCCAGTTCAGGGCAGGCGCCGAGGACTGTCTTGAGCTGGAGGACTTCGTCTTCGGTGAGTGACCTGGGGCAGCGTGTGAGCCAGCCGGTAACCTTCCGCACGCTGGGTGGAGCTGCTGGCGGCTGGGGCATTCGACGGGGCTGGTCAAGCTGATGGCGTGCCCAGGCGTGCAGGGTGGAGTAGCTACCTTTCCAGCCTTGCGCGGCGAGTTCGCGGTGGAGGGTGGTGAGCGGGACTCGCCCGTGTGTTTCAGCCATGCGACGGATGAGGTAGGCGCGGTGTGCGTCCAGGGTGCTGCCGCGGCGGTGGCGGCCGGGCGAGACATGCTGCCAGTGGTCGGCGCGGGCGTACCGCTGGACGGTGTGGCGGCCCCACCCCAGGTGCCGAGCGATGACTCGGAGGCCCATCCCCTGTTCCAGCAGTCCGTGGACCAGCGCATGATGGGCTTGGAGCCGTGCGGCAAGTCGGCCGTCGCCGCGTGTGCTGTCGGGGCAACGGCCGGGGAGGCGGCTCCCACGCGGTCCAGCTGAGGACTGCACGAACGCTCTGGGGGCGGATCCGCAGCACTGGTGCGACTGTTCGTCGCTCGTACAGCAGGCGTACAGGGCGGCCGGGGTCACCATCCCGCGCGTGACGTACGACCAGGTCAAGCTGCCCGGCCAGGTCGGCCTGGACGATCCGAAGCCGGGCGACCTCGTCTTCAACGCCGGATCCGACGGCTCGGCCGCCAGCCCGGGGCACGTCGGCATGTACATCGGGTCCGGCCTGCTCGTGGAGTCCCCGCGCACGGGGGTCCGTACGCTGCTCGTCCCGTACAGCAGCTCGCGGAACTCGACGAACTGTATGACCCGGGACCGCCATCCGCCGGGTGGTCGCCTGGTGACCGGCACAAGCACAGGAACTCCGATGCACGACGAGCCCTTCTTCCGTCCCTGGGGCGTCGTCGACCCCCGGTTCTGGACAGGCGCGGAGCCCGAGGAGGCCGCCGAATCCGTCTCCCCGTTCGAGGGCGAGGCCGCGGCTGTGAGCGGAGAGGTCGCCGCCCAACTGGCCGCCGTTCAGGCGGCCGCGTCCACCGACCTAGCCCGCGCGCACGTCCTGGCGGAGGAGCTCGACGCGAAGCTCACCGCCACGTACGGCGAAAGGCACATCGAGACGGTCAGGGTCCGGGAAGTCCGCGCCTACCTCGTACATCTGACTGGCCGCCACCATGACACCGCGGTGGACTGGTACCTTCACGTCGTCCACCTCCACGTTGGCCTCCACGGCCCGGAACACCCGGAGACGGCCCTCGCGATCCGTCAGGCGTACAGCCTGCGGAAGGCCCTCCCCACCCCGGACGCGCTCCGCCTCGCCCGGGTCCAGAACGAGCTGCGCCCGATGCGCGAGGCCGGGTTCACCGTCATAAGCGACCGCTACCTCGCCTCCTCCCTCGTCCTCCAGCGCCTGGACGGCGTCGCCGAGCAGTTCGTGCTCGACCTGCACCGCGAGTCGTGCTGCCCGACCTCGCCGTGATCCTCACCGCCGATCCGGACGTGATCGCCGCCCGCCTCGCCACCCGGGGCGTACGCCACCGCTTCCACCACGACCCGGACGCCCCGAGCCGCGAGCCGCGAGCCGCGAGCTGGAGCTGTACGCGGAAGCAGCCCGGACCCTGGGAACCATGGGCGTACGAGTCCTCGTGCTCGACTCCACCACGCTCGCCCCAAAGGACGTAGCGCACCGAATCGCCGACGCGCTGCCCCTGCCCGGCGGTAGCTTCTAGGGCAGCCCCAACAGACCGACGACCACACGGTGAACCCATGAGCCCCACACCCGCAGCCCCCGTAATCGACACGCACGTGATCCTGCGCGACGGCGACATGATCCTGCTGTCGCAACGCGGAGGCCCGTACGGCCACGGACGGTGGCACGCCCCTTCCGGCAAGCTCGACCAGGGCGAGCCGCTCACCGTCGGCGCCGCCCGCGAGCTCCGCGAGGAGACAGGCGTCGAGGTCGACCCCGAGCACCTTCGGCTCGTACACACCGTGCACCACAAGCAGAGCGGGGCGGTCGAACGGATCGGCCTGTTCTTCCTCGCGACGGAGTGGCACGGCGAGCCGGTCAACCGCGAGCCCGCGAAGTGCCTCGCCCTGACGTGGTTCCCGATCGACGCCCTGCCCGAGGACATCATCGAATACCCCGCCGCCGGCCTGTACGGCTACCTCAAGAACGCCGACGGCCTGACCGAACACGGCTGGTGACGCCGCCCCCCATGTCAGAGGCTCACATCACCTTGCTCGGCTCGAGCCCTGTGGACGTCGTCGAGGTGCCTTGCTTGCCGCCGCGCGAGCAACTCGTCGATGGGTTCGAGAACTCGATCCCATGCGCGCTCAGCGCTCTGTGACTGGTCGGGAGTTCGTGCATAGCCCTGAGCTGCGGTGATCGCCTTGTCGTAGAGGTCGCGATCCGTTGGGAGGGCGGTCGACCGCTCACGTCGCAACCACGCGATCAGCCAAGGCATGTCCCGGGACCAGCCCGGGTTCGCCAAGGAGCGCACGCGCAGATATCCCAGTTGGTCCCACCATCGGCGGCTGTGCCACTTGCGTGAGCCCGCGGGCGGCAGACCTGGGGGTAGGTCTTTCACGGACCCATATTGCCTGGTGGCGGCACTTGGGACTATGGGGTTGCCGTTCAAGTGTTTCCTCCCTTCAGAACCTCCCGCCTCGCGTGCATACTGGGGGCCCAGAAAGTTACCCAGGGTTACGCGGCCGACGCTCCGGGACTCTCCTCGGGCGTCACCGGGGCCGGGTCTGACGGTGCGCCATCCGGTGGGGACGTCGGAGGGGGTCACCCGAGGTTCCCTCTTCGGTCGGCACCCATGTGAAACATCGCGCGTGGCCCGAGTCCCACACCTCTCAGGAGCCGTCTTGCGCATACCGAAATATGTCACCGCCGTCTGCGCCACCGCCGTGGCGACGGTCTTAGCCACGTCCACGTCCGCGGCCGCGGCCGCGGAGACCGGACCTGAGCAGGACGATTTCCTTCCCGCCATGGTCCATTCCATCCTCCACCTCGACATCGATCCGCCCAGCGCCAATGACTGGAACTGCCGTCCCAGCGCCGCCCACCCGCGCCCGGTCGTCCTGGTGCACGGGACCTACGAGAACCGCTACAACAACTGGGCCCGGATGTCTCCCGAGTTGAAGGCCCAGGGCTACTGCGTCTACGCCCTCGACTACGGCGACACCGACGACGCCGGAGTGGCTCTCGCTCCCACCGTCAAGGGTTACGGAGACATCAAGAAGTCCTCCAAGGAGCTGGCCGCCTTCGTGGACAAGGTGCTCGCTGCCAGCGGCTCCGGCCAGGTGGACCTCGTCGGCCACTCCCAGGGCGGGACCCTGGCCCGCTGGTATCTCAAGGCCGACGGAGGCGCGAACCCGGCCGACCCCTCGAAGAACAAGGTCAAGAAGGTCGTCGAGCTCGGCGCGACCAACCACGGCACCACCATGAGCGGCTTCACCACCCTCGCCGACAAGCTCCACATACTGGAAGCCGGGGCGAAGCCCCTCGGGGAGGCGGGCGTCCAGCAGTACGTGAAATCCGACTTCATCAAGGAGCTCAACGCCGACGGCGACACCGTTCCCGGGGTCGACTACACCGTGATCGCTACGAAGTACGACGAGATCACCACCCCCTGGCAGACCACGTTCATGACGGCGGGCCCCGGAGCAACGGTGCAGAACATCACCTTGCAGGAGGGCTGCTTCGTCGACTTCTCCGCCCATCTGAGCATGTCGTACAGCCCGCGTGCGATCGGACTGGTCAAACAGGCCCTGGACCCCTCTGCCCCGGCGGCTCCCTGCGTGCCAAGGGCGCCCGGCTTCTGATTCCCGGCCCGAAGGTCCGCCTTGGCCGATCTCGTGTCGGCGGCGCTTGAATCGTGACCCACCCCTCGTGCAGGTGGGCCGTTCGGGGTCATCCCCGCGTGCGCGGGGAGCAGGCTTGCTGACCTGCCACTTTAGGTCGACACAAAGGCGTTCTGAAGCACTTTCACCGAATCCGACATATCCGACAGCTTGATCTGAGGGAACAAGACCACCCACCGCTCCTCCCAGCTCCAAGGCCGGGAGAGGTCAACGGCTGCTCCGAACCAGTCCCCAGGTGGCGGTGACGGCGCAGGTGCTGGACCTCCTGCCCCCAAAGGGTCTAGCGGCTGCGGCCACCCTCACGCTCGCCGCCGGCCCGGGCGCCTCCGTGGGCCGCACGGCGAACGTGTTCGGTGCCTGCACGACGGACTTCGCCCGTTCCTCGCACGTACACGGGGCTACGGACGACGGCGGCTGCGGCACCCGGTCCCCGGTCCCCGGTCCCCGCGTTCCGAGTAGGAGGGGCCCGGTGGTGCGTACGTAAGACCGCCAGGCGATCCTACGTACGCGCCAAGTTCTGGCTGCCCGGCCCGTCGAATGGACGGGACGGGTACCAGAGCCGATCACTGTCTCCGGGGGATACCGATGGCTGTAGAGATGGACCTGCCGCTCGGCGAGGACGCCGCCGCTGATCGGCTCGCTTCCGAGCTCACCGAACTCGGCAACGACCGTTTCCTGCGGGCGGTACTCCCCGGCCGGGCGCACGTCCACCACCGCAGCACCGACCGCCTCGTCGGCTGGCCCACCGATGCTCCGGAGTCCGCCGAGCCCGCCTCCAGCCTGCTGCTGCGTGCCATCCATCTGTGCTTCACGGCCCACTTGCCGCTGAGCCTCTCGCCCGACCTGCTCTGGTACGCCGTAGTGCACGAGGTGGCCGTCCACGTCCGCCTGAACTCCGACGCGTACGCGGGCCTTTTCACCGAAACGCCCGGGCACCAGCAGTCCATCACCGTCCGCGACGACCTCGCTCCGCTGGACTGGGGACGCTCGATCGACCTGGTCCAACAGCCCCTGCGCGCCCGTGTCGGCGACGACGTGGCCGACCTGTTCCAGCCCGCCTTCTCGACCACCGCCCCCACCGACGCCACGGTTGCACTCGTGGCGCTGATGGACGTGGTCAGCCCGTACTACCGCTTCCGCTGGGTCACCCTCTGTGGAATTCCCCGGATCCGGCTGGAGGGCACCGACCGGGACTGGCGCCTGCTGGCGGGCCGGGTACGGGAACTGGAAGGGTGGTTCGACGGCCTGCGCCCGTGGTTCACCGCCCTGCACCCGGTACTCGACGCGATCAGCGCGGCGGCTGCGGGGTGGGGTACCGACCAAGCGTTCTGGCGTTCGCTCTACAAGTGGGAGTCGGACTCCGGCGGCGACCGGGTCACCGGCTGGATCAACGCCTTCTTCGCCCACCGGTACACCGTCGACGGACCGTCCCCCAAGCGGTCGTTCGGTCCGGGAACCACCGACGAGGAGGACTTCCCCTCGCACGTGTCCCGCGTACCGTTCCGCTGGGAAACGATCGTCGGGACATCCGAGATGGCCTTCCTCGGCGGCGTGCTCGGCATCGAACGCGAGGGCGAATGGATCCGTCCGCGCCTCGGCCACGCCGTGGTGGAGCTCCTCCCCGACACCGAGCCCCGCGACGAGCGTCTGCCCGAGCCGTGGACCATGGCCGACATCCAGCGCGTCACCGGATGCCCGGAGGCCCAGCTGCTCACCGCCCTCGGCAAGGTGACCCTTGACGGCGAACCCCTTCGCGCCGACTACGCGATCAATCTGCGGGGCCTCTGCGCGGTGAGGGCCGGCAACGGTGACTGGTACCTAGGCGACCTCGTCTCCGATGCCGGCGACATCCAGTGCTGGGGCAACTACGGCCCCGACCTCGGCATCGCGCTACGCGCGCTGTGAGCCCGCGGGGTCGGCCGCGAACGGCACGACACGACCGACACCGGTGGCGTCCCGCCGACCTTCACCGCGCGGGTGAAGCTCCCGGGGTACCGGTCTGTTCTTGACCGGTGAGTGCTGTCACTGCGATCGGCTCCACAGGCGTCCGACTGGACGCTCGGCGCGGATCTCGGTGGCCTCGAAGGACACGCGCTTGTCCTGGCCGGCGAGCACGACCGTGTTCCCCGTGAGGGTGGCGGTGGTCGTGGGCCAGCCGGACCAGCCGTCCACCTCGAAGTTCTTCACGCCGATGCAGACCAGGACGAACTCGACCGCGTTGTGCCCGCGCGCCCGCCACAGGTCCGCGGCGGCGTCCGGGACGGCGAAGGCGGAGAACCTCAAGGTGACCGACGCTGCGCGTTCGTCGATGAGAACGGAGGTCAGGTCGTAGGCACTCAGCGGTGGCGGGGGTGAGCCGAGAACGTCGCGGACCGTCTCGGGTTCGGTCACCTCGGCGGACCAGTCGTTGTCACTCATAGAACGCCTTCGCGGTCGTGGGAGGCAGTACGTGGTGCAGATGCCGGTCGATGCGGCTCTCGAACCAGCGCTGAGCAGTATCGGGGTCCGCGTCGATGGAGCGGTACGCGTTGAGACGGCCGGCCTTGAGGCCGGCGAAGGCGGTGAAGTCCAAGGAGAATTCCGCTCCACGCACCGCGACCCTGATCCGGCGCTCGTGGACCTGGACGAGGGGGCTGAGCTCGACGTCGACCACGGTGCGGTCGGGAATGCCCCGCATCCGCAGATCCTCGCCCACGGCCAGGAACTCGATCTGGGCCTCGAACCGGTCGCAGCCCGCCTCGGTCCACGTCAGCGGGGCGCGGTCCGGAAAGCGCGGAAACTCCATCCGCAACGTCACACCGGGGCCGTAGGGGCTCAGGTGGACCGACCTGAGGACCATATGCTCCAGGGGCGGCAGCTCGGCATAGAGCACGGTCAGCCGCTCGGCGTTCACCAAGAGCTCGGACCACGTGTCGGCCGACATGGATGGGCTCCTCTTCTCTGGACAACTCGCGCTCGGCGAGGCTGACCCGATCATCATCCAAGGGGTGGCCAGAGAGCTGGAAGCGCCCCTGAACTGCGATGACAGGCCAGCATTCGGAGTCGCTGATCACTTGGGCCGCGATCACCCTCATGACCAGGCGAATCACCAGCCGACAGTCCCGCCGGGCCAGCCAACCAGCCTCCCGCGAACACACACGCGACTGACCGCGGCTACACCCGCGACCGCACTCACGCGCAGTTGGGGCACTCGGCGACGTGGGTGGCGTGTAGGGACTTGATCAGGGCAAAGTCTCGGTCGACGATACGACTGGAGGACGAGGCGATGGCGCCGAGTCCTACCCGCTTACCGTTCTTGAGGACCAATCCGGGAGCCTGAGCCGGGGCCAAGCCCGGACCAGCACCGGTGCTGACCGCGTCGATCGCACACCACGGAATGACCTTCGATCGTTCGAGGCCACGTTCGGTCAGACCCGTGGAGTAGATCTCTACACCCAGGCCCCGGCTGCGGAACACAATCCAGAGACCGCCCGCGCCAAGGACGACGTAGAGCACTATGCCGAAGGGATCTCCGGCGAAAGATCCGCTGATCAGCGCCCCAGCGGCCAACAGTGCGAACACACACCCCACGAGGAACAGGACAATCTGCTGCCCCGGCCTGTGGATAGAGGAGGGTATCGAGCTCGGCGAAGTGGGCTCCATGACCACGACCCTAAGCCGCAGCCATACACCGCGTACGGGTTTCCAGGGTCGCAAGATCAGCGATGGAGCCCATCGATGTGTACGCCGACAGTCATGCCCAGATTGGGAGCAGGCGCCACGTACTCGGTACTCAGAACCCGTCGCCCCACCCGAAGGTGACGTTGTACGCGCGCTGGAGTGCGTGCCGGCCATGGTCCCCGTCGGCGTAGGCCCACGCGAGGGCTGCGGAGAACCAGAGCAGAAAGACTCCGCTGACGATGCCCAGAGCTACCAGCTTGCCGTACCAGCGGAGGAGGACCAGGGCGACAGTCACGATTGCCGCGCCGAGGTGGGCCCCCCGCGAGTCGAACGACTCAGCCTTGCGCGCCTCTCGGCGTTCGGCCCGTTCTACCGCCGCCTTTTACTCCAGGCGCTGTGTCCTGCCAGGGCCAATGGTGGGTGACTCGCCGGTAGGCGGCCGGGTCCCGCGGCGCGGCGTGGGACATCCCCCGGGACGTTCCCGCCCGACGAAGGAGGAGACGAGTGCCGCCCACGCGCACACCACCCCCCGCCCGCTCCCGGAAGAAGTGGCGGGGGCGACTCGCCCTGGCCGCCGCACTGGCCGCTGCCGCGGTCCTCGCCGGGATACTGCCCGCAGCCGCCAGCAACGGCACGATCTGGACCACCCTGCCGAGCATGCCCACGCCCCGGCGGGACCACGCCTCGGCCGTCGCCCCCTGTCCGCCCGGCCAGACCGGCGTGTGCGTCTACAGTCTGGGCGGGCACGGCGCCGATGGTGACCTGGCCAGGGCGGAGTCGTACAACCGGATCACCAACGCCTGGTCCACGCTCCCGCCCATGCCCACACGGCGCCTTGGTGCGGCGGCAGTGGCCGCTACCTGCCCGCCCGGCCAGACCGGAACCTGCGTCTACGTCATCGGCGGCGAGATCCTCGTGCCGGAGAACGCGATCCCGCAGTCGGTGGTGGAGTCCTACAACCCGGTGACCAACGCCTGGAGCACTGTCACCCCGCTACGGACGGCGCGCTTCGGTCTGGCAGCCGCGGCGGCCCCCTGCCCGGCGGGCCAGGGCGGTACCTGCGTCTACGCCGTCGGAGGCAGCAACAGCAGCGGCCCGCTGGGCACGGCGGAGTCGTACAACCCCACGAACAACTCCTGGAGCACAGTGACCGCGATGCCCACGCCCCGAGGGTTCCTGGGTGCTGCGTCGGCGGCCTGTCCGCCGGGGCAGTCCGGCACCTGCGTGTATGCCACTGGTGGCTTCAACAGCAACTACAGCGGCGCGGTGGAGTCGTACAACCCGGCCACCAACGCCTGGAGCCCGGTGGCTTCGCTGCCGACGGCCCGGACCGGCGCAGCCATGGCGGCCTCCACCTGCCCGCCCGGGCAGAGCGGTACCTGCCTCTACACCGTGGGCGGCCTCGACCAGACCGGCATCCTGGGCACTGTCCAGTCGTACAACCCCGCCTCGAACCTCTGGACAGACCTGCCCCCGCTGCCGACACGCCGTTTGAGTCCCGCCGCGGCCGCCATGCCGTGTCCCGTGGGCGTGGCCGGCAACTGCGTCTACACATCCGGTGGTTTTACCGCCACCGGCGACTACACGGGCATGCTGGAGGCCCTCGACCCTCCGGACCCGTCGAAGCTCTGATCCGGCCTCGGTGAACTCGCCTCTTCCGCCGCCGAATCCCTGACCCAGGCGGTTAGAGCCCCGGAGCCGTGCGGCGCGGGACGCGGAGGGAGTCCGTGACCGAGACCTCCTCGAAGGCGCCGGAGGCCAGCGCGCGGAGGTAGATCCGATACGGGGCCTGGCCGCCGTCGGCCGGGGCGGGGAAGACGTCGTGGATGACGAGGGTGCCGCCCACTGAGACGTGCGGGGCCCAGCCCTCGTAGTCGCCCGTGGTGTGCTCGTCCGTGTGGCCGCCGTCGATGAAGACCAGCCCGAGCGGGCCGCCCCAGGCCGCGGCGACCTGCGGGGACCGGCCGACGATCGCGATGACGTGGTCCTCCGGGCCGGCGCGGTGCAGGGTCCGGCGGAAGGTCGGCAGGGTGTCCATCACGGGTAAACCGAAGATCGCCTGGAATAACGAAGCCGCCCGCGCAGTGCTGGTTGATGCGCTGGTCACCGACGCCCTCAATCGCTCGAAGGTCCGCTCATCCGGGGTCACGGGCCAACCGACTATCGGGCCATGCCGACACTCGTGCTCAAGCTGGCCCTTCGGTGCTCGGTCGGAGTGGTCCCGTAAACCTCCCGGAAGGCGCGGCTGAACGCGCTGACGCTGGAGAAGCCCCAGCGGAGCGCGATCATCTGCACGGGCTGCCTGCTCACCTCCGGGCGCTCAAGGTCCGCACACGCCCGTTCAAGTCTGGCCTGACGGATGTGCGCCGCCACGCTCAAAGGCTGGTCGGCGTAGAGGTTGTAGAGGGTGCGCAGGGAGACCCCGTGTCGGTCGGCCACCGCCTGCGGCGTCAGGTCCGGGTCGCCGAGATTGTTCTCGATGAAGCGGTAGATCCGCCGGAGTGCCTCCTGCTCACGGGCCTCGGCAGGCGCTTGACCAGGGTCACCGAGTTGTCGTGCGAGAAACGCGGTTGCCAGGTCCAAGGTGACGGACCCCATCCCACGCAGCTCCTCCGGACTGCAGCTCGGGCCGCGTGTGAGGAGCGTCTTCAGGAAGTCAGCGAGGATTGCCCCCGACCCCGCGCTTGCGGCCAAGTTCTGCGCGAGGAGGCGGTCCACGCGGTCTGAGCTCAATGCCAGGGCCTGACGTGGAATCTGCATGACCACCGTCTCGACCTGCCCTCCTCTGCATTCCCCCTCGCTCGGCCGTGAGGTGTCCGTGAGTACGAGTCCCCCCGCGACCACCGATTCGTTGCTCCGCTGAGAAATCCTGAAAGCACCTTGAGTGATGAGCGCCAGCTGCAAATGCTCGGGATCACCACGCCGGACGTGACTCAACGTGCGCCGCGAGAGCACTGGTGAACATGCCAGGGCAGACAGCTGCACCACGCCGAGATCCAGGTACGTGAAGCTCGCCCGGAAGTCGGCCGCATGCCGGGTGCTGAGCGTGACGGGCATCACATCAGTGGACACCGCCTCGCAAAACCAATCGAACCTGTCCTCGCACGCCCCGACAGCATCCGATGCAACCGGCAATTCCAACACGATCCCCACACCTCGACGCAGCAGCGCTCCAGCCCCCTACCGGTTGCCGCCCCGCCATGCTTCATCCACACCCGCTGTGACCAATTATCAGACACCTGCCTTCGACACGCGCCCAACCCGTTCTCGGCGTTCACAGACTCCGGACTGCGCCGTCGTCTTCTCGCCGGCCCCCGCCATGCCGGCTCCGGCGCCCTGGCAGCCAGTCCTGTACCGCAGGATCCCCGTCGGCGGCCTGCTCGGCGCGCGGGTCAGCGCGCCGAAGGACGGTGGCCGAGGCCTTCGTCGCCAGGAGTCGGCGCGAGCGCAGGGCGGAGCGGCGCGGCAGAGGCTGGTGCCGGAACCGGAGCCTGCGGAGGCAGGGGCCTGTCCTGCCCGCCTCGAAGAGCAACTGCGCGTTCCTCTGCCTCGTGGGCGTGGTGGACGGGGGCCGCGGTGCGCATCTCCTCGCGCAGGGCGGCCTCCTGTCGCAGACCGGTCGCGCACGCGCGGTGCCGTTCGGCCGTGCTGCGCTGTGCCTCCGCGTCGGCGCGCAGCTGCCGGGCGTCCTCGGCGAGCCCGGCGTCCATGCGGGCGGCCAGCTCCGGGACGCGGTGCCGCATCGCCTCCAGGACGGCGGCCATCGCCTGCGCGTCCCTCGGCAGGGTCCAGGTCCCGCGCGGCGCGAGCAGGGAGGTGTGCGGGTACGCAGCCAGGGTCTGCCCGGCCTCGCGCAGCGCCTCGGCCGAGGCGCGCGTCGCGCGGGCCGCTTCGGCGAGCCCCTCGGCGCGCCGCGCGGCCGCCTGCTCCTCGGCCTGCCGGGCCGTCAGGTGCGGAGCGGGCAGGTGGCCGTAGGGGCGGCCGCGCCAGGTGGCGTACGCCGGTTCCTGCGCGGCCGGGGCCGGGAACGCGGCCGCCCGGACGAGCTCGTCCGTGACCATCGCGTCCGAGGGTGCGGGAGTCGGCGTGTAGCCCGTAGGCGATGGCGACTTCGGCCGTCAGGCCCTGTGCGGAGGCGACGGTCATGGCGTTCGCGTGGGTGAGACGGCCCCCGGCGATGTCCCGGACGGACATCCAGGCCGCGTGCGTGGCGAACCCGCCGTCCGCCGGACGCGACGTGCTGCGCCACTGGACGCGTACGCCCCGGCGCTCGTCCACGGCCAGGACCACGCCGCGGAAGCCGTTGAGGACGTCGACCGCGCCCGGGTCGCGCCGGCTGCGGTAGTCGTTGCGGCGGATGTGGACCAGGTCCCCGGGGGCGAAGGCGATCCGCTCCCCGCCCGCGACCGCGTACGTACGCCCCAGCTCCAGTTCTCCGGCGGCTACGAGGGCTGCCCGGGCACCGGTGTTGAGGGCGGCGGCGTCCGCGCGGCGGGCGGCGAGGAGCAGGAGCTCGGCGACCTGGCCGTGCGGGTCGCCCGCCCAGCCGGTGCGGGCCTCGTTCCAGGCGCCGAGCATCGCCGTGAGGGCCTCGGCGGCGGTGTCCTCGGCGTGGACGCGGCCGTGGGCGGCGAAGGCGGCGAGCGCGCTCGTGCGCCCGCCGGCCCGCCAGTCCTGGAGGGCGGCACGCTCCACGATGTCGCGCTGGCGGCGGTTCTCGGTGAGCTCCAGGCCGCCGACCAGGCGGTGGACGCGGGCGAAGCCGCCGCCGATGCCGACCGCGCGCAACTGGAGCGGGTCGCCGACGGCGACGACCTTGGTACCGGTACCGGTACCGGTACCGGTACCGGTACCGGCCGCGTGCCGCAGGAGGGCGGCGAGCGCGCGGTCGTCGACCATCGCGGCCTCGTCGATGACGAGTACGCCGACTCCGTGCAGGCCCCGGCCTCCGCTCACCTCGCGGGTCCGGGCGGCGACGGTCCGGGACTCGATGCCCGCCTCGGCGGCCAGGTTCGCGGCGGCGACCGCGGCCGTGGAGGCGCCGACGACGCGCAGCCCGGCGGCCTCCCAGCCGGTCCGGGCGGCCTGCATGAGGGTGGTCTTGCCCGCGCCGGCGACGCGATGACCGCGTCGACCGCGTGACCGGCGGTCAGCAGCCGCGTCACGACGGCGCGCTGCTCGGCGGTGAAGGCGAAGGGGCGCTCGGTGGTCGAGTTCGCGAGCTCTACGGACGTGAGCGTCATCTCGGCGGACTCGGCGGACTCGGCGGACTCGGCGGACTCGGCGGTGAGCCGGGCCCGTCCCCGGGCCAGACCCGCGGTGGCGCACTCGATCACCATCTGCTCGGCGGCCACGACCGTGGTGTGCGTGTAGCGTCGGCGATGGGTGTGGTGGCCGCGGTTGGAGTCCGCCAGGCGGACTGCGTGGCCGCCCACGGAGAGGACCTCGTCCGTGAGCGCCGTCAGCTGCCCGACCGACCGGAGGCTGGGCAGCGTCCTGGCGACGGCGGCCAGGACGTGCGTGTGCGCGACGGTCTTCCGCGAAGCGGTCAGCCCGTGTTCCTCGTCCCAGATCAGCTCCGCGATCTCGGCCGGACCCGGCATCCGGGGACCACCGGCCACGGATGCCGGCGACGGCCCGGATCCGTCCCACCCCGGCAGGGCAGCCGCGACCATCGCGTCGACCGGGCCCTCGCCCGCGCGGCCACCTCCGAGGACGGCGGCCGCCCGGGTGCGCCAGGCCTCCCTCGGCGCACCCGGCTCGGCCTCCTCCTTGGCCTCCGCGCTCCGGCGGGCGGCCGTCTTCTGCTGCTCGCGCGGGGCCCCCTCACCCGCGAGCTCGACGACCTGCCGGTGCCGTCGGGAGAACGCCTCGCGCAGCCCTTCGTCGATCCCGGCCAGCTCCCACGCCCCGGTGTGCACCGAACGCTCGAACGTGGCCCCGTACGACTCCGCCAGCCGCGCCCGCAGCCGCCCTTCGGCGATCTCGTTCACGAGATGGGCGTAACGGTGCAGGTCCTCGCCCCCGCCGGCGATGGTGCGCCACTTCCCGTCCACGCACTTCGCCAGATGCGCGATGTTCACGTGGACGTGCAGGTGCGGGTCACCGGGCGACCCGTCCACCGGGCGCGCGGAACGGTGCAGCGTGGTCCAGCCGATCAGCCCGGACGTCGCCAGCCGCCCGTCCCCGTGGTGGCCGGCCATCCCGTACGCCGCCCACTGCTCCAGCGCCTCGACGGCCTCGCCTACGGAGGCCAGCCAGTCCTCCTCGATCCGCAGGGCGAGCCCGGCGCCGGCCAACCCGTACGCGGCCGAAACACTCTTCGGAAGATCGAGGGTGATGTCCACACCACGCAGACCGACATCGACCCGGTGTGCCATCCACTTCCGCGCCTCGGCCACCGCGTCCGCCCCGTACAGCCCCTCCAGCCCGAGCCCGGCGGCAGGGGCCAGCTGCTCGGCGTCGGCTAGCGGCAGCAGGTGCACCTCACCGTCCCGAACGATCCCGCGCTCGGCCCGGGCGAACCTCTTCGCGAGCGCGGGCCGCCCCAGGTACTCCGTGACGGTCATCCCGGCATCGGCGGCCACCTCGGCGACGGCGTCCACGAGCACCCGCGCGACGACCTTCCCCCGAGGATCGAGCACCTTCTTCCGCACGACGAGCTGCTCACCGGTATGCCAGTCCCGCCCGTCCATCAGCGCGTGCGCGGCCCCCGGATCCACCCGCTCCCCGGCGACCAGCCCCAACTCACCGAGCCCACCGCCGATCCACCGCAGGCTGCTCTCACCGGCGAGCCGGTACTCGACCTGGGCATCCTCGACCCGGTCACATCCGCAGCCTCGCTCAGCCGGTAATCGACCTGCTCGGGGGCGTAGATGGGAGTCGCGTACCCCATCTGGCCACCCCCTCTTCCGCGTCTACCTCAGCGGCCTCATGATCCTTTATCAAAGATACGTGGAGTGCTAACCATCTGTCTCTGACACGTGCAGACCCTCGACCTTTGTCCGCGGACAAAGGTCCTGTGACTTCGGAGACTGCGGATTGAAGCTGTACGTTGCGGGGGATCTTGCGGGTTGAAGAGTTACTTTGCGGCGATGGGTGGGGTCAGGCATGTCGTCTGCCATGGGGATGCCAGTGGGTTCTGCCAATGGACGTCAGTGGTTCTGCCAAGAGTCTTCGCCGCGCTCGCGGAGTTCATCCGGGAGCTGATCGTGCAGGGCACCAACGAGGGCCTGGCCGCCGCATGGGCCCGCGGCCGAGTCGGCGGCCGGCCCACCGTCGTCAACGACAAGCTGCTGCGCGCCGCCCGCGACATACTGCCCAACCCGGAGAACAGCATCGAGACCATCGCGGCCTTGCTCAGCGTCTCGGTGGGCACCCTCTACAACCACATCCCCGACCTCAAGGGACTGCGGACCTCCCGCGTCCCCGCCCAGCTCGAAGGGAACGCCAGGTGATCCCGCAGCCGCCCCCTGCCTCCGACGTACCGAGTGGCCGTGGTGGAACAGTGAAGGGATGGAGTCTTCACCGCGTGGGTTGTTCGCTTCGACCGTGCCGTACTACGCAAGGTTTCGACCTGCGTACGACGATCACTTGTTCACCCTGCTAGGTACGCGCTTCTCGCTGGACGGGACCCAACGCGTACTGGACTTGGGGGCCGGCAGCGGAGCGCTGACGTTGCCGCTGGCTGCGCTGGTCCGTGAAGTGGTCGCGGTTGATCCGGAGCCGGACATGCTTGCCGAGGGCCGCCGGCTTGCCGCCAAGGCGGGTGTGCTCGGCATCGACTGGCGGCTGGGGGACTCCAATACATTGCTCGCGCTGAACGTGGGGCCGGTACTGCTGACGGTCATGGGCGCGTCATTCCATTGGACCGACCGCGAACGGCTGCTGCAAGACCTGGACACCTTGATCGAACCCGGTGGAGCGGTGGTACTGGCCACCTGCGGAGCGAGGCACGAGGACCTCGATCTCCCGGCCTGGCTGCCTGTGGTCGAGGAGGTCCGCAACCGCTATCTAGGCCCAGACCGCCGTCCGGACTCCGCCCTGGGCGCCTATCCCGACGTGCGGCACGAGGAGGTTCTGCTCCGCTCACCGTTCTCCCGGATCAAGGCGATTCACTGGGATCGCACGGTCCGCCGGACCGTGGACGAGGTCGTCGGGCTCCAGCTCTCCTTCAGCTTCACCAGCCCGGCCGCCCTCGGCTCCGATCTTCCGGCCTTCGAACGTGACCTTCGCCGAGCACTGACCGCGTTCCGGCCGGAGGGCGACCTGCTCGAAGAGCGTGTCCGAACGGAAGCTGTCATCGCTTGCCATTCGTAGCTCAGGGGGCATGAAGCTCCCGCCTTCACCCGTAGCCGCCACTGACACTTCCCGCGGCAGAACGAGTGACGTTCTCGCGGCAGACGACAGGACAAAGGTCGAGGGTCTTGTCGGACGACATGAGGATGGGCTCTGGCCCACATTCCTGTCGTCCGACACGGCGGCTGCGTGGTCTTCCAGGGCCTGGCGCTGCGCGTCGTCGTGAGGGTCGATGCTTCGGTCGCCCCAGACGTGCAGGAGGACCTCGGCTTCGGCGGGCTGGATCGGGCCAGCCGGGCAACGGTCGATGACCCAGTGGTGGCGGGCAGCTCGAAGAGTTCGTCGGCGCCGGGCATCTGGTCGGCCGGGTGCAAGTCGAGGCGGCGGGCGAGTTCGAGTGGGACGTGGACGGGCAGCTCGGGGAGTTCTTCGCGGTCGATCTGGTGCTCATGAAAGCCGGGGGGGCGGCGGTACGTACCCGCCGGGGTGAAGTACCGCCAGATCTACCCATGAGACGAAACAGCGCCAGCAGCCGTCTGTTAGGTCGTGTATCGAAAGTGGATCTTCATCCGTGAGGCGGCGTGGCAGCTGGGCTCGGGTATCGTCGTTCTCGGCTGCAATCCCGGTGCTGCAAAGACGGGCGATCGCGCAACGGAAGACCGGGAGTTCCCGTTGCGTGCGCCCGTACCAACTCCTTTGTCACAGCCATTCGCTGATGGCTGCAACAAGGACGGTTGTCTCGTAGCGGACCGCCAGCTTGTCGTATCGCATGGCGACGGCGCGTTGCCTCTTGAGGCGGTTGATCCCGCACTCGACCGCGTACCGCTCGCGGTAGGCGATTACGTCGAAGTGCGGCGGTCGGCCGCCGCGGGAGCCGAACTTCCTGCGGCTACGCATGTGGTCGGTCTTGTCAGGGATGGTGCAGCGGATCCCACGGCGGCGCTGGTAGGCGTGGTTCTTGCGAGAGGCGTACGCCTTGTCAGAACGCACAAGATCCGGACGGACGCGCAGCCGGCCCGCCCACCCCGGTGCAAGGCACGCGGACTCTCTCCAGCACCGGTTCGCACTGCGGCGAGTCTCCGCGCTGCCCGGCTGCGCGACACAGCTGAGGGGCCGGCCGATAGCAAGCCAGGTCCAGGGGCGGGCTGAGCTGTCCAGGGCGGGCGAAGCCCAGCGCGAAGCGCCGCCGTAGGCGCCCGTGGATCCGGCGACGGCGCCGTCAGCGTTTCGCTTTCAGCAGCGCCAGCAGCTTCGTCCCGCTCCCGGCGCCTACGCGAAGCCGGCCGTCCGCGCCGCCACGATGGCCTCGCCGCGGCTGCCCGCTCCCAGTTTGGTCAGCACGGCCGAGACGTAGTTGCGCACCGTCTTGTCCGAGAGGATCAGCTCCCTGGCGATCCGCCGGTTGTCGAAGCCATGGGCGACGAGGCGGAGCACGTCGTGCTCACGGGTGGTCAGGGGGGTGAGGTCGCATCTGCTTCCTACGTCAGGCACCGAGGCGAGGAACGAGGGGAACGCACCGCCGGCGCCGGGGCTGACCACCACCCCGCCTCCCCGGACGAGCCTGATGGCGTCCAGGATCATGGCCGGCTCCAGGTCCTTCGACAGGAACCCCCGGGCGCCGGCCGACAGAGCCGCCAGCGCCAGCTCGTTCCCTTCGTCCCGGACCGACCCGGTCGCCACCACTCCGACAGCGGGGAAGCGTTGCACCAGGGACCGGAGCGCCGCGAGTCCGGGTCCCCTCGGCCTGTCGAGGTCCAGGAGTACGACGTCCGGGCCCGTGTCCCCGATCCGCTCCATACAAGCCTCGCCATCCGGGGCCTCGCCCACCAGAAGGACGGTGTCGTGCGTCAGCACCGCGCCGATTCCGATCCGCATGAGCGGATTCCTCTCGACGAGGAACACCCGGACCGGCTCAGTCGGCGTTTGTTTCACTGGACGGCCCCTTCGCGCCTGGGCGGTGACCTGACCTGGCGTGATCACCATGTGTCATCGCGGGACCGGCGTCGGCGTTCGCCTCTTCGAGGAACCGTCGAAGTAGGCCGACGGCGCGCAGACGGCGGTATCCCTGTGTCCTGAAGGACACGGCTTCGAAGCCGGCTGTGAACGGGGACGCACGGACGGCGCTACTGCCGTGGCGAGTGCGGGACAAGCAGGTGCGTCTCGACGCCAAAACCATGGGTGCCCTGTCTGCATCGGTCCCTCCCGCAAGGTCGGGTGATCTTAAGGTGTCAGATCTACTTGGGCGTCGTTCCGGTACCCGCGGTACGGGTACCGGTGACGCCCCCCGCGATGCAATCGATACGAAACGGATCGTTGCGTCATCAGTGTGCGGCTGGATTTGAAGGCTGTCAATACGATACGTAGCGTCGCGCTTCGGTAGGATGAGCCTGTGAGCCCCGCCATTCGCAGCGAACAGTCCCGTCAGGCCATCGTCGACGCCGCCTTCAGCCTCTGTGCCGAGCGAGGCCTCGCCTCGGTCTCGATCGAAGCGATCGCGGCCCGGGCGGGTGTCGGTAAGACGACCATCTACCGGTGGTGGCCCTCAAAAGCCGCCATCCTCATCGAGGGCGTCGAGACAGCTCGGGACGCCGCCGCCGGCTATCCCGATACCGGTGACATCTTTGCGGACCTGGCCACTCAGACCGCGAGCGTCATGCAACTGTTCAGCACGGAGTTCGGCGCGATCTGGCGCGGGCTGATCGGCGCCGCCCAGTCCGATGAGGCCGCGGCGGCCGGGGTCACCCGCATCCTGCGGGTCTCCATCGACGAGTGCGTCGCCCGCCTCGCCAAAGCCCGCGACGCCGGGCAGATCCGCGCCGACCTGGACCTCGAATTGGCGGTCGAAATCCTCTACGGGCCGATCTACCACACCTGGCTCCTGCGCACCCGCCCCCTGCCGGAGGCATACATGGAAACGGTTCTCGCCATGCTTCGGCCCGCGCTGATGCCCGCGCCCGACGACCACTGAAGCCGCCGGTCCGGCCGTCGCCCACGGAGGTGCTCTCCCGTGCGCGCCGACGGGCGTCCGGCGACCAGATCCGCGGGGTCAGTGGGGTCAGCGGGGTCAGTGAGGCAGAGCCTCACGGATGATCTCCAGCGCCCGGATCCGCCCGGCGAGGTCGGAGGACCACGGGGTGACCATGACCTCGTCCGGCGCGTAGTGGTCGAGGTGCTCCGCGAGTGATGCCCGCAGTTCCTCCCCGTCTCCCCGGACCAGGGTGCTGCCGACCTCCGGCACGGGCGGCAGCCGGTCGTCCGTCATCAGGCACGAGCCCATCGTCGGCAGGGCGCCGGAGGCCAGCTGCCGGCGCGCCTCCCGCGGTAGGTGGGCGGCGCCGGCCATGACTCCGGCGAAACCGGCGACCAGCGCGTCGACCGTCCGCCCGGAGTCGGCGGCCGCCACCCGCAGGGCGAGGACGGTCTTGGGGGCGTTCCACCACGGCGAGGGCCGGAACTCCTCGCGGTACAGGGCCACCACGTCGGGCCGCGGCTCCACGAGCGCGAACTGGCCGAAGACGTAGGGGAGTCCCAGGGCGGCGGCGAGCCGGGCGCTGCCCGGCCCGGAACCCGCCACGAAGAGCGGCATGCCCGCCAGTTCGTCCGCGTACCGCTCCAGGAGGCCCAGCAGGTCGGCGGACAACCGCTCGAAGGGCGGCCGCCGGTCCGGATCGTGATGGGCGACCAGAGCTGCCAAGGCCTCCGGGGTGGCACCTGGGCCCCTGCAGATTCCGGCATCCACCCGGCCCGGCGCCAGACCTGCCAGCACCCGGATCGACTCGGCGACCTTCCAGGGGGCGTAGAGCGGCAGGGTGAAGGCGCCGATCCCCACCCGGATGCGATGGGTGGCCGCGCCGATCGCAGCGGCCAGTACCTCCGGGGAGCCGCAGGCGTTCGAGCCCCCGCCATGGTGCTCGGCCACCCAGAAGCGGTGGCAGCCCAGCTCCTCCGCGGCCTTGGCGAGCTCCACCGACTCCGCGAGGGCGTCGCTCCGGGACCTCCCGAAGTACAGCGGGACCTGGTCGAGGACGCTCAGGGGCACGACCGTCACGGTGTGCCGCCGGGGACTATGGAGGCGTCGGCCCGCGACACCAGTCCGGCCGCGAGCAGCGGGTCCAGGCACCGGCTGGTGATCCTGCGGGCGGCGTCCTCACCCATCGGCCCGTGCACCGTGCGGCGATACCGTTCGGCGAGCGAGGTCAGCGACGCCCCCTCGCACAGGGCGTAGACGGTCCAGGTGTGAGCGTCGAGCCAGTGGAAGCGCGCCTGGTCCGGCAGCAGTACCAGGAGCTGCCGCAGGGCGGGCAGCTCCCGGACCAGCACGGGTTCGTTGCGTACGAAGACTCCGTCGGGGGAGTGGGGTTCGTCGGACGGGTCCGCGGTGGCCGGTGGGGGGACCCGGACCAGGGAGCGCACCCCGGGCTCGCAGTGCTCGACGGCGTCGAGCAGCCAGTGGACGAAACGGCGGCCCTCCGGGGTGACCTGCCCGTGGTCGGCGCACAGGGCCTGCTCCGCGAGGTAGGTCAGACGCTCCAGCACGGTGCGATGGGTGCCGAGGGCTGCGGCCGGGCTACCGGGGGTGGGTTCGTCGATGACCTCGCCGGCGAGCGGGGTTCCGTACCGGGCGACGAGTTCAGGAGCCGCTTCGCGGGCTGCGGACTGGAAGACCGTCAGGTGCGCGTAGAAGTGCAGGGCCACCAGCACCCTGATGAAGCTCCAGGAGGACTGCCGCCAGGGAATGGGCACCCGGGCCGTACCGTCCTCCACCAGTGAGCATGAGCGCAGTACGTCGAACAGCTTGAGGTGCGCGGCCTCGTGCAGCAGCGTCTCGGCCGTCGTCCAGGGTTCGCGGAGCCGGCCGGGGGACATCAGGATCGCGGACGGCAGCGGGTCGCCGCCCGACAGCGACTGCAGCGGGCCGTCGGCGGAATCTCCGTCGCTGAACCCGATCAGGGAGACGTGCCGCAGGACGCTCGGGCCGATCTGCGGGAGGAGGGACGTGAGCAGGTCGGCGCCCTGTCGCAGCGCCTCGACCATCTCCGGGGTCGCGTCGAAGGGTTCGGTTCGATTGCCCGGCTCGAAGCTGTTGAGGCACAGTTCAAGGAGCCGTTCGGCCATGGGCTGTCGGGAGGCCGTGGCCCGGAGGCCGGTCCATACCCAGCCCGCCCCGGTCCCGGGCCAGGGACGGGCCCGGGACCTCATGAGGCTTTCGCAGGGGCCGGTGCCGTCGGCGGACAGCGGCCACGCGCCCTCCGCGAGGTAGCCGCCGAGGGCGCTCGCGGTGAACACCCCGTTCTCCAGGCAGGCCGTGTCGTCCTCGAAGGCGTTGCGCAGCACGGGGTCGGCCAGGACGGGGAGCAGCCGGTCGTCCTCCTCCAGCGAGAGCGCGTGCAGGACGTCGGCGTGGCGGGTGTCGCGGGCGGCCAGGAGCGACAGCCCCAGGCGGTACCTGGCGAGATTCCTGGCTTCGATGGCGGCGGAGTCTGCGAAGAGACCGTCCCGCGCGAGTATGTCCTCCGCCGTGCGGAGGGAGACCGTGGCCACGGTGATGCCTTTCTGTTCCATTCCTACGGTGCGGTCGTGCGCAGTCGTCCGAAGCGGGGCGCGGCGGTGGAGCCCGGTGCGCGCACCTGCGACAGGCACTCCACCGCCGTGCGTCCGCTCAGGCGGACGGGGTCAAACCGACGGTCAGGCCGCCCTGGTGAGCGGCATCGGCACGGACCGGTCGACGCTCGCGTGCGTCGTCTGCGCCGCGTACGCCGGGATCCAGGCGCGCTCGGCCGCGGAATCGGTCATGACCCGCGGTGCCTCGTCCTCGCCGAGCGCCGGAACGGGGAACTGTGGCAGCCGGATGGCATGCACTGACATGGCGTACTCCTTCTCGCTGGTACTTCATGCGTTCCGGAGCGGTTCTCCGGAGTTCGTGGGGCGGGCACTACCGGTATCCGGCGGCCTGCAGCTGGAAGAGCTGGGCGTAGAGGCCCGGGGAGGCCATGAGCTCGTCGTGCGAGCCCTGTTCGAGCACCCGGCCGCCGTCGATCACGACGATGTGGTCAGCGGTGCGAACGGCGGAGAACCGGTGGGCGACGAGCAGGACGGTCGATCCCTCTCCCGTTTTCCGGAGGAGTTCGAAGATCTCGGCCTCGGCTGCGGCGTCGATGGCGGCGGTCGGCTCGTCGAGCATCATGATCGGGGCGTTGCGGAAGAAGGCCCGTCCCAGGGCCACCTTCTGCCACTGCCCACCGGACAGCTGTCGGCCCCCGGAGAACCAGCGGCCGAGGTACGTGTCCAGTCCGTTGGGCAGGTCGTCGAGGAAGCCGAGCGCCCCCGAGCGTTCGGCCGCGGTACGGATGCCCTGCTCGTCGTCGAGCCGGTCCGCACGGCCCAGCCCGATGTTCTCCCGCGCGGG
Organism: Streptomyces sp. NPDC059443; assembly: GCF_042750105.1. NCBI lineage: Bacteria > Bacillati > Actinomycetota > Actinomycetes > Kitasatosporales > Streptomycetaceae > Streptomyces > Streptomyces sp. NPDC059443. Next base: position 7,901 of record NZ_JBHYVM010000005.1, on the reverse strand, counting down.
CGCCTCGTACTGGAGGTAGTCCTGGAAGACCGCCCCGATGCCGCTGCGCAGTTCGGCGAGGTCGTACTCGGTGACGGGCTTGCCGTCCACGAGGATGGTCCCGCTCCTCGGTTCGTAGAACCGGGCGAGGAGCTTGAGCAGGGTGGACTTGCCCGCGCCGTTGCGTCCGACGAGGGCGACGCAGCTGCCGGCGGGCACCGTGAACGAGACGTCTTCCAGGACCGCTTCCGTACTGCCCGGGTAGCTGAAGGACACGTTGCGGAACTCGATCCCCCCGCGCAGGGGCTGCGGCAGGGTCGCGGCGCCGTACGTGACGGGGTCCGGGGGCAGGTCCAGGAAGGAGAGCAGGTTCCCGAGGTACAGGTTGTTCTCGTAGAGCTGTGTGGCGCTGCCGAACAAGGTCTGCACGGACGACTGGACCACGGCGATGCCGGTGATGTAGCCGGCGAGAGCCCCGACCTGTCCGGTGTCGAGCGCCGTGCGCAGTGCGAGGACGACGGCTCCGCCGGTGACCAGCGTGCTCACCAGGCCGGACAGCGCCGTTGCCACGGCCTGCCGGCGCTCGATGCCCCGGTCGACCCGGTGGAACCCGTCCACGAGGGCCCGGGACCTGCCCAGCAGCAGGGCGGTGAGGTCCGTCAGGCGCGTCTCCTGGTAGGTCTGGTCGTTGGTCAGCAGGTGTTCGAGGTAGACGAGCTTGCGCCGGTCCTCCGCCCGGGCGTGCTGGACGGCATGGGTGCGTCGGCCGTACGACAGGCCCACCAGGGCGGAGGGCAGCGGGGCGAGGCACAGGGCCAGCGCCAGCGGGATGTCACCGCGCAGCAGGACGGTGCCCACGGAGAGGAAGGCCAGCAGGGAGGAGACCACGGTGGTGAAGCCCGTGAACACCTGGTAGGGCCGGAACGCGGCCTCCCGTGTCGCGCGCTGGAGTGCGTCGTAGGTCTCGGCGTCCTCGAACTGCCGGAGCGACAGCCCTGCGGCCTTCTCCATGATCATCAGCGTGACGGCGTCGGACATCCGCTCGCGCAGGACGGTCTCCTGGTAGGTCCGCAGGACGCTCAGGAGGTGGCTGACGGCGAAGAGGGCGGCCAGACAGACCCCCGACACCATCGCGGGGCCGTGCCCGCCGTGTCCCGTCGCGCCGATTCCGTTCGCCACCTGCTGGACCGTGCGAGCGACCAGGTAGACCTGCAGCGCGGGTACGACCGAGCCGACCGTGGTGGCGGCTGCCAGCACGAGGATCTGCCCACGGCCGACTCCCCACAGCAGGGCCAGGGCGCGCCTCGACGGGCCGTTCACGGTGCCGTCGCCAGCGGGGCGCGGACGCGGTCCGCGCTGTGCGCGTCCGGGCGGCCCTCCAGGGCGCGCAGGGCGAGGGCCCACAGGGAGTGGCACTGCTGCTCCCGCCCTCGGTCCAGGCCGGACAGCCGGTTGGCCTGCATGTGCGCCAGGCTCCCCAGGATGTCCTCCTCCCGGCCGACCAGCCGCCCGGCCCCGGCAAGCTCCCGGACGTGCCGTCCAGCGCCGGCGACCGCCCGGTACTGCCGTTCCAGGGCCTCTCCGAGGACGCCGGCCCACCGCCGGGCGGTGGGATCGGGACGGTCGTCCCAGGGGGCCAGGAGGTCGCAGAGCGTGGCACGCAGGGCCCGGAACCGTGCTCGGTCCTCCGGGGTGACGCGGTGGGCGCCCTCCGCCGCCCGCGCCGCCGTCACCGGGCCGCCCCACTGGCGGTGGAGCCTGTCCAGGGCGAGCACGCCGACCAAGTCGGCGTCCGGCAGCCCGCCGTGGGCGAGCCGTAGACCCGTCAGGGCCAGGGCGGTGTCACTGCCCGCCTCGAAGGCGGCTTCCAGGACGTCGATGGCTTCGGGCCCGCCGTACCGCTCGGTCTCCCGGTCGTACGCGACGACGGCGAGATCGCTCGCGAGTCCCTCGTCCACCCGCTGCCGGGCCCAGTCGACGGCGTGGTTCAGGAGCGCCGCGGACTCCGTGCCCGGTGCGCGCCGCAGCCGGATCCTCAGATGCGGGTGGGGGTCGGCGTACCGGATGAAGAACCACCGGTCGACGAGGCGCTCCGCGCGCAGTTCCCGGACGAGCGCGGCAAGCGGACCGCCGATGATGTCGTCGTGCCGGCCCAGGGCCGCGTACAGCTTGAGGTGGACCCAGTCGCCGCCGACGAGCTGCCGCTTGACGTGCCGCGCGGCGCCGGGGGCCGGAGCGGTCACCGGTGCGGCTATGGCCGAGCGGCGGGTGGACCTGGCGTCCCGCGCGAGCAACGGGACGACGATCTCGGCCGTGTACGCCCTTCCGTCCCCGTCCCGCAGCCACAGCTCCGAGAAGTCGGGGAGCAGTTCCTCCAGGACGAGCGGCAGATCGGGCCCGGCCGGGCGGCGCAGCTCCCGGTGGATCTCGTCCACGCAGACCGGGTGGTCCAGATCGAGCGGGAGCCGGTGGTCCATCAACGTCAGGCAGACCCACCTCGGGACCCGCCAGGCGCGGCGCCACTCCTGGAAGGACTCGTGGAAGGCGTCACGGTCGGGCAGCGACCCGGCGAGTTCCCCGGGCATGCCCGGGCCGGTGTCGATGCGCCACCGCGCCGCCTGCAGGACCACGCGGCCCCGGGACACCCTCGGCAGAACCGGGGCGGACTCCAGCGGACCCCAGTCGAACTCCGCGAGCCCGGCGAAGCCGTCGTCCGACACATCGAGCAGGAACCGGCAGATGTTCGGGGCCTTGTACGGGTTGAGGACGTGGCTCTGGGTGACCCTCAGCTCCCGGCCCAGACTCGCGGACCTGAGGTAGAACCGGTCGTCCGTGGCGCCGACCAGGATGTCCGAGAGCGGGATCTGCTGCTCCTGGCCCGCCGAGGGGCCCGCGTTGACGCAGACCTCGTACTTCCTCAGGGAGGGATGGATCGCCACGTTCCCGCCGCGGCCGTCTTGGTGGACGTAGCTCAGCTCGACGAAGATCTCCTCCGGGCAGAGGGCCTCCTCAGCCTCCGCGAACTCCCGCAGTTTCGTGGTGAGGTCGCACACGACGACCTCGGAGAACCGTCCGAGCAGACGTCCGCCGTCGCGCAGCGGGGAAGGGGAGAGCACCAGCCTCCACTCTCCCCGGTCGAGGGCCTCCCTGGAACTGCTCGCAATCTGCCCGATGAGGTCCAGCGAGGGCCTGGCGGACGGCCCGCGGGCAGCGGCCGTACCGGCGGGGTCCCATGCCGCCAGCAGGTCGTCGGTGATCTCCACCTCGTGTCGCCCCTGGTACAGCGCGGCGATCACGAGGGACAACAGCGCGGGCTCGACCGTTCGGGGCCGCGGCTCGACGAGGGGCGGCAGCGGGGTCGACCGACGGGGGTACGCGTAGGTGTCCGGTGCGTCCAAGCCCTGTTCGGAGCTGAGCAGTTCCAGAACGGGCACCTCCGCGCCCACGCCGTACCGCTCAAGGAACGCCTGGTGGTACTGGACGAGGTGACGGGGACGACCGGGCTCAAGTCCCAGCCGCAGGAGCGTTTCCGCGGCGTCGGCGGCCTCCGCCGCGACGGCGGACGTGATCACGGGGGTGAGGAGACCTGCCGCCGCGTCGACCTGGTACGAGTCGCTCCGGTAGCCGGGTGCCATCGAGCGCTGGTGCGCGTCCAGATGGGACAGGTGCGGCGTGAGGTCCCCCGGTGACGCGGTGTCCACGCGGTCCGTGAGCGCGCAGGTGCGCTCCAGCGCGGTCCGGTACGCGGCGGCTCCGTCGAGGAGGCGGATCCGTTCCAGAAGCGCCCGCGCGGGATACGCGTCGGTGGTGGCCGGTCGCAGGTCGCTGGTCAGGACGTGCAGGTCCCAGAGCCCGTCCAGCAGGGTCCTGACCCTCTCCTCCGCGACGCCGGGCATGCCGGAGCGGATGCGCTCCACCAGCTCGGCATGGGTGGGGCGGTCCTCCGCGCTCCGCAGGGCGAGCTCCACGGCACGGGTGGAACGGACGCTGGCGGAGCGGTTGTCGGACTGGCCGTAGACGTCGGTGACGGGCAGCACCAGGCGTCCGCCGCTGCGGTAGAGGCAGGGGTTCACGACGACCCGCAGGGAGTCCCGCAGCAGCCGGTCCTCCTCCATGGCACGGATCAGTGTCAGCAGCCAGCCCACGTCGGCCCTGGTCAGGATGGCGGCCGGCGTCTCCCCGGTCCGCACCACCCGGGTGGACTCACCGAACTCCCCGATTCCCACCTGGGCGAACAGGCCGTAGGGGGTCGCCCGGGTGCTCATCCGGGCGACGTAGCGCAGGAGGGAGGAGAGCACCCGCTCGTCGGCCGACCCGGTGGCGTCGCGTCGTGCCGGCCGGTCTAGCTCTCGGAACAGGCTGGGGGTGGCCACCTGGAGGGCCTGGCGCACCAGCGGATCCGCCGTGAGGTCCCGCAGCCGGGAGTGGGCCGTCTGCCGGCGGTCGGCGACGGGCTCCGGCGGTTCGGGCAAACCGGGGAGGTCCGCCCCGCCCTCGCCGTGCAGCACGGACCGGTAGCGGTCGGCGGCCAGGGTGGGGGTGCGCAGGAGGAAGAAGCCGGCGGGACTGTACAGCGCCGGACGTGCCGTAGCTGCCGTAGCGCGAGTGGAGTGCGATCGGTGCATGGGGGTTTCTCTCCGCAGTGGATCAGGCGATGAGCAGGCAGCGCTGCCAGTAGTGGGAGACCGGCGACGACGCCGACCAGAGGGCGGCCGCGACCCCAGCCGCACCCACCAGGAGGTCCGGATTGTCGATCACCGGGTGATGGGGCTCGCTGTTCTGCACGCCGAACGGCAGGTCGGCGTCGCACATGTCCAGCAAGCGCTCGGTGAGCCACGGCAGCGACGCACCGACGGCCGTGCTGCCGGTGGCCCGGACGAAGGAGGCGGCGATGGTGAGCACGCCCGCCAGTCCGTGGCACAGCGTGGCCGGGGACAGGCGGTCCGCTGCCCGCATGCGCCGTAGCGAGGCCGCGAGCGCGGCGGTGGCGTACGCCCGCAACCCGTCGTCACCCAGGGCGGCCGAGGCGTGGAGCAGGGCGATGGCGATGCCCGGCGCTCCGTAGCACCAGGCGGTGCGTGCCGAGGGTCCGACCGGCGCTTCCCGTCCCTCCGGGTCCAGCGGGATCCCGTTCGGCCAGTCGACACCGAACTCGTCCTGCACAGCCTTGGATCGGAGGTAGGCCGCCGCACGCTGGATGGCGGTGGCCATGCCGGTGCGCCGGTAGCCGGCCCGCCAGGCCAGCGACAGGGCGGCCAACGGCCCGGGAAGGCCGTGGGCGAGGCCGAGGTTGACGTATCCGTGCGGGTACTCGTCCCGGTATTCGGGCTTCGGGTAGTACTCGGGTGGGATCACGCAGTCGGGGAGACCGCCGCCCCCGGCCGGCAGACAGAGGCCGACCAGGTGGTCGATCAGGAGGTGCGCGCAGTTGCGCAACGCCGGGTCGGGCGCCGGCACGGACACGAGGTAGCCCAGCACCCCTGCGCTGCCGCTGACGATGTCGTAGTCGCTGTCGCGGACCGCGCCCCCGAGTGGCAACGCGCCGATTTGCTGGACGAGTTGTTGGTTCAGCCTGTCGAGGGCCCCGGCGTAGCGCGGTTCGTCGCGGGCCGAGTCCGCCACTGCCAGGGCGAGCCCGGCGGTGCCGTGGCTGATGCCGGCGCCGTGCACCGGGGATTCCTGGGTGCTGCGCACGGCCGCGGCCAGCCGGACCCGCGACAGCCCGGCCCAGTACGAGGCGGATTCGGGCACGGCCCGGGAGGCGGTGCGCAGGACCAGGGCGATGCCCGCGTCGCCGGCCAGTAGCGAGCTGCCGATCCTTCCGTGGGGCAGATTCGGGTCGGGCGGTGACGCGGCCACCGCTGCCGATACGTAGGAAGGATCCGCGAGCCGGGTGGCGAGGAGGTGAGCGGTCGCACGGGCGCGTCGGCCGAGCGGCCCGGCGAGCACCGTGTCGTCCGTCGCCGCGGCCCTCATACCGGCCCTTCCGGGAGCCCGGCCGTGCCGCGTGCATATCCGAACGCGTCGAGCACGTCCCCGTACCGGCTCTCGAACCGCGCCGTCAGTTCAGGGGTGAAGGCCTCGCGCCATCGTCCGATCTGGCCCTTGTTGAGGGTGAACGACTTCTTGTTGAACACCGAGTCGGCAACCGCCTCCCGGTCCACGTCCAGGTCGAGCCATTCGGCGACCCGCCCCACGGCGGCGAGCTGCCCGGCGCGGCTACCGCCGCCCTCGGGCCCGACCAGCTCCTCGAAGGACACCTTGCACACGTTGGGGTGGCGCAGCAGGGTCATGGCGGACCGGAAGTCGTCCAGCAGCGGCATGTTCGGATCGGTGATCGCGTACTCGAGCTTCTCGGTCAGTGAGCCGAGCGATTCCATGGTGGGACCGAAGATGGCCGACTCCGGGTACCTGATGAAGTCGAGCCCGTTCTGCTTGGAGAAGAAGTTCACCAGGGACAGGAGCGCGTCGCGCGGGTCCCGGTAGTTCAGGATGACCTTCGGGCTCCCGGAGTGCAGCCACTCGGCGAGGAAGGTGTTGTCCATCCTCCAGACGTCCGCGGAATGGAAGATCCAGCTCATCCCGGCAGGGGTCTCGGAAAATCGCGAGGTCCAGAAGGAGCCGTTGGTCTTGAGTTTGAGGACGGACTCCGGGGCGACCGCCTCCACGTGGGCCAGCGGCGCCACGGCCAGTCGCACTTGCCAGGCCCAGGCGAGCTCGTGCCACAGCTGGTCGGTCGTCTGCAGGAACCCCGCGCGGTCCCGCCGGTGGTCCAGTTCGGCCAGCTCGCTGCGGTCGAGGAAGCGCTCGGCAAGCTCTTGCCGTTCAGCGATGCTGAAGGCAGGTCGGCCCTCACTGGGAGGAACCGGCTCGCCGTAGATCCGGAAACCCAGCTGCACCATGAGTTCCTGGATCAGGTGCGTCCCGCTCTTGCGCGGGGATATGACGAGTACTCGTTCAGTGGTCATGTCTGCCTCTCCCATGGGCGGGCCGGCCCGCCCCCGGCGGGAGCGGGCCGACCCGGCGAGCTCAAATCAGCAAGCGCGGCACGACGTACTGGTGCCGCAGTAGCAGAGGGAGATGCTGCAGGTGCCCTTGCAGGAGAACCAGTTGCTGAAGGAGCCCTCGGGCGAGTGGAAGTCCGCGTTCACGGCGATCCGCACGTCGAGGTCGAACTCGTCCACGGCGTCGAACTCGGCAGCCTTGGCGGGTGTTTCAAGCACGCTGAGCGTCATTGTTTCCCTTTGGGGATAGAGGATCGGGCCCAGTTGTTCTGGACAAGTCACATCGTCAGGCGCGGCGTGTCCCAGTCACCAGGGGTGGTTGTCCTGAGGGTGTCCCGGGACAGTGGCGGCAGAAGAGGCGCGAGGGGCGACAGGCGGCGGGCGGCCCCGGCGCGGGGGCCGGGACACGGGAACTCGACCGCCGGGCTGCGGCGCCGCCCCGGGCCGAAGCGGCGTCCGTCGACAGCCTGGAACCCGTTGCGCAGCGTCTGGTTGGTCACCCCGGGATGGGCGGCGACCGACTCGACCGTCGCTCCCGGACGGGGAGGGTGACTTGAGCGGCCCGGTGGACCACGTCGACGCCCTCGGAGTGCGGGCCACCGGCGCCGTGGGTGCGGCGGCCCGGGGGGCGGAGGCTGCCGCCTTCGGTGCTGGCGTGACGGTGCCGGGTGGCAGGGTTATCGACAGCCGGGCGGCATGCTGCTCCGACGCCCGGGCAGCGCTTGGGTGGCATGGAGGTCGCCGGCGGCGAAGCGGGGCTGCGGGCTGGTCCTGACCCGTTGAGAGACCCGTCTCGGGTGTCCCGACTTTTGTCCGCGGACAAAAGTCGGCTCCTCGTCGTTCGAGGACGTGGCAGCATGTGTCGCATGACGACGAACAGAAGGGTCCGTGCCGCGTAGACGGCCAGGACGTCACCCG
>NZ_JBHYVM010000004.1:295239-302062 GCF_042750105.1 Streptomyces sp. NPDC059443 | reverse complement strand
GTTGCGTCCAACCATAGCGGGGCGTGACTGGTAGCCGCGCCCGCGTGGTGCGGGCCAACACCGACCGTTCCCCGCGGGGGGGCGCCGGCGATGCGTCTGAGCCCCCGTGGGTGGCCCGCGCACTTGCGGGGGGCCGCCGCCCGCCGGTTTGGGCGGGGCGGGGGGGGGGCTTGTGGTCGTTCCTGCTGCGCCGCGAGCGCTCGGCCCAAGTGGCTCCGCCCGCGCGGGCGGAGCCGTACCGGCACGGGTACACGTACGGCCGGGCCTGGGAGGACGGCAACCCGCAGCCCACGGTGACCGAGCTCTACCACGCACACCGCCTGCGCATGGTCCGGCTGGCCGTGCTGCTCGTGGACGACCTGGGGACCGCGGAGGACGTGGTGCAGGACGCGTTCACTGCGCTGTACCGGCGCCACGGCGAGCGGATCGCGGAGGTGGACAACGCGCTGGGGTACTTGCGCACCTCCGTGGTCAACACCGCCCGTTCCGTGCTGCGCCGCAGGCGGACCGCGCGCGCGTGGACCCCGGCTCCGCCCGTGGACGTACCGTCCGCCGAGGCCTCGGTGGTCCTCGACGAGGCACACCGCGAAGTGCTCGCCGCGCTGGGCCGGCTGACGCCGCGGCGGCGCCAGGTACTGGTGCTGCGCTACTGGGCCGACCTGAGCGAGGCGGAGATCGCCGAGACGCTCGGGATCAGCCGGGGCGCGGTCAAGTCGAACGCGAGCCGTGGGCTGGACGCGCTGGAACGGATCCTGGAGGGTCGGATATGAGGCGTGACGAGGGTCCCGAGGACCCTGAGGGTCCCGAAGGGCGCGAGGGCCGCGAGAGGCCCGTCGAGCGGCGGCTTCGGCAGGCTCTCGACGCCCGCGCCGCCGGGATCACCGTGCGAGGGCTGAGCCCGGCGCGGCCTCCGGGCCCGGGGGTACGGAGGCTGCCGTGGGCGCCGTTGCGCCTGCGGGGGTTCGCGCTGCCGCTGGTGGGGCTGGCCGCGGCGGCGGCCGTGGGGTACGCCGTCCTGGCTCCGGATCCGGGGTCGGTCCACCCGGACCCCGCGCCGCCGGCCGCGCCGCCGACCACCTCGCCGACCGCTCCGGCGCCGGATCCGGTCGTTCCGGCCCCGTCGTCTTCGTCCTCGGGGCCCGCGCCGTCGGCGTCGCCGTCGTCCGCGTTCCCGCCGTCCTCGCCTTCGGTCTCGGGGCCGCCCGGACTGATGCCCAGTGCGACGCCCGTGCCCGGTTCCGGGTCGCCGCGGCCGGGTTCCGTGCCCTCGGCCTCGTCCCCGGCCTCGTCCGTGCCCTCGTCCGTTCCCTCGGGCTCCGTGTCGACTTCGCGGCCGCCGGTCGCCCCGTCCAGCTCCCGATAGCGGGGGGGCGGGGCGGGGCGGGGCTGTGGCGGGCGGCTACGTCGCGTCGGCCGCCGGGGTGTTCTTCACGGCGGCCACCAGCGGTGCCAGCTCCGGCTTGCGCGCGGCCTCGTCCAGCGCCTCGCGCAGGGCGGTGTCGTTCGTGGGCCGGGCCTCGGCCAGCAGGGCCAGGCCGGCCGGGCTGACATCGGTGTAGATGCCCCGCCGGTCGGTGTCGCAGATGTAGCGGTTCAGCAGCCCGCGGTCCTCCAGCCGGCTGACCAGGCGGGTCGTCGCGCTCTGGCTGAGCACCACCGAGTCCGCGACCTGGTGCATCCGCAGGTGGCCGCCGGGGCCGCTGTGCTGGCGGCTGAGGACGTCGAGGAGCGAGTACTCGCGCACGCTCAGCCCGTGTCCCGCCTGGAGCGCGCGCTCGATGTGCGTCTCGATCCGCCCGTGCAGGAGGGAGAGGGCGCACCAGCCCTGGGAGAGGGCGGTGAGTGGGCTGTCCGTGGCCGTCATGGGCTCCTCCTTCAGTTTCTGTGTACCGAGCCGTGTACCCGTCTGTACCCACAGGATAGGCCACCTGTGCAATAGCCCGCGTTTGCAATTAACCCGCGCCTGCAATTAATGTGGACGCAGGTAATCCGCTGTGGCGGCAAACCTTCGGCGCACGCAACCTCCCCCTGAAGGGCACCCCCCTCATGCCTCTCGCACTCCTCGCCCTCGCCATCGGCGCCTTCGGGATCGGCACCACCGAATTCGTGATCATGGGCCTGCTCCCCGAAGTCGCCGGCACCTACGGCGTCTCGATCCCCACCGCCGGATTCCTGGTCACCGGCTACGCCCTCGGCGTGGTCCTCGGCGCCCCGCTGATGACCGTCCTCGGCACCCGCGTCCCCCGCAAGCGCATGCTGATGCTGCTCATGGGGCTGTTCGTCGTCGGCAACGTCGTCTCCGCGCTCGCCCCCGTCTTCGGCGTCATGCTCGCGGGCCGCGTCGTCGCCTCCCTCGCCCACGGCGCCTTCTTCGGGATCGGCGCCGTCGTGGCCGCCGGGCTGGTCGCGCCCGAGAAGAAGGCCGGAGCCATCGCCATGATGTTCACCAGCCTCACCGTGGCCAACGTCGTCGGCGTCCCGCTCGGCACCCTCGTCGGCCAGCACCTCGGCTGGCGGGTCACCTTCCTGGCCGTAGCCTCGCTCGGCGTCCTCGGCCTGATCGGCATCGCGCGGCTCGTCCCCGATCTGCCCCGCCCCGAAGGCGTACGGATCCGCCACGAACTGGCCGCGTTCCGCAACGTCCAGGTCCTGCTCGCCATGGCGATGACCGTCCTCGGCTTCGGCGGGGTCTTCGCCGCCGTCACCTACATCACCCCGATGATGACCAACGTCGCCGGTTTCGCCGACACCTCCGTGACCTGGCTGCTCGTCCTCTTCGGCCTCGGCATGGTCGCCGGGAACCTCATCGGAGGCCGGTTCGCCGACCGCGCGCTGATGCCGATGCTCTACGTGTCCCTCGGCGCGCTCGCCACCGTCCTCGCGGTGTTCACCCTCACCGCCCACAGCAAGGCGGGCGCGGCCGTCACCGTCGTCCTCATCGGAGCCCTCGGCTTCGCCACCGTCCCGCCGCTGCAGAAGCGCGTCCTCGACCAGGCCGCCGGCGCCCCCACCCTGGCCTCGGCCGTCAACATCGGCGCCTTCAACCTCGGCAACGCCCTCGCCGCCTGGCTCGGCGGGATCGTCATCGCCGCCGGGTTCGGCTGGACCGCCCCGAACTGGGTCGGCGCGGCCCTCGCCGCCTCCGCCCTCGCCCTCGCCCTCGTCTCCGGAGCGCTCGAACGGCGTACGGCGGCCCGCGCGGCCGGCGAAGGCACCGGCAGGGTCGTCACGGCCGGAGCCCCGGCGGGCGCGGCGGTCCCGGTCCACCACTGATCAACGGGCCCTCGTACCGAGTACCTCGAACGCCTCGTTCCCCCCACCACCCCCGGGCCGGGCCCGCCGCCCGGGTCGCGCGCCCGGGTCCCCCGTGCCACGTTGGTACGGGGGTCACAAGGGTGCGTGATGCGACAGACCAAGCAGGACAGACGGAGCCACGTCATCGCGACGGCCACGGTCGCCGCGCTGGTCTCCCTCGCCCTCGTCCAGGGTTGTTCGACCGGCTCGGCCTCCCCGGGCGCGGCCCGGACCCCGGCCGCCGCCTCGCGGAGCCCGGTGGTGTCCGCGTCCGCAGCCACCCGGTCGGCCGCCGAACCCTCGCCGACGGCCTCGTACCCGCTGTCCGCCACCCCGAGCACCATCCCGGCCGTACGGGAACACGTGCCGGCCCGCGGCCCCGGCTGGCGGCCCGCCTCCGGGGCGCGGGTCGTCGTACCGCCGGCCGACAGCGCGGCCCTGTCCGACGAAGGCCGGCTGCTGGCCGGTGAACTGCGCATCGGATTCGCCGAATCGGCCGAACCGCGCCGCGGAGACGTCCAACTGGCCCTGGGAGCCAAGGACTCCGGAGCGCCAGAGTCCTACACGCTCACCGTGCGCGACGGGCAGGTCCGCATCACCGGACCCGACGAAGCCGGGGTCTTCTACGGAACCCGCACCCTCAAACAGGAAGTGGCGGGCGGCCGTTCGGCCCCGGAGGGGACCGTGCGGGACGCCCCGGCCAAGCCGCAGCGCGGGCTGAACCTGGACATCGCCCGCAAGAACTTCACCCCGGACTGGATAGAAGGCCGGCTGCGCGAGATGGCCGACCTGAAGCTGAACCAGCTGGGCCTGCACTTCTCCGACGACCAGGCCTTCCGGATCGAATCGGACACCCACCCCGAGATCGTCTCCACCCCGCACCTCACGAAGGCGCAGGTGCGCGAGATAACGGCGCTCGCCGCCCGCCTGCACATCGCGGTGATACCCGAGATCGACTCGCCCGGCCACCTCGGCGCGGTGCTGCGCGCGCACCCCGGACTGCAACTGCGCGATGCGCAGGGCCGGGTGGTCAAGGGCGCGGTGGACATAGCCAACCCGGCGGCGGCGAAGCTCGTTGACGAACTCCTGCGCGAGTACCTCCCGTTGTTCCCCGGCGCGATCTGGAACCTGGGCACCGACGAGTACCAGGCGCTGGTCTACCGCGATCCGCAGACCTCCTTCCCGGGGCTCGCGGCGGCGGCGCGCACGCGGTACGGATCCGCCGGGCTGGTCCGGGACCTGGCCACGGGGTGGCTCAACGACCGTGCGGACGTGGTCCGTTCGGCGGGCCGGGCGCCGGCGGCGTGGAACGACGGATTCTTCGCGGGCGGAGTCGTCAAGCCCGCGCAGGACATCCAGGTCGAGTACTGGACGGGCAAGGAGAACGGGGCCCGGCCGCCGCTGGAGTACCTGCGCGAGGGCCGCAAGGTGGTCAACCTCAACGACGAGTACCTCTACTACGTGCTGGGGGAGCCCAACCAGTTCACGTACCCCACGGGCCGGCGGATATACGAGCAGTGGACCCCGCTGGTGCTGCGCGGGACCACCGCCGTCCCCGCGAGCTACGGTGACCGGGTCCTGGGCGCGCGCTTCGCCGTCTGGTGCGATCTGGCCGACGCCCAGACCCAGGACCAGGTGGCGGCCGGCATCCGGCTCCCGCTCGCGGCCCTGTCCCAGAAGCTCTGGGACCCCCGCACCCCCGGCCTCGACTGGACGGCCTTCAAGACCCTCGCCGACCGCTTCCAGCCCTAGGGGGCGGGAACCCGGTGTCTACCAGATGGAGTTGACCCACTCCGGGTGGTCGATGAACGGGTTCCGGTTGTGCTGGTAGGTGTCGTAGATGACCTGGTTGCGGCGCTGCTCGAAGGCGTCCGGCGGGTCCTGGAGGTTCCACTGCTTCAGGACGCTGATCCGGCCGATCGCGGGTGCGGTGCCGTTGTTGACCTTGTCGTTGACTTCGAGGTCGGCGAAGCCGTCGCCGCCGTCGTAGCGCACGGCCATGTAGAGCAGCATCCGGGCCACGTCACCCTTGACCGCGTCCCGCGGTTCGAAGGAGTCGGAGTCGGTGAAGCTGCCGGGGGCCTCGGCGACCGGGCTGCCGCCCTTGTCGAAGTCCTTGTTCCCGCGGGTGCTGTTGACCGTGACGTCCTCGGGCTTGAGGTGGTGCAGGTCGGTGCCCGGCCCGGTGGCGGTGCCGAAGTTGCCGTGGCTCTTCGCCCAGACGTGCTCGCGGTTCCAGTCGTTGGCCCCGCCGCCGTTGGTGGACTTGGACTGGGAGCGGCCCGAGTAGACCAGGATGACGTTGTTGGGGTTCGCCGGGTCCTGGTCGGTGACCTTCAGGGCGTTCCACACGCCGTCGTACGTCACCGTGGACTGGGTCTTGATGATGTTGTGCAGTGCCGTCTTGAGCGCGGCGCCGGTCTTGCCCTCGGCGGAGGCGTAGTACGCGTCCACCGAGACGGAGGCGGAGGAGGCGGTGGAGGCCGCGGGCGCGGCGGCCGATCGCTGGCCCGCCGTGGCGGAGGCCGGGATCAGGGCCAGGGCCGCCGCCGCGAGGCCTGCCGCCCAGGGAGCCAGGCGCGAGATTCTCATCACGTGGGGGTACCTCTCCACACGCACCGCTCCCGCCCGGGGAATTGGCGGGGCATCAGGTGGCAGAGCGAGGCTCACATTGTCATGTGCCCTACAGATGAAAACCATGTGTCGGAAGCCCGGACTTTCGCCCCCGCCCGCCCCGTGCGCCGACCGGGTGAGGTTGGCGCACGGCCCTCTTGGCAGAACCCGGGGATGCGGGCACGGTAAGCGGAGGCCACACCGTGAACAGCCCTACCAGGAGCAGCCCATGGCAGTGAAGATCCTCATCGTGACCGGCGACGCGGCGGAGTCGCTGGAGGTCCTCTACCCCTACCAGCGTCTGCGCGAAGAGGGGTACGAGGTCCACATCGCGGCGCCGGCCGTCAAGAAACTGCGGTTCGTCGTGCACGACTTCGAGGACGGCTTCGACACCTACACCGAGAAGCCCGGCTACACCTGGCCCGCCGACATCGCCTTCGCCGACGTGGACCCGGGGGAGTACGCGGCCCTCGTCGTACCGGGCGGACGCGCCCCCGAGTACCTGCGCAACGACCCCGAGGTGCGGCGGATCCTGGCCGCCTTCGCCGGCTCGGACAAGCCGATCGCGCAGATCTGCCACGGCCCCCTGATCACGGCCGCGGCGGGTGCGCTGGACGGCCGCCGGGTCACGGCCTATCCGGCGCTGGAACTGGACATGAAGGCGGCCGGCGCCGACTTCGAGGACTCCGAAGCCGTGGTGGACGGGACGCTGGTCTCGGCCCGCGCGTGGCCCGACCACTCCGCCTGGATGCGGGAATTCCTGACCGTGCTGCGCGGCAAGGCCCCGCTGGCGTAGCCGTGGCCGTAGCGGGGGGGGGGGGCCCCCCCCGGGGGGGCCCCGGGGGCGGGGGGCGGCGGGGGAGGGCCGGCGTGGGGGGGGGGGGGGGCCGCGGCGACGGGTGTGGGGCGGGGGACT
>NZ_JBHYVM010000004.1:265680-295229 GCF_042750105.1 Streptomyces sp. NPDC059443 | reverse complement strand
CGGGCGGGGCTGGGGCGGGCGCCCGCGCCCCGCCGCCCCCCCCCCCCTGGGCCGGGGCTCGTCGTCAGAGGCCCGGCGTGGCGGCGGCGGGGGCCGGCTCGTACTTGTAGTCGGCGCCGAAGTTCTTCTTCACGGCCGCCTCCCAGGAACCGTCCGCGACCATCTTCTTGATCGCAGCGTTGATCTTGGCCTGAAGATCGGTGCTGCCCTTCTTCATGCCGATGCCGTAGTTCTCGTTGCTCATGTTCAGCCCGACCAGCCTGAACTTGCCCTCGTTGCCCTTGCGGGCCGAGTACCCGGCCAGGATGGAGTTGTCCGTGGTCATGGCGTCGACCAGGTTGTCCTGGAGCGCGACGATGCACTCGGAGTAGCCGCCGAGCTCCAGGAGGCTCGCCTTGGGGGCGAGGGTCTTCTTGATGTTCTCCGCCGAGGTCGACCCGGTCACCGAGCACAGCCGCTTGGTGTTGAGGTCCTCGGGCTTGGTGATCGAATTGTCGTCGGCGCGGACCAGCAGGTCCTGGTGGGCCAGGAAGTACGGGCCGGCGAAGTCGACCTTCTCCTTGCGCTTGTCGTTGATCGAGTAGCTGGCCGCGACGAACTGGACCTCGTTGTACTGGAGCAGCAGCTCGCGGTCGCTGCTTTGGACCTGCTTGAAGGTGATGTGGCCCGGCTTGTAGCCGAGGTCCTTGGCCACGTAGGTCGCCACGTCCACGTCGAAACCGGTGAAGGTGCCGTCGGGCTCGCGCATGCCGACGCCCGGCTGGTCGAACTTGATGCCGATGGAGATGTCTCCCTTGCCGTCGTCACCGCCGCATCCGGATGCGGTCAGTACGAGACCGATCATTGCGGCGACCGCACCGGCCTGGGAAACCTTCATGCTGCACTCTTTCCTTGGATACGCGATGCGCGATGCGCTGCGTGGTACGCAGGTCGCGCGGGCGCGCGGACGCGCGCCGCGACGGGCCCGGGACGCGGGGAACCGCGGGGGCACGTGGACGCGTATATGAGGAAGCTAGGAAACCGCCGGGCTCAGTGTCACGGGATCTGAGCAAAGCTTGAGGGTAACGATCCGGAACGGCGGCAGATCCTGCGGCGAATCCGGTCCTGCACGGGAGAGGAGCCGGTCGCGTGGCCAAGGGTGGGGTAAGGGTCGAAGGGGACGCGTTGCTGCTGGGGGAGGGTGCGGAGGTCCGTTTCATGCGGACGCTGCGCCTCCCGGAGTCGGGGACGCACAAGCTGCCTCCGGGGCTCGGGACGTTTCCGCTGCGCCGGGTGGAGGACTATCCGGACACGGTGCCGGCGGACTGGCTGGCCAAGGGCGGGGTGATGCTCCCCGTGTACCTGCGCGAGGCGATGTGGCTCAGCTTCGCCGGGACCACGCGGCCCACCGCGCTCCAGGTCGGGGTCGGCAAGGTGTGCGCCGTCTCCGGCGAGCGGTGGACCGGAGAGCTCGGGCGCGATCCGCAGAACTATCTAGTGCTCCCGCGCCAGCCGTGGCTGGACGGGATCAACTCGGGCAACGGGACGGTGCGCCAGTTCGTCGCCGTCCCGCTCGGGCTCGGCGCCACCGTGGAGGGCCAGGTCACCGGGGAGGAGACCACGGGCGGGGTCCAGCTCCAGGCGTTCCCGCTCGGTGCGCGGGCGCTGGCGCGGTGGCGGGAGGCGGAGCTGGCGCGCACGGCCCCGAACCGCCGGCGCCGGGCCGGCGGTGGCCCGCCCGGGAGCGTGCCGCCCGGGAGCGCGCCGTCCATGGGGTACGGAGCGGGGCCGATGATGCCGGCGGCGGCTTCGGCACCGGCTCCCGGAGGCCCCCCGGGTTCGGCCGCCGGGTCGCCGGGCCGGTTCCGCGCGGGTCCGCAGGCGGCTCCCGCGATGGGACTCGGCGTCGGCGGGTCCATGCGCCAGGAGGTGTACCGGGACGACCGCGGGCCCGGCGAGTGGGCGGACGAGCCGTCCGCGCGGATCTTCGTCCACCTGGTGACCCCGCCCGCGTGGCGCCGGATCACCGGGGAGGAGCCGCCGGCCTCGCCGGTGGACCGGGCCGCCTACACCAAGGCCGGACTGCCGTGGTTCGACTACTACGACGAGACCGGCACCGACCTGGCCCCCTCCGAGGCCCTGGGCCAGGTGGAGCCGGTGGGCGAATGGCTCGGCGAGGACGCCAGCCCGTGGATCCCGCCGGCCCCCGGCCAGGTCGAACCGCTGGGGAAGGCCCCGAGGCCGGGCAGGCCCGTACGGGACGGGGACTGGTAGCTCCCGCGTACTGGCCGGGAACGTACGGTAGTTCGGTCCGGGCGGGCGGACCCGTGACAGCATGGGAGGGCAACGCACGGTAAGCGGAGGGGGAGTTCGGTGAGCGGAGTACGCAAGGGCCTGTCCAAGGTGGAGATCGCGCTGCGCTGGGATCCCAGCCCGGCGGGCGCGCCCGTGCACGACCTGGACATACTCGCCGCGGTCTACGGAGCCGCCGACCCGTACGGGCGGCCCGTCCACCTCGTGCACTTCGGGAGCCGGTCGCCCGACGGCACCATCACGCTGGACCGTGACAGCCGGACCGGTCAGGGCCTCGGCTTCGACGAGGTGATGACGCTCGAACTGTCCAGGATGGCAACGGAGTTGACCCGCGTGGTGGTAGGGGTGGTGATCCAGCCGGCGGGCTCCGGCCCGGCGCTGACCTTCTCCGCCGTGGCCGGTACCGGACTGCGGATCCGGGAGGGCTACACCGACCTCTCCGTGGAGGGCTTCACGGCCGTGGGCTCCGCCCGCGCCGCCACGGTCGCCGAGTTCACCCGCGAGAGCTCGGGCAGCTGGTCGCTGGACCCGGCGGTACGGGGCTTCGACGCCGACCCGGAGGAGTTCGCCCGGGTCATGGGCTCCGCCCGGAGCTGATCACCGCGCAGACCGGGCGGCGGGCACTCCGCGAGGGAGTGACCGCCGCCCGGTCCGGGGGTGCGCTGCCACCGTCCCCACGAGGCAGCGCGGGCAGGTCGCCGTCCGGTCATCGGGGACGGCGCACTGCCGGTTCAGGGGGTCCGGTCCGCCTCCGGGCCGGGGGCCGGCCGCGGGCTCACGCCCAGCGCCGGCAGCAGGCAGGAGTCGACGAACCGTACGAGGTACTCGGCGTCGGCGTACCGCCCGTCCAGCACCGGCCGGATCCGCACCACGCCCATCAGCTGGGCCGGCAGGAACTCCACTGCCGGATGCCCGGCGGCGAGCTCCCCGCGCGCCACGGCCCGGTCCACGATCGCGTCGAACGCCGCCAGCTCCGGCTCCACGAGCGCTTCGCGCAGTGCCGCCTTCAGCTTCTCGTCGCTCAGCACCGCGTGCCCGAGGGCCTGCGTCAGCCGGGTGTCGCGCCCCGAGGTGCAGGCCGCGATCATGGCCGCCTCGCGCAGGTCGCCCGCCAGCGTCCCGGTGTCCACCGCCGCCAGGGTGCCCCGCCGGTCCGCGCGCAGGGCCGCGGCGACGAGCTGGGGCTTGGTCTTCCACTGCCGGTAGAGCGTGGACTTTCCGCAGCTGGCCCGGGCGGCGATGCCCTCCATGGTCAGGGCCTCGTAGCCGTCCTCGCGCAACTGGTCGAGGACGGCCTCGTAGAACTGCCGCTCCCGCTCCGGGGTGATCTTGGAGCGGCGCGCAGGGGCCGGGGCGGCGTCCGGCGTCGGCGACGTCATGGGGCTGCTCTCCTCGGTGGCGCTGGAAGGGGTCCGGGCGAAGGGGTCCGGGCGAAGGGTCCGGGCGAATGGTCCGTGTGACGGGTTCGTGTGACGGGTCGCTCGTGGTCGGTTTCGCCGCCCGTCCCGCGTGCGGCTTTGCGGTGGCCTTGCGGTCATCCGGCGACCGTGTCGGTTGAAAGTCTACGGGAACGCGGGCGTATCGGTACACCCGCGTATCGATACGCGAATGTATCGATACACTGGCGTGTCGATGTGTGCCCGTGTACAGGAAGCGAGACCGGGGGATGACCTCCCACACCACACCTGCCGAGGCCGGCGCGGGACAGCGCCGCCGCCTCGTTCGCGAGCTGCTGCTCGTCGCCGGTCTCTTCGCCGTGTACAAGTGCGGCCGGATGCTGTCCACCGGCCATACCGACGAGGCCTTCCGCAACGCCACCCGCGTCTGGGACGCGGAGCGCGCCCTGCGCCTGCCCGGCGAGGGCCTGGTCCAGCGGCTGCTCCTGCACGGCGACGCGCTCGTGCACACCGCGAACACGTACTACGCGGCCGTGCACTTTCCCGCCACGGTGCTCTTCCTCGTCTGGCTCTACCTGCGCCGCCCCGCGCACTACCTCTGGACCCGCCGCGTCCTGGCCGTCCTGACCGGCGCCGCCCTCGTCATCCACCTGACCTTCCCCCTCGCGCCGCCGCGGATGCTGGCCGCCGCGCACCTGATCGACACCGGCCAGGTCTACGGGCCCACCGTCTACGGAGCCTCGCCCGCAGCCGACACCATGGCCAACCAGTTCGCCGCGATGCCCTCCCTGCACTTCGGCTGGGCGCTGATGCTGGCCCTCGGCATGATCGCCGCCACCTCCTCCCGGTGGCGGTTCCTCTGGCTGCTGCACCCCCTCGTGACCCTGCTCGTCGTCGTCGGCACGGCCAACCACTACTGGCTCGACGCCATCGTCGCGACCCTGCTGCTCGGGGCGGCCCTGCTGCTGGTCCCGCGCCCCGCCGTCCGTTCCCTCGTCGCGGCGCGGAGCGTGCCGGCTCAGCGTCGCGCCGTACCCGAACCGGCCACCGTAGGAGGAGCCCGGTGAACGCCACCCTCGTAGCCGTCCTGCTCTGCCTCGCCGCGGCCGCCACCTACGCGGCCGCCGCCGTCGCCCAGGAACGCCTGGCCCGCCGGGCCGTCGCCCGCAGCGCCGCTTCGCTGCTCGGCAACGGCGCCTGGTGGTGGTCCGCCGGGCTGAACGCCGCCGCCGCGCTCCTGCACGCCGCGGCCCTGCGGTACGGGCCGCTCACCCTGGTCCAGCCGCTCGGCGCGCTCACCCTCGTCGCCGCCGTCCCGATGGGCGCCCACGGCGCCGGGCGGCGGGTCGCGGCCACCGAGTGGCGCGGCACCCTGGCCACCGTGGCCGGGCTCGGCCTGCTCCTGCTCCCCGCATCCGGCCCGGCCCCCGACGACACCCTCACCCTGGCCGAGGCCCTGGCCGTCTCCGGCGCGACGGCCGCGGTGATCGTGCTGCTGACCGTACGGAGGGACACGCGCTCGGGGCTGCGCCACGCGACGGCGTCCGGGCTGGCCTCGGCGGCCGCCTCCGCCCTGACCCAGACCGTCGCCGTGGCGGGCGGGCGCGGCGGAGCGCTGCTCAGCCTCCGCGTGGTCTCGGTTGCCCTGCTCGTGGTGGTCTTCGCGGTCGGCGGGATGCTGCTGTCGCAACGGGCCTACCGGGGAGGCCTCGGCGCCCCGCTCGCGGTGGTCAACCTGGCCAACCCGCTGGCCGCCGCCGCGATCGGCATGGTGCTGCTCGGCGAACGCCTCCAGGGCGGGGCGTTCGGGGTCCTGATGGCGGTGGCGGGCGCGCTCGCCGCGGCGCGGGGCGTGCTCTTGCTCACGCGGACGTCGGCTCCGGCTCCCGTCGCCGCTCCGGCCGCGGAGGCGGCTGCCGCGCTCCAGGGGGTTCCCTCGCAGGCGGCTTCCCCGCAGCCGACTCCGCCCCCGGCGGCTCGGAAGGACCGGGTCCCGGCATGATCGGCGGGTCGCCGCGGGTCGTCGCCGGCCGCCGCCGTCGTGTTTCCGCGTAGTGACGGAGAACCGTTTCACGTCTTCGCGCGTCCTCCTCGGTAAGACGAAGCGCGCACGGGGTGCGCACACCGAAGCGGAGTGAACAGGCATGGGCATCATCAGCTGGATCATCCTCGGACTGCTCGCGGGCGGGATCGCCAAGGTCCTGCTGCCCGGCCGGGACCCCGGCGGCCTGATCGTCACCACCCTCATCGGCGTCGCCGGCTCCTTCATCGGCGGCTGGCTCTCGGCGAAGTTCCTGGACCGGCCGATCCAGACCGAGTTCTTCGACCTCGCGACCTGGGGCTCCGCCATCGGAGGCTCCCTGGTCCTGCTCGTCGCCTACCGGCTCCTGTTCGGCAACTCCCGCCGCTGACCTCCGGCCCAGAGCCACCGCCCGCCCCGGTGCCGCCCACTCCGGTCGCGCCGCCGTCGGTGGCGGCCCCTACGATGACCGGCCATGGACAGCAGTGATTCCGGCAGACGGTTGATCGACGGGCGCTTCGAACTCGCGGGGCCCCTGGGCAGCGGCGGAATGGGCACGGTGTGGCGCGCGCGGGACATCGCGCTGCACCGGGACGTCGCGCTCAAGGAGGTGCGGCCGCCGGACCCGGCGACCGCCGCCGCACAGCCCGGCCTCGCCGTCCAGCTACGCGAACGGGCCGTCCGCGAGGCCCGGGCCCTCGCACGTCTCGCCCACCCCAACGTGGTCACGATCCACCACATCGTGGAGCCCGCCGACGGGGCCGAGGGCCATCCGTGGATCGTGATGGAGCTGGTCAAGGGCGGCTCCCTGCACGACCGGCTGGCCTCGGGGCCGATGCCGGTCGCGGACGTGGTGCGGCTCGGGCTCGACGTGCTCTCCGCGCTGCGGGCCGCGCACGCGGAGGGGGTGCTGCACCGGGACGTGAAACCGGCCAACGTGCTGCTGCGGACCGACGGTTCCGCCGTCCTCACGGACTTCGGCATCGCCGCGCTGCACGGGGCGACCGCGCTGACCTCGACCGGTGTGCTGATCGGCTCGCCGGAGTACATCGCGCCGGAGCGGGCCCGTGGCGAGGAGGGGCTCCCCGCCTCCGACCTGTGGTCGCTCGGCATGCTCCTGTACGTGGCCTCGGAGGGGGTGCACCCGCTGCGCCGGGCCACGAGCCTGGCCACCGTGGTCGCGGTGCTCGACGAGCCGATCCCGGTGCCGGTACGGTCCGGCCCGCTGGGGCCCGTACTGGAACGGCTGCTGGTGCGGGACCTGGCCGTGCGGCCCGGCGCCGAGGAGCTGGAAGCGCTGCTCCGAAGCGCGAGCAGTGCTCTCGGCGGCGCCACCCCGGTGACTCCGCCGGTCGCCCTGGGCCAGTTCGGCCCGGCGGTCCCGGCGGTCCCGGCGGGATCGGCAACCCCGCCGACCCCCACGCCGTTCGAACCCGGCACGGGCAACCCGTACGCGTCGACCGTGCCCGTTCCCGGGTCCCACCGCCCCGGTCCCGGAACCGGCCGCCGCCGGACCGCCCTGATCGGTGGACTCCTCGCCGCGGTCCTGGCCGCCGGGGCGATCGGCATCGTGATCTGGTCGCAGGGCGCGGACGCCGGCACGGGCAAGGACCAGGGCAAGGGCGTCGACGCCAAGCCGGCGAGCAGCCCTTCCCCCTCCGCGCCGGTTTCCCCCTCGCCCGCGACCCCGGGCACGTCCGGCGCCCCGACCCCGAAGGCGAGTGCGCCCCAGACCGCGACCCCGCCCAAGGGCAGCCTGATCGGCCCCGCCGGCATCCGTGCCGCCATCGAGGCCTTCAAGCAGCAGGCGGGCACCACCACCTTCGTCGACATGAGGGTCTACGACGAGTACGTGATCGCCTCCATCCCCACCGCGCCCGGGGCCAAGACCGTCGACTCCTGGCAGTACCGCAACGGCGTCGCCAAGCGCAGCGGCCCGGAAGGCACCGTCAAGGCCGGTGAGCCCCTCATGGACATGGCCGCGCTCAACTGGGACGCCCTGCCCGCCCTGTTGGAGCAGTCACAGAAGGAGCTCGCCGTCCCGATCCCGAGCTCGCGCTACCTCAACGTCTCGCCCTGGCTCGGTACCCCCGCGATCCGCCCGTACATCAGCGACCCGTACGGTCAAGGCGGCTACGTCCTCGCGGACACCGAGTTCAAGATCAAGAAGGTCTACCGCGACTGACCATCCGGCGCGGACGAACGAGCGCCGACGAACGCACGCCGACGAACGCACGCGGACGAACGAAGCGGAGTACCCACCACCATGCCCAGCTGGCGCACCACGCTCACCACGGCCGGGATATCCGGCCCCCGGCTTCGCGCCGACTACACGCACACGGCCCGCCGCGTACTGCGCCGGGAGCCCGCCCCCTACCTCGCCCTGCGGCTGCTGGCCGACCCGGCGCTCCAGCCCTGGCTGGCGGCCGGGCTCGCCTTCATGAACCGGGTCGACGACGTCGCCGAGACCGGCACCCCGCAGCAGCGGGCCGACGGCCTGCAAGAACTGGGCGCCGAGGTGCGCCGGGCGCTGGACACCGGCGAGAGCCCCGACCCGCTGCTGCGCGCCTACGCCCACGCCGTCGGCTCCCGCGGTCTGCCCGCCGAATGGATCTTCCGCTTCCTCGACGGCGCCGCCACCGCGGAGGCGGTGTTCGACGGGTTCGCCACCGAGGCGGAGTTCCAGGCCTACCTGGACGCCTACGCCTGGCCCGGCGTGCTCGTCTTCACCGGGCTCCAGTACCAGGGCGGTCCCGACGCCGAACAGGCCGCCGGCTGGCGGCGGTTCGTGGACGCCGCCCAGCGGGTGGACTTCCTCGCCGACCTCGCCGGGGACCTGGCGGACGGCCGGCTCTGCATCCCCCGCGACCGGCTCGCCGAGCACTCCGTGACCCGGGCCGACCTCGAACAGGCCCGTGACACCGCGGGCATACGGGAACTCCTGACCGCCGAGTGCGCGCGCGCCCGTACCGCCCTGGCGGCTGCCGAGGGGATCCGCGACCTGGCCGACCCCGGGCTGCGGCAGGTCGCGGTGACGATGACCGAGCTGATGGAGCACCAGCTCACGGCGGTGGAGCGGGCCGGTGCGGGCGCCCTGCGCAAGGACGTCGGCTACGGCCTCGTGGCACCGCTGCGCACCCTGGCCCGCGCCAGGGCGAACAGGCCGGCCCGCTCCACCGCCGTCCGGCAGTGACATTTGGTCGGCAGTGACATTTGTACGGAGGGAGTCCGTACACGCGCATCTGCCGGGGCGCCGCCGCCCTCCGTAGCGTTCCGTACATGAAGCAGACGCATTCGGCGAAGACCCACCGGGCGACGCAAGCCCTGGCAGTACCCCCGGCGGTCAGCTTCCGGCACACCGCCAAGTCCTTCGGATCCGTCCGCGCCGTGGCCGGTCTCGACCTCGACATCCGGCGCGGCGAAACCGTCGCCCTGCTCGGCCGCAACGGCGCCGGGAAGTCCACCGCCATCAGCCTGCTGCTCGGCCTGAACGAGCCCGACGCGGGCAGCGTGCGCCTCTTCGGGGAGAGCCCCGCGCATGCGGTGCGCTCCGGCCGGGTCGGCGCGATGCTCCAGGAGGGCCGGGCCGTGCCCCGGCTCACCGTGCGCGAGCTCGTCGCCTTCGTCGCCCGGACCTACCCGGCGCCGATGCCGGTGGCCGAGGCCCTGGAGCTGGCAGGGCTCACCGGCCTCGAAGGCCGCCGCGTCGACCGGCTCTCCGGAGGCCAGGCCCAGAGGGTCCGCTTCGCCGTCGCCCTCGCCGGGAACCCCGAGCTGATCGTCCTCGACGAGCCGACCGCCGCCCTCGACGTGGAGGCCCGGCGCGCCTTCTGGGTGTCCATGCGGGCGTACGCCCGGCGCGGCAACACCGTCCTGTTCTCCACGCACTACCTGGACGAGGCCGACGCCCACGCCGACCGCATCCTCGTCCTGGACCGCGGCCGGGTCGTGGCCGACGACACCGGGGACGGGCTCCGGCGCGCCGCCGGGGGCTCCCTCGTCGCCTTCGACCTGTCCGGGCGGTCCACCGAGGAGCTGGCCGCCCTGCCCGGGGTGGTCGCCGTGGAGATCACCGGGGACCGCGCGAAGCTGCGTACCCGGGACTCCGACGCCACCGTCGTCGCCCTCGTGCACCGCGGCGCCGTCCGCGGCCTGGAGGTCACCGCCGCCTCGCTCGACGAGGCCTTCCTCGCCCTGACCGGAGCCGACGCGGGAGCCGACGCCGGATCCGACGCGGGAGCCGAGGCGGGATCCGACACCGCCGTGGAGAGTGCCCGATGATCATCACAGCCTACGTCCGTCTCGAAGTCCGGCGCACGCTGCGCGACACCGGGTTCGTCTTCTTCGGCATCGGCATGCCGGTGGTCATGTATCTGCTCTTCACCAACCTCGGCACCGCCGACCCCGAGTGGAAGACCGCCTCCATGGTCGCGATGGCGGCCTACGGGGCCCTGGGCGCGGCCCTCTCCGCCGGAACGGGCGTGGCCGAGGACAAGGGCGTCGGCTGGCTGCGCCAGCTCCGCGTCACCCCGATGACCCCGCGCCAGGTGGTGATCAGCCGGGCGCTGACCGGCTCGGTAGTGGTCCTGCCCGCCATCGCCGCCGTGCTCGCGGCGGGCGCGCTCGTCAACGGGGTCCGCCTCGACGCCTGGCAGTGGGCGGCCGTCGCCCTCGCGCTCTGGCTCGGTGCCCTCCCCTTCACCTTCCTCGGCCTGGGCAACGGCTACCGCCTCTCCGCCCAGACCACCGGCCTCGTCAACGTCTCCTGCAACCTGCTGCTGTCGATCGTCGGCGGGCTCTGGTTCCCGGCCGCGCTGTTCCCGCACTGGCTGCGCACCCTCTCCGACCTCACCCCGACCCACCGGTTCGCGGAGATCGGGCAGAACCTCGCCACGGGCGCCGCCCCCGGTCTCGCGGCGCTCGGAGTGATCCTCGCGTGGGCCCTGCTGTTCGGCTCGTACGCGGTGTTCTCGTACCGTCGGTCCGCGCGGACGGTGTAGGCGATGCGCGTGGTACACGATGCGGCATGCGCCGCGGAACGGGGAAGGGACATGGGCGTGAGCCCCGGCCCGGCCGCCAAGGAGAAGACCGCCAAGGAGAAGCGGCTCCGGCTGCCCGGGCCCGCCGGGACCGGAGTGAACAGCGGGCTCTCCCTGCTGCCGTGGCTGCTCATGGGAATGGGAGCCTTCTCCAACATCATCCAGGGCAAGACCCCCAACCCGCTCGTCGGGGGCCTCGGGCTGCTGATCTTCAACTCCCTCTACATCAGCGTGGTGTTCCGCGCCTTCCACAAGGGCGCCCGGGAGGCCGCGAGCACCCGCTGGAGCCTCGTCGCGATGGGCGCGGTCACCTGCGGGCTGGCCCTCGCCTACGGGGGTAGCTGGCTGGCCTTCTTCCCCCTGCTCGGGCTCGCCGTCGGGGCCGTGCTCCGGGGCCGGGAGCTCGCCGTGACCGTCCTCGGGCTGTGCGTCGTGGGCGGCGCGATCGGCGTCTACCGCGACGGCTGGGGGGCGGTGGGCGTGGTCTACGGGACCTTCCTGTCGGGCATGGTCACCGCGGCCATCCTCGCCCTCTCCGAGACGGTGCGCGAGCTGCGCGAGACCCGGCAGGAGCTGGCGCGCACCGCGGTGGAGCGGGAGCGGCTGC
This sequence comes from Streptomyces sp. NPDC059443, assembly GCF_042750105.1. NCBI lineage: Bacteria > Bacillati > Actinomycetota > Actinomycetes > Kitasatosporales > Streptomycetaceae > Streptomyces > Streptomyces sp. NPDC059443. The sequence continues at coordinate 283,874 of NZ_JBHYVM010000004.1, read as the reverse complement.
GCTTCTCCCGGGACCTGCACGATCTGCTGGGCCACACCTTGTCGGTGATCGTCGTGAAGTCGGAGGCGGCCCGCCGGCTCGCGCCCCGAGACATCGACGCCGCCCTCGCCCAGGTCGCCGACATCGAGTCCGTCGGCCGCCAGGCCCTCGTGGAGATCCGCGAGGCCGTCACCGGCTACCGCGAGGCGAGCCTGGCCGGGGAGCTCGACCGGGCCCGCGGGGTCCTGTCCGCCGCCGGGATCGAGCCCGTCGTCCGGCAGTCCGGACCGCCGCTGCCCCCGCAGACGGCGGCGCTGCTGGGCTGGGTGGTCCGGGAGTCCGTCACCAACGTGATCCGGCACGGGTCCTCGGCGACCACCTGCGAGATCGAGGTACGGGGAGCCGCCGAGCGGGTCCGGCTGGTGATCACGGACGACGGGGGCGGCGTAGGCTCGGCCCCGCCGGGCAGCGGTCTGACCGGTCTGGCCGAACGGCTCGCGGTGGCCGGCGGCACCCTCGTCGGCGGCCCGGTCCCGGGCCGGGGCGGCTTCCGGGTCACCGCCGAACTCCCGGTGGACGCGGAGGCGCACGAGGCCGCGTACGAGACCGCGGGCGAGACCGGGGCGTACGAGACCGCGGGTGAAGGCGAGGACCGATGATCAGGCTGCTGCTGGCCGAGGACCAGGGGATGATGCGCGGGGCCCTGGCCCTGCTGCTCGGGCTGGAGGAGGACATCGAGGTCGTGGCGCAGGTCGCCGCCGGGGACGAGATCGTGCCCGCGGCCCTGGAGACCCGGCCCGACGTGGCCCTGCTCGACATCGAGCTCCCCGGCCGCAGCGGACTCGACGCGGCGGCCGACCTGCGCCGGCGGTGCCCGGACTGCCGGGTGCTGATCCTGACCACCTTCGGCCGGCCCGGCTATCTGCGCCGGGCCATGGAGGCGGGGGCGGCCGGATTCCTCGTGAAGGACGGCCCGGTGGAGGAACTGGCCGCGGCCGTACGGCGGGTGCTCGCGGGAGAGACCGTGATCGACCCCGCGCTCGCGGCCGCCGCCCTCAGCGCCGGCCCGAACCCGCTGACCCGGCGCGAGATCGACGTCCTGAGCGCGGCGGTGGACGGAGCCACCGTCGCCGACATCGCGGCCAAGGTCCACCTGTCGGAGTCGACCGTACGGAACTACCTGTCCGCGGCGATCGGCAAGACCGGCACCCGCAACCGGATGGAGGCCGTCCGCGCGGCCCGCCGCCAGGGCTGGCTGTGACCGGGCGGGCCCCCCTCGGGCCCGCTCAGTGGACGCCGCTCAGTAGGCGCTGTTGACGTTGTCGATCGAGCCGTAGCGGGCGGCCGCGTAATTGCAGGCGGCCGTGATGTTGGCGACCGGGTCGTACGAGTCCAAGGCGGTGCCGGGGACGTGATAGGCGCGGAAGGTCGGGTCGATGACCTGGAGCAGGCCCTTGGAGGGTATGCCGGCCGCGGCGTTGGAGTCCCAGTTGTTGATCGCCATCGGATTCCCCGAGGATTCACGCATCACGTTGCGGTGAATTCCTTCGTAGCTGCCGGGAATTCCGTGCTGGGCCATGACGTCGAGCGACTGGCGGATCCATCCGTCGAGGTTGTTGGCGTAGGTGGACACGGCCGCGGGGGCGGCGGCGGGGGCCGTGGCCGGGGCGACGGAGCCGAGCTTCAGCTTCAGGCCGGGACGGATCACCGAAGGGTTGGATCCGACCGCGCTGCGGTTGGCCTCGTAGAGCTGCTGCCAGCCGCCGCTGATGGAGTGCTCCGCCGCGATCTTCGCCAGGGTGTCGCCGGTGACCACGGAGTACGTGGTCGGGGCGGCGGTCACGGCGGTCACCTCGGCGGCTCCGGCCGTGGTCGCGCTGATCAGCGGGAGGGCCAGGACCGCGCCGCCGGTGCCGGCGAGGGCCAGCTTGCGGGTGAGCGGGTTGTGCTTCGGCCGACGGTGCTTTCCCTGTGCGGGCATGGCGGAATTCCTCACGTGGGGGTACGGGAGAGCCCTGGCGGCGGCCGGATTCGGCAGCGGACCACCGGGAACGAGGCGAACGTAGGCGAGTCCGCGGGGCCGGAACAAGACACGAATTAGACCGGGAGATCAACTTCCCGCTATCGGCCCGGCGGATGACCTTGAAAAGGGATCCGGGAATTGCGGAAATTCCCGCAGGGAAAAGGGAATCGACCGTTCCGGGGAAATGATGTTGACCCGGCGGGCGTGACTCACATCACGGAACTCCCGGCGGCACCCCAATTCGGGCAAGTCGCCCGTCGCCGTGCGTGATTCGGGCGACCCACCCGTTGGCGGCGAATCGCCCACCAGGGGTCATTCGGGTCGTGTCGGCGACCGTGCACGGGCCCGCCGCGACTCCGCCCTGTCAGTGCTCCTGCCTAGGGTGGGCGAATGGACGAGATGGCGATGGCGGCGGACCGGGGCGAGTGGCGGGAGGGGTTCCAGGAGCGGGTGCTGGCCGGGTACCGGGCGGCGGGCTGCTCGGAGCCGCTGGCGCGGGCCCTGCTGGAGCGGGCCGTGAAGGGGATCGACGGCTGGACCGTGGCCACGGACGGCGACGGGTGGATCGCCGTCGAGGTGACCGAGGACAACGGGGCGACCGTGGGCCGGATCCACGACCTGACGGCGCCGCGGGGGCGTGCGTGGGCCGAGCGGTGGTGCGCCGAGCGCGGCGCGCAGCGGGTGGAGGTCCGGCTCACCGGAGGACCGGGAGCCTTCGCCGACTATCCCCTGCGGGGACAGAACCGGATGCGCGCCGTGGCGGAGCGGCCCGAGATGCCGCCGGGCCTGACGGCCCGCCGGCTCACCGAGGAGGAGTACCCGGGCTGGTACGCCGGGGAGGAGGCCGCGTACATCGCGGACATAGTCCGGGCCGGAGCCCTGACCCCGGCCCAGGCCAAGGAGAAGTCCGACCGGGACTTCGCCCTCCACCTTCCCCAGGGGTACCTGACCCCGGGTCACGCCTTCTACGCGATGGAGGCCGACGGCCAGGTCATCGGCACCGGCTGGGTGAACCACGGCTTCCTGCCCAGCGTGACCTTCGGCTTCTCGCTGGAGGTGTACGAGGAACACCGCGGCAAGGGCTACGGACGGGCCGCCATGGCCGTCGGCGAGTGGGCCACCCGGCAGGGCGGCGACGAGGCGATGATGTTCAACGTCTTCGGGGGCAACGAGGTCGCGATGAGCCTGTACGACAGCACGGGCTTCACCGTGCTGGACGAGTTCCGCTCGATCGACCTCTAGCGGCTAGGAGTTCCGGCTAGGAGGTTCCGGTTCCGGGGAACGCGTCCTGGAGGCGGGCCAGTTCGCGCTGCGCCGCCGCAACCGAGGCCGCGCTCGCCGGGAGCAGGGGGAGGCGCACATCGGGGCTCGGGATCCGGCCCTGCGCGTGCAGCACGCCCTTGACCACCGCCGGGTTGGGCTCGGCGAAGAGCGCGGCGGAGAGGCGGGCCAACGCGTGGCCCAGGGCTCGGGCCCGGTCCGCGTCGCCGGCCCCGCCCGCGCGCCAGGCCGTCGCGAGTTCGGCGAACAGGTCCGTCGCCAGATGCGCCGAGGCGAGGATCCCGCCCGCCGCGCCGAGCGCGAGCAGAGCCGAGAGGTACGCGTCGTCGCCCACCAGGAACTCGAAGCCTTCGGGCAGGCCGCCGAGCAGCTCCACCGCGTCCTGGTCGACGGCGCCGACCGCGTACTTCACCCCCGCCACCCCGGGCAGCGCGCCGATCGCCCGCAGCGCGGCCGCGTCCAGCGACCGCCCGGTCCGGTACGGGACGTGGTAGACGATCAGCGGCACCGGGCTCACCTCCGCCAGCCGGGTGAAGTGCGCGAGCACCCCGGCGGCCGAGGGCCGGACGAACGCAGGCACGCTCACCAGCGCCGCGTGCGCCTCGGGCCACCGCTTCAGCTGGGTGAGCGAGGCCTCGGCGGCCAGGGTCGCGCTCGCCCCGGCGCCCACGCTCAGCAGCGCCCCCCGCTCCCGGCAGACCCGGGCGCAGACGTCCGTGACCAGGTCGCGTTCCGCCTCGTCGAGGGCGGCGGCCTCGGCGGTGGTGCCCAGGGCCACGATCCCGGTGGCGCCCGCGCCGAGCACCTCGTGGGCCAGGGCTTCCAGGGCCTCGGCGGCCACCTCCCCGGTGGAGGTGAAGGGGGTGACGAGCGGTACGTGGATCCCGCGCAGGCTCAGCGCAAGCGTGGAGAGGTTCGGTGTCATGTGTCGAGCCTCGCGCGCCCCGAGCGTCGAATCCAGTTCGCGTTTCTTACCTGAACCGTAAGCTGATCCGATGCTCGATGTACGACGCCTGCGCCTGCTGCGCGAACTCGCCCGCCGGGGGACCATCGCCGCCGTCGCCGAAGCGCTGTCCTTCAGCCCTTCGGCGGTGTCCCAGCAGCTCGGAGTCCTCGAACGCGAGGCGGGCCTGGCCCTGCTGGAGCGCACCGGCCGCCGGGTCCGGCTGACCCCCGCCGGGCAGAACCTGGTCCGGTACGCCGAAGCCGTCCTCGAACTGCTCGAACGGGCCGACGCGGATCTCGCCGAAGCCCGCAGCGGCCTGGCCGGAGCGCTGCGGATCGGGTCGTTCCCCACCGCCACCCGGGCCATCGTCCCGGCCGCCCTGGTCGCCCTGGGCCGCCGCCACCCGGGGCTGGAGCCGATGGTGTCCGAGACCGACCCGGCGGCCGTCGCGCACGCGCTGCGGGCCGGCGACCTGGACGTGGCCCTGATCCACGAGTACGACTTCGTCCCCGCCCCCGAGGAACCCGGGCTGGCCACCGAGTCGTTGTACCGGGAGGCGATGTACCTGGCGGCCCCGGCGGCCGTCGCCGCCCCGGAGGGGGCCGGGCTCCCGGCGCCCGGGCTCCCGGCGGGCGAGGTGGCCCCGGCGGCCGTGCCCGGCGCCGTCGGAGCCGATCAGGGCGCGACGCTCCGTAGGCACGCCGACGCGCCCTGGATCACCGCCACGCCCGGGACGCTCTGCCACGCCATGACCGTACGGGCCTGCCAGGCCGCCGGGTTCGCCCCGAGGATCCGCCACCAGGTCGACGAGTTCGCCACCGTCCTCGCGCTGGTCGCGGCCGGCCAGGGCGTGGCCGTGGTGCCGCAGCTCGGGATCACCGGGCACGCCGACCCGGCGGTCGTCCTCACCCGCCTCCTCATGGAACGCCGCACCAAGCTGGCCTTCCGCAGCGGGGCCGCCGCCCACCCGGCCGTCGCCGCCTTCGGCGCGGCCCTGCGCTCGGCGGTGCCGCCGGAACTAGGGCGCGCGGGGGAGTGAGGCAACTCCCGCATGCGGGAACGCGCGTGTACGTTGGCCGGACCGGGGGATCCGTCGGAGCAGCCGAACCGGACCGTGATCGAGATCGGGGTAGCACGTGACACACCGCGTACGAGGAGTCATTGCCCGGAGCAAGGGCGCACCGGTGGAGACGACGACCATCCTCGTGCCCGATCCGGGGCCGGGCGAGGCCCTCGTACGGGTCCAGGCCTGCGGGGTCTGCCACACCGACCTGCACTACCGCGAGGGCGGGATCAACGACGAGTTCCCCTTCCTGCTCGGCCACGAGGCCGCCGGGGTCGTCGAATCGGTCGGCCCGGACGTCACCTCCGTGGCCCCCGGCGACTTCGTGATCCTGAACTGGCGTGCGGTGTGCGGGAATTGCCGGGCCTGCAAGCGCGGCAAGCCCTGGTACTGCTTCGCCACGCACAACGCCACCCAGCCGATGACCCTGGAGGACGGCACCCCGCTCTCCCCGGCCCTCGGCATCGGCGCCTTCGCCGAGAAGACCCTGGTCGCGGCCGGCCAGTGCACCAAGGTGGACCCGGCCGCCTCGCCCGCCGCCGCCGGACTGCTCGGCTGCGGGGTGATGGCCGGCATCGGCGCCGCCCTGAACACCGGAAACGTCGGACGCGGGGACTCCGTGGCCGTCATCGGCTGCGGGGGAGTGGGCAACGCGGCCGTCGCGGGCGCGCGGCTGGCCGGTGCCTCGCGGATCATCGCGGTGGACCTGGACGACCGGAAGCTGGAGTGGGCGCGGGGGCTCGGTGCCACGCACACCGTCAACGGCGGTGCGCAGGACGTGGTCAAGGCCATTCAGGAGCTGACCGGCGGGAACGGCGCGGACGTGGTCATCGAGGCCGTCGGCCGCCCGGAGACGTACCGGCAGGCGTTCTACGCGCGCGACCTGGCCGGCACCGTGGTCCTGGTCGGCGTCCCGACGCCGGAGATGCGGCTCGAACTCCCGCTGCTGGACGTCTTCGGGCGCGGCGGCGCCCTGAAGTCCTCCTGGTACGGGGACTGCCTGCCCGAGCGGGACTTCCCGCTGCTCATCGACCTCTACCTGCAAGGACGCCTGGACCTCGACGCGTTCGTCTCCGAGCGGATCGCGCTGGACGGGGTCGAGGCGGCCTTCGAGCGGATGGAACGGGGCGAGGTGCTCCGCTCGGTGGTCGAGTTCTGACGGAGCGACGGCCCTGGTAAGGGGCATGGCTCGGGATGGGGTCGTACTAGACTCGGCCGCACCGCCATTTCCGTACCCCGGTCGCGACCCGGCCGGGGCATCGTCATCCAAGGGGCCGTTCGTGACCTCCAGTGCCAGCTACCGCCAGCCCGGCGTCGTCATCACCGACCACCGCTTCACGGTCCCGCTCGACCACACCCGGCCGGACGACGGCGAGCGGATCGAGCTGTACGCGCGCGAGCTGGTGGCCACCGGAAAGGACCCGGAGTCACTGCCCTGGCTGCTCTACCTGGAGGGCGGTCCCGGCTTCGGCGCCCGCCGGTTCATCGGCCGGCAGGCCTGGCTGGAGCGTGCCCTGGCCGAGTACCGGGTCCTCCTCCTGGACCAGCGCGGAACCGGCCGGTCCACCCCGGTCAACCGGCAGACCCTGCCCCTGCGCGGCACCCCCGCGCAGCAGGCCGAGTACCTCGCCCACTTCCGCGCCGACTCCATCGTGCGCGACGCGGAGACCATCCGCCCCCTCCTCACCGGCGGTGCGCCCTGGACCGTCCTCGGCCAGAGCTTCGGCGGCTTCTGCGTCACCCACTACCTCGGCGCCGCCCCCGAGGGGCTGGCCGCGGCCCTGATCACCGGCGGGCTGCCGTCCCTCGACGCGACCGCCGCCGAGGTGTACGAAGCCGCGTACCCCCGCATGGAGCGCAAGAACCGGGAGCACTACGCCCGCTACCCCATGGACGTGGAGCGGGCCCGCCGCATCGCCGCCCATCTCCAGGACCACCCGGCCGAACTCCCCGGCGGCTACCGGCTGACGGCCGAGGCCTTCCAGTCCCTGGGCCTCGTGCTCGGCGTTTCCGACGGCAGCCACCAGCTGCACTACCTGCTGGAGGACGCCTTCGTCCCCACCACGGCCGGGCCCGCCCTCTCGGACGCCTTCCTGGAGGCCGTCCACGCCCAGCTCTCCTTCGCCGGACACCCCCTGTACGCGCTGATTCACGAGACGATCTACGCGCAGGACCCGGGCGCGCCCCTCGGCTGGGCCGCCGACCGGGTGCGCGCGGACCAGCCGCGCTTCGACGCCGCCCGCACCCTCAAGGGCGACGAGCCGCTGTACTTCACCGGCGAGACCATCCACCCCTGGCACTTCGACTGCGACCCGGCGCTCGCCCCGCTGCGCGAGACCGCCGAACTGCTGGCCGCCCGTACCGGCTGGACGCCCCTGTACGACCCGGCGCGGCTCGCCGCCAACGAGGTCCCGGTGGCCGCCGCCGTCTACCACGACGACATGTACGTGGACACCGCGCACTCCCTGGCCACCTCCCGGGCCGTTCGGGGACTGCGGACCTGGGTGACGGACGAGTTCGACCACGACGGGGTCCGGGCCGGCGGCCCGCGCGTCCTGGACCGGCTGCTGGCGCTCGTACGCGACGAGGTCTGAGCGCAGGGCCCGGCGCCCCTACCAGATCCTGGGTGTCCGTTCGCCTATTGTGCGAGGCATGACTGAACAACTGGACGGATCCGTGGCGCCCTTGGAGCCCATGCCCACCGACTGGCAGCGCGCGCTCGCCGTGGTGGCCCACCCCGACGACCTGGAGTACGGGTGCTCGGCGGCCATCGCCGACTGGACGGACGGCGGCCGCGAGGTGGTCTACCTGCTGGCCACGCGCGGGGAGGCGGGCATCGACACGATCGACCCCGCCGTGTGCGCCCCGCTGCGCGAGGCGGAGCAGCGTGCCAGTGCCGCGGTGGTCGGAGTCTCCACGGTGGAGTTCCTCGACCACCGCGACGGCGTGATCGAGTACAGCCTCGGACTGCGCCGGGACATCGCGGCCGCCATCCGCCGGCACCGGCCCGAGCTGGTCATCACCATGAACCACCGCGACACGTGGGGCGGGGCCGACGGCGGCGGCTGGTGGAACACCCCCGACCACAAGGCCGTCGGCCGTGCCACGCTGGACGCGGCGGGCGACGCGGGCAACCGCTGGATCTTCCCCGAACTCATCACGGAGCAGGGGCTGGAGCCGTGGGACGGGGTGCGCTGGGTCGCGGTGTCCGGCACCACGACGCCCACGCACGCGGCCGACGCCGGTCCGGGGATGGAGCGTTCGATCAAATCGCTGATGGAGCACAAGGCGTACATCGAGGTCCTGACGGACGAGGACCCGGAGACGTACGTACGCGACTTCCTGACCGGCAACGCCCGGCAGGCGGCGGCCCGGTTCGGCGGGCGGTCGGCGGTGGCGTTCGAGGTCTTCCCGCGTTGACCGGTCCGCCCTAGGGTGTCCGCGTGATCGACACCATCGGCACGGAGATCGCGGAGGGTGAGGAACGGATCCGTCTGGAGGTCGCGGACGGGATCGCGGAACTCACCCTCTGCCGCCCGGACAAACTCAACGGCTGGAGCTGGGAGTCCACGCGCCAGCTGGGTTTGCTGGCGGACCGGATCCGCTTCGACCCGGACGTACGGGTGGTCCTGCTCCGGGCCGAGGGACGGGCCTTCTGCGCGGGCATCGACGTGACGGCCCCGGGCGGGGCGATCACGGGTGCCTCCGCCGCCGAGCGGAACCGGAACTACTACGAGGGCATCCGCTGGGTCCACGAACGCTTCGCGGTCCTCGCCAAGCTGCCGCAGCCGGTGGTGGCGGCGGCGCAGGGCTACTGCCTCGGCTTCGGCTTCGAGCTGGCGCTGATGGCCGACATCCGGATCGCGGCGGACGACGCCGTATTCGCCCTGCCCGAGGCCCAGTTGGGCGTGGCGGTCGACGCCGGCGGAGACCTGCGCATCGCACGCGAGGCGGGCGCGGGCTGGGCCAAGTTCCTGGCCTTGACGGGCCGCCGCATCGACGCGGAGACGGCGCTTCGGTTGAACCTGGTCCAACAGGTGGTACCGGTCGCCGAGTTGGAGTCGACGTCCCGCTCCCTGGCGGCGGAGATCGCGGCCAACGCCCCCCTCGCGGTCCAGGGCATCAAGCGGGCCGTGGACTCCTACGCGGACGCCGCCCTGCCCGCGGCCCTCGATCGGGTGGCGATGACGGCGGCCCTCACCCTCACCTCGGAGGACTCCCGCGAGGGCTACACCGCCAAGGCGGCCCGCCGCCCGCCACGCTTCACGGGGGGCTGAGTTCGCGGAGGCCGAGGACGCGGGGGCCGAGGTCACGGAGGCGCGTCCGGACCGCCCGGCCCTATTCCTCCAGCCGCAGCAGTGCCAGGGCGCGGGCCGAGACCTCGGGGAGGGGGTCGCGGCCGTCTTCGGCGGCCCAGTGTTCGAGGGCGACCGTGACGGCGTCGATGAGCACGGCCGCCAAGAGGCGGGTGTCCAGGGCCGATTCGGGGCGGCCCGTGCGGAGTGCGAGGACCGGGACCAGGCGGTCCTGCATCGCGCGGGCGGCCGCGAGCCAGCGCAGGCGGATCGCCGGGACGCGGCTCATCACCTGGATCAGGCGGACCGTCTGGCCCGGTTCCTCGTAGCGCGCGCCCGCCGTCGCGGTCGTGAAGGCGGCCTGGACGGCCTCGGTGAGCGGTTCTCCCGCGGGGCGCAGGGCCAACTGCTCCACCAGGGTGGAGACCCCGGCCGTCAGTACGGGGGTCAGCGCGTCTTCCTTCGCCGGGCAGTAGCGGTAGAAGGTGCGCAGCGAGATGCCGGCGGCCCGCGCGATGTCGTCCACCGTCGTGGCCTCGTACCCCCGCTCGGAGAACAGCGCGGCCGAGGCCTCCGCGATCTCGAACCGCGTGGCCTCCCTGCGCCGCTCCGTCAACGACGGGCGGCCCGTACTCACCGTGCTCACCGCAACACCTCCGGGGGGTCGATGGGATCAAGGGTCTAGGGGCAAGTGGCCAAAGGGCCAATGTGCCACAGCACCGCATCCTGGCATCTCCTGCAAAAGGGGCGCGGCAGGCCAAACGCGACTCGTGCGGCCGCGTCAGGGGGTGAACGGGCCGCGCCCCAACTGCTCACGCACCGGCACCACTTCGGGGTTGACGATGGACCGGCGCTGCCAGTTCGCGCCGTCCACCACCAGGGTGTGGCCGGTGATGAAGCGGGCGTAGGGGGAGGCCAGGAAGGTGGCGGCCCAGCCCAGTTCGCGCGGCGCACCGACCCGCAGGGCGGGCTGCCGGCCGTCCTTGGCGTCCGGGGCGGCCCGCTCCAGACCGTCCCGGACGTCCTCGGTCATGTCCGCGTGCGGGAACAGCCCGGGAACCAGGCCGTTGATCTGGATGCCGTACGGGCCCCACTCGACGGCGAGGGTCTCCACGAGGTTCTTCACCCCGGCCTTGGCGGCGGCGCTGTGGGCGAATCCCGGCCCGCCCGTCCAGGCGTACGAGGCGCCGATGTTCACGATGGACCCGCGGCTGCCCGCGGCGAGGTGGCGGCGGCCGAACTCGCGGGTCGTGAACCAGGTGCCGGTGAGGGTGATGTCGACCACCGCCCGCCAGGCGTTGGGGGACAAGTCCTCTGCCGGGCAGGGGAAATTGGCCGCCGCATTGTTGATCAGCACGTTCGGCAGCCGGTCGAAGGCGGCCTCGGCGGCGTCGAACACCTCCGCGACCCGTTCCGGGTCCCGGATGTCGCAGACCGCGGCGGTCACCCGGCCCGCTCCGGGTACGGCCGCCAACTCCTCCTGGGTCGACTTCAGCTGCTCGATCCGTCGGCCGGCTATCACCAGGTCCGCGCCGAGCCTTGCGAATTCGGTGGCGATGGCTTTGCCCAGTCCGGTGCCGCCGCCGGTCACGAGCACCACCTGTCCCGCGTACGTACCGGGAGGCAGGGCGGCAGAGCCGAGCGGCGGCGGCGCGGGCAGGCCGAGCAAGGGGTTCTCCATGCGGCCCATCGATAGCGTGCGGACGCCGAGATCGCCATGGCCGCGGCGCAGGCAGCGCCGACCGCCAGGTAGCCCGTCGCCCGAAAGGGGGACGGATGCGGCCGGATCGGCGCAGGTCGATCAGGCTGCTGCGGAGCGGCCGGTTCCCAGGAGTTCAGGGAGGTTCCCACGGATGCAAGCGACCGCTTAGTATGCCAGCGAGGCGTTATTTCCGTCGGCGGCTGGAGGCCCCGGATGCAGGCATGGCGAGTACACACCCCCGGCGAGCCCCGCGAGGTCATGCGCCTCGAAGAGGTGCCCGAACCGGTGCCCGGCGAGGGCGAGGTGAAGCTCAAGGTGCTCGCCGCCAACGTCAACTTCCCCGACGCGCTGCTCGCGCGCGGCCAGTACCAGATCCGCCCGCCACTGCCCTTCACCCCCGGCGTGGAGATCTGCGGACAGACCGAGGACGGCCGCCGCGTCATCGCCAACCCGAGCCTGCCCCACGGCGGCTTCGCCGAGTACGTCACCGCCTCCGCGCGCTCCCTGCTCCCCGCCCCCGACACCCTCGACGACGCCGAGGCGGCGGCCCTGCACATCGGCTACCAGACCGGCTGGTTCGGCCTGCACCGCCGGGCCCGGCTCCAGGCCGGCGAGACCCTCCTCGTGCACGCCGCCTCCGGCGGGGTCGGCAGCGCCGCCGTCCAGCTCGGCAAGGCCGCCGGGGCCACCGTCATCGGAGTGGTCGGCGGCAAGGCCAAGGTCCGCACCGCCGAGGAGCTCGGCTGCGACCTCGTCATCGACCGCACCGGCGAGGACGTGGCCGGGATCGCGGCCCGGGTCAAGGAGTTCACCGGCGGACGCGGCGCCGACGTGGTCTACGACTCGGTCGGCGGCGACGCCTACACCGCCTCGGCCAAATGCGTGGCCTTCGAGGGCCGCATCATCGTCGTCGGATTCGCGAGCGGCACCATCCCGGCCCCCGCGCTGAACCACGCCCTGGTGAAGAACTACGCCGTCCTCGGCCTCCATTGGGGCCTCTACGCCGCCAAGGACCCGGCCGCCGTCGCCGCCTGCCACGCCGAGCTCACCCGCCTCGCCGCCGACGGCTCCATCAGGCCGCTGGTCAGCGAACGCGTCCCGCTCGCCGGAGCCGCCGACGCCGTGCAGCGCGTCGCCGACGGGACCACCACCGGCCGGCTGGTCGTCGTACCGTCCCTGGACGGGAGCGCCCGGTGACCGCCGCCGGCCCGGCCGCCGCCGCGGTCACCGCCGAGCAACTGCTGGTACGCGTAAGGGAGCTGCTGGCCGCGCACCCGCCCGCCGGCACCGGACGCGAAGACTTCCTGCGGGCCCGCTTCGACGCCGGACTCGCCTGGGTCCACTACCCCCGGGGCCTCGGCGGACTCGCCGCGCCCCGCTCCCTCCAGGCGGTCGTGGACGCCGAGTTGGAGGCCGCCGGAGCACCCGACAACGACCCGCGGCGGATCGGCATCGGCCTCGGCATGGCCGCGCCCACGATCCTCGCGTACGGCACCGAGGAGCAGAAGCGGCGCTTCCTGCGCCCCCTGTGGGTCGGCGAGGAAGTCTGGTGCCAGCTCTTCAGCGAGCCCGGCGCCGGCTCCGACCTGGCCGCGCTCGGCACCCGCGCCGTCCTCGACGAGGCCGCGGGGGAGTGGGTCGTGGACGGCCAGAAGGTGTGGACCTCCAGCGCCCACACCGCCCGCTGGGCCATCCTGATCGCCCGCACCGACCCCGATCTGCCCAAACACCAGGGCATCACGTACTTCCTGTGCGACATGCGCGACCCGGGCGTGGAGGTGCGCCCGCTGCGCCAGATCACCGGTGAGGCCGAGTTCAACGAGGTCTTCCTCACCGGCGTCCGGATCCCCGACGCCCACCGCCTCGGCGCCGTGGGCCAGGGCTGGGCCGTCGCCCGCACCACCCTGATGAACGAGCGGGTCTCCATCGGCGGCATGCGGATCCCGCGCGAGGGCGGCATGATCGCCCCGGTCGCCGCCGCCTGGCGCGAGCGCCCGGAGCTGCGTACGCACGCCCTCCACCAGCGGATGCTCGAACTGTGGGTCGAGGCGGAGGTCGCCCGGCTCACCGGGGAGCGACTGCGCCAGCAGCTCGTCGCCGGCCAGCCCGGCCCCGAGGGCTCGGGCATGAAGCTCACCTTCGCCCGCCTCAACCAGGAGATCAGCGGACTGGAGGTGGAACTCCTCGGCGAGGAAGGGCTGTTGTACGAGGACTGGACCCTGCGCCGCCCCGAGATCGTCGACTTCACCGGCCGCGACGCCGGATACCGCTACCTGCGTGCCAAGGGCAACAGCATCGAGGGCGGCACCAGCGAAATCCTCCTCAACATCGTCGCCGAACGCGTACTCGGCCTGCCCGCCGAGCCGCGCGACGACAAGGACCTCGCATGGAAGGACCTGGCTCGATGACGCCGCCCTACCCCCCGAGCGCCGCACCCCTCGACCTGCTGTACTCCGAGACGGAGGAGGAACTCCGCACGGCGGTACGCTCCTTGCTCGCCGCCCGCTGCGACGCCCCGGCCGTCCTCGGCCGGATCGAGAGCGGTCATCCGCACGACCCGGAACTGTGGCGGACCCTCGCCGCCGACATCGGCACGGCGGGACTCCTCGTACCGGAGAAGCTGGGTGGACAGGGCGCGAGCCACCGCGAAGCGGCCGTGGTCCTGGAAGAGCTGGGCCGGGCCGCGGCTCCGGTCCCCTACCTCACGAGCGCCGTCCTCGCGGTGGAGATCCTGCTCGGCTGCGAGGGCGCGGAGCCCGCGGAGCTGCTACGGGAACTCGCGGCGGGCCGGCGGATCTGCGTACCCGCGCTGCCGCTGACCCTGGCACCCGGCGCTCCGCTCCCGCCACCGGTCCGGGACACCGGCGCGCGGACCCTGAGCGGCACCGCCACCTCCGTGGCCGACGCGGTGGCCGCCGACGTACTGCTCGTCCTCGCCGACACCGGCCTGTACGCCGTCCCGGCCACCGCGGCAGGGGTCTCGCTCACCCCGCTCGTCGCGCTGGACCTGACCCGGCCGCTGGCCGACGTCACCCTCGACGGGGCCACCGGAACCCGGCTCGCGGACCCCGCCACCGCCCGCGCGGCCATCGCCGGAGCGCTGCTCTCGGGGGCCGGACTGCTCGCGTCGGAACAGCTCGGGCTCGCCGAATGGTGCCTGACGGAGACCGTGGGCCATGTGCGCGGCCGCCACCAGTTCAACCGTCCCATCGGCTCCTTCCAGGCCCTCAAACACCGCCTCGCGCGACTCTGGCTCGACGTGGCTTCCGCCCGCGCGGCGGCCCGCGCCGCCGCCGACGCCCTCGCGACGGGAGCCCCCGACGCGCCCCTCACGGTGGCCGTGGCCCAGGCCTACTGCTCGGGCGTCGCGGTCCGCGCGGCCGAGGAGTGCGTCCAGCTCCACGGCGGCATCGGCATGACCTGGGAACACCCCGCGCACCTCTACCTCAAGCGCGCCAAGGCCGACTCCCTGGCCCTCGGCACCCCCGGCCACCACCGAGGCCTGGTAGCCGACTTCGCGGAACTCCCGGCCCCCTAGGGGCTACCTGATCGCCTCATCCAGGTCCCGGCCGCCGGAACCCTCCGCCGGCCGGGACCTGAACTCAGAGCACGCGCCGGTAGCGGAGCTCGCTGAGAGTGATCTCGTCGTAGACGTCGTCCTGGGCCGCACCGTCGGCCTGATAGCCGGCCCGCTCGTAGAAGTTCCGGGCTCGCCGGTTGTCGCGGAGAACCCACAAGGCAGACGCTTCGAAGCCCTGGCCCTTCATCCGGGCGTGAGCCTCGCTCAAGAGCTCCCGGCCGATGCCCCGGCCGATCAGATCCGGCGAGACGTACAGGGCGTAGACCTCGCCCGCCCGCTCCAGCCCAGGCACCTCACTTCGACAGGGACCGAAGCAGAGCCACCCCACCGGGCCACCGTCACCGAGCGCAACAAGGTCTCGTGACGTCCGGTGGGGTTGAGAGAACCACTGCCGCCGCTGACCGGCATCGCCTTCGACCGTCATTGCGTCCAGGTACGCCTGGGGAACGATGCCGGCGTACGCCGCTTGCCATCCCCGGACCCGGATCGTCGAGACGGCCTCGATGTCAGCCCCGTCCATCTCCCGCACATGCACCATCGCGCCACGGTATAGCAGGGCCTGGCCTGGCCTGGCCGAATGGCCGATGCGGGACGCAGGCGGGGTGCGGCAGCCTTGGCGGGTTGCCCCGACGACCACGCCCCGCGAAGGGAACCGCGCCGTGCTGCACGCCCTCTATCTCCTCGGCATAGCCGCCTTCGCCGCCTCCGGCGTCCTTGCCGCGCACCGCGCGAACATGGACCCCTTCGGCGGGCTCGTGCTCGCCTTCGCGGCCAGCATCTCCGGCGGGACGCTGCGCGACCTGATCCTCGGGCGGCAGCCGCTCTACTGGACGCACGACTGGCTGCTGCTCGTCCTCATCGCGTCCGTGGCCGTCGCCACCATGCTCTACCTGCGCCGCCGGAAGCTCCCGCACCGCGCGCTCATGGTGGTCGACGCGGTCGGGCTGGCCGTGGTCACCGTGATCGGGGCCCGCGCCGCCATCGACGCGCACGTGACCCCCGTCGCCGTGCTCATCCTCGCCGTCCTGACGGGCGTCACCGGCGAGGTCGTCCGGGACGTGCTCTGCGGTGAGTTCCCGCCGCTGCTGCTGCGCGAGGAGGTGTACGCGACGGCCGCGCTCGCCGGGGCGCTGTGCTACCTCGGCCTGCATTCCGCCGGCACCTCGGACACCGTCGACATCGTCGTGTCCGCGGCCCTGGTCTTCGGGCTCCGGATGGCCGCCATTTTCCGCGATCTGCACCTGCCCCGCCTCCAGCGCGCAACCGGCTGATCCTTATCCTCGCGGGATGACCCACGACATCGCCCGGCTCGACGCCGCCCAGCTCACCGCCCACCGGGACGAACTCGCGGAGCTGCTGCTGGCCGTCGTGCGCGCCGGCTCCTCCATCGGCTTCCTCGCGGACCTCGACCGGGACGGCGCCGCCGCCTGGTGGGATTCCCTGCTCCCCGCCGTCGACGAGGGCTCCCTCGCGCTGTGGGTGTCCAGGGGGCCCGATGGGCGGGTCGACGGCACGGTGAGCTGGTACCGGGAGACCAAGGCCAACGGGCGGCACCGGGCCGAGGTGCGCAAGCTGATGGTCCACCCCGGGGCCCGCGGGCGCGGCACCGGCCGTGCGCTCCTCGCCGAGGCGGAGGGGGCCGCCGCCAGCGCCGGGGTGCTGCTGCTGTTCCTGGACACCGAGAGCGGCAGCCCCGCCGAGCGCGTGTACCGGGCCGCCGGCTGGACCGTGGCCGGCACCATCCCCGACTACGCCACCGATCCGGCCGGCCGGCTGGTGGCGACCACTCTCTACTACAAGCACACGAAGCAGTAGGGGTCTCCTCGGTGACCTCGCCCGCCGCGCCGCGTTAGACCCGTAGGCACCGGCCACCGAGCGAGGGAGACCGTATGTACGCAGCACCCGCCGCCGCACCACTCACCCGCCGCGCGGTCCTCCGTACGGCTTTCACCGCGGCCGTGTTCGCCGGCACCGCCGCGGCCCTGGCCCCCGTACTGCGCGCCCGCCGCCCCCGGCAGACCCTCACGCCGGCCCCGCTCACGCGGTTCACCGAGGAGACCTACCGCGGCCGGCACATCGCCGTGGACCTCGCCGCGGCCGCCGTCCGCATCGACGGCCGGCCCCTGCACGTCATGCGCCGCGCCGACGGCAGCTACCTCAGCGGGATCAACCACTTCCAGTCCTACGACACCCCGTTGGAACTGGCCCGCGCGGCCGTGGACGAACTGGGCTCCGGCCGGCTGGCGTTCGGGGCCCCGCACCACGGCGGACGGGAGTAGCCGGCCGTGTACGTCAGGCAGAACCAGAAGAACCTGACCAGCGCGCAGAAGAAGCGGTTCACGGCGGCCGTGATCGAGCTCAAGCGCAACGGCACCTACGACGCGTTCGTGCGCACCCACGACAAGTACTTCGTCCCGGACCGCGACCGCAAGCTGCGCGTCGGGCACATGTCGCCGTCGTTCTTCCCCTGGCACCGGTGCTATCTGCTGGAGTTCGAACGTCAGCTGCAGACCGTCGACTCCGGGGTCACCATCCCCTACTGGGACTGGACCACCGACAACAGCCCGGTCTCCTCCCTGTGGGCCGACGACTTCCTCGGCGGGACCGGCCGCGAGAGCGACCGCCAGGTGATGACGGGCCCGTTCGCCTACGAGAGGGGCAACTGGACGGTCACCGTGGGCATCACGGAAGCCAGCTTCCTCACCCGCAACCTGGGCCGGCCGCAGAACCCGATCAGCCTGCCGACCCCGGCCGAGCTCCAGTGGGCGCTCGACGACCCGGTGTACGACTCCTCGCCGTGGGACTCGACGGCCGAGGGCGGCGGCTTCCGCAACAAGCTGGAGGGCTGGTCCGCCCCGAAGAGCGAGAAGTGGCGCAACCACAACAAGGTGCACCAGTGGATCGGCGGTCACATGACGGGCGGCACCGCGCCGAACGATCCGGTGTTCTGGCTGCACCACGCCTTCGTGGACCTGCTCTGGGACCGCTGGCAACAGAGGCACCCGGGGGCCGGCTACCTGCCCGCGGCCCCGCTCGAACTGGGCGACCTCCAGCGCGGCCGGGTGATCGCCGCCGACGAGCAGATGCCGCCGTGGGACCTCACCCCGCACGAGATGCTCGGCCACCAGGGGCTCTACCGCTACGAGTGATCCGGGACCGCTACGAGTGATCCGGGCTCCGAGGAGCAGGACCGCACGGAGAAGGGGCCCCCCCCCGGGGGGGGGGGGCCCGCGCGGGGGGGGGGGGGGGGGGGCGCCCCGGGGCCCCCCCCGGGGGGGGGGGGCCGGGGGCCCCCGCCGGGGTTGAGGGGGTTGGCGACCCCCGG
>NZ_JBHYVM010000004.1:197560-265670 GCF_042750105.1 Streptomyces sp. NPDC059443 | reverse complement strand
CCGCCCCCACCGGGTAATCACCCTACAGTAGTCCCCGGCCCCCTCACCTGGCCCCCGGGCACCGGTGGACCGGCCCCCCCGGCCTAGGGCCCCCCCGCGGGGGGGGGGCCCCCCTTCAGGGTCGGTCAGGCGGTTCAGCCGCCGTAGTTGCCCTCGGTGTGGTGCTCGCCGTGGCCCGACGCGTTGATGCAGGTGTTGCCGAACGCCGGGTTCAGCAGACCGATCACGTTGACGGTGTTGCCGCAGACGTTGACCGGGACGTGCACCGGAACCTGGAGCAGGTTGCCCGACAGGACACCGGGGGAGCCGACAGCCGCACCGTGCGCTCCGGCATCGGCAGCCGCCAGACCCGCACCGGCGGCCAGGGCGCTACCGGCGGCAGCGGTGATGACGAATGCCTTCGCGATACGCGACATCAAGATCTCCTAGAGTGGAACGGGGGTGCCGCAGAAGCAGAACCTGCGGCGTTTGACATGGCATACAACGCGGAGACCGCCCAAGGGTCACGGCCGCTGGGCCTACCTGGTGATCCCGAACCGGGCGGAGGTGAAGTACGGCCGCACCGGCTGGACGGCCCCCGGCCGCAGGACCTCCACCGGAGCGCCCGCGCAGCCCGGCTCCCGGTAGAGCGCCACCGTCGCCCTGGTCTTGTTCGTCACCGCGCGCCCGCCGCCGCCGGACGCGGCCAGGCAGCCCTTGGGGGCCGCGAAACCGTGCGGCTTGTCGTCCGTGCCCAGGTACTGGAAGTCCGGCCCGACGGTCGTCGGTGTCCCGAGGGCGGCGGTCGGTCCGTGGCCGTGGCCGTCGGCCGCGTACGCCTCGGCGCCGGTCAGCGTCCCGGCCGCGGCCGCGAGCAGCAGGACCGGGACCGAGCCGGCCCGGACGAGGCTCCGAATGACGTGGTGAAGGTGAAGAGGGCGAAGGTGAAGAGGCATGGATCGCATGCCCCGCCCAACCCGGTGCGCCCCGGACGGGGTCACGCCTTGTCACCCGCCGCGCGCCTGTGCGACGGTGCGACCGGCAGGGCGCCGGAACACCGGAACCAGCCGGACCCGGCCGGATTCAGCACAGGAGGACGGACACGATGAGCACAGCGGCCGACGAAGCCCAGGACCGCACCCGGTCCGGTCTACGGCCCAGGGTCCGGACCGCGTACGGCACGGTCGAGGGCCGCACCGGACCCGGCGGCACCGCCGTCTTCCGGGGCATCCCCTACGCCGCCCCGCCCGTCGGCGCCCTGCGCTTCGCCGCGCCCGCGCCCCCCGAGGCGTGGGACGGCGTACGCGACGCCGGTGCGTACGGGCCCACCGCGCCCAAGGTCCCCTACCCCGACAACTTCGCCGCGCTGCTGCCCGACCCCGAGATCCCCGGCGAGGACTGCCTCAACCTCAACGTGTGGACCCCGGCCACAGTTCCGTCCCCGGCCCCGGAGCCCGGCGCCGGGCTGCCCGTCATGGTGTGGATCCACGGCGGGGCGCTCACCCGGGGCTCCTCGGCCGTCCCCGTCTACGACGGTTCCGCCTTCGCCCGCGACGGAGTCGTCCTCGTCTCCGTCAACTACCGCCTCGGCGTCCTCGGCTACGGGCTGTTCCCCGACGCCCCCGCCAACCGAGGCTTGCTCGACCAGATCGCCGCCCTGACCTGGGTCCGGGAGAACATCGAGGCCTTCGGCGGCGACCCCGGCCGGGTCACCGTCTTCGGCGAATCCGCCGGGGCCATCAGCATCGGCGCCCTGCTCGCGGCACCCCGCGCGGCCGGGCTCTTCCACCGGGCCGTCCTCCAGAGCGGCGCCCCCGAGACGCTGGCGCGCGAGAAGGTCCGCGCCATGGTCCGGCGGATGGCCGCGCTGCTCAAGGTGGAGGCCACCGCCGCGGCCTTCGCCGCCGTGGCCCCGGCCGACCTGCTCGCCGCCCAGGCGGCCGTGCTGCGCCGCTCCTCACCGCTGCTCGGCGGCCCCGCCTTCGGCCTGGTCGCCGACCCGGACACGCTGCCACAGGACCCGCTCGAAGCGGCGGCGGAAGCCGCCGGGGACGTGCCGCTGCTGCTGGGCTGGACCGCCGAGGAGTACCGGCTCTGGCTGGCCCCGACCGGCGCGATGCGCTTCCTGGACCGGCTGGGCCCGCTCGCCGTGGCCCTGGGCCGGATCCGCAGCGGCAAGGACCGGGCCGCCGTACGGGCGCTGCGCGCCGAGCGGCCCGCAGCGGGCCCGGCCGACCTCGCCGGCCACCTGCTCACCGACCGGCTGCTGCGCGACCCGCTGCGCCGGCTCGCCGCGGGCCGGGGGGAAGCCCGGGAGCGCCGCGGGGAGGGCGCGCAGCGGCGTACCGCTCCGCGCTTCGTGTACGAGTTCGCGTGGCCCTCCGGAGTCCCGGGCCTCGGGTCCTGCCACGCGCTGGAACTGGGCTTCGTCTTCGACACCCTGGCCGTGCCCGAGGCTTCCTGGCTGGCCGGGCCGGACGCCCCGCAGGAACTGGCCGAGGAGATGCACGCGGCCTGGGTGCGCTTCGCCGTCGAAGGGGATCCGGGCTGGCCGCCCTGGATGACCCTCAGCTCGGTGTGGATCGGCCCCTTGCCGTACGTGGCGATGAACTTCTCCACGTTCGGCAAGGTGTTCTTGTTGCTCTCGTTGGTGCCGACCTGGAAGGCCAGGTAGACGTCCGGGCCCTTCTTGTCGATCAGCTCCTTGGCGAGCAGCTCGGGGTTGTTCTCCGCCTTCTCCTTGTCGTGGCCCTTCCACAGCGAGGAGTCGGGGACGATGTCCGGGCCGGAGCAGATCGCGGCCTTGAACTTCTCCGGGTACTTCAGCACGGACTTCAGGCTCGCGAAGCCGCCGGTGGAGGAACCCATGTAGGCCCAGCCGTCACGGGACTTGATCGTGCGGAAGTTCGCCCGCATCAGGTCCGGGACGTCGTCGGTCAGCCAGGTGCCCATCTTGGGCTGGTCCGGAATGTCCGAGGCATCCCAGTAGATGCCCTTTTCGTCTCCGGTCGGGTTCAGCACCGGCATGGCCAGGATGAAGGGCTTGCTCTTGCCCTCGCTGTACCACTTGCTGATGCTGGCCTGGAGGCCCAGGTCGGTGCCCATCCAGTAGTTGTTCGGGTAGCCGGCGCCGCCGGGCAGGGCGATCATGACCGGGAAGCCGCTCTTGGCGTACTTCGGGTCGTTGTACTCCTTGGGCGCCCAGACCCAGACCTTGCCCTTGAAGCCGGACTTCTTGCCGTCCAGCGTGGTGACGGCGACGTGCGTGCCGTCGGACAGGGTCGACGCGTTCTTGAATTCCGCCGCCGGGCCGGTCGGCATGGACATCTTCGAGTTCGGCGGCGGCTTCGCGGCCGAACCACCGGTATCGCCGGAACCGCCAGGGGCCTTCCCGAAGGAAACGGTCTCGCCCTTGTCGGTGAACGGCGGTATCTCGTAGTAGCTCATCACCGCCGCGGCGACGCCCGCGAGCGCCAGCACGGAGACCCCCGCGATCACCCAGCGCCGGACCCTGGACCGGCGCCGCGGCGGCTCCCCGGGCTGCTGCCGATCGCCGTAGGGGGGCTCGTCGCCGTAAGGCGGCTGCTCGTCGTAGGGCCGCTGCTCACGGTACGACTGCTGCTGCTCACCGTAGGCGGGCTCCTGCCCGTACCCGGGCTGCTGCTGCCCGTACCCGGGCTGGCGGCCGTAGCCGGGCTCCTGCCCGTACTGATCCTGCTGACCGTAGGGGTCCTGGCGGCCGTAGGTGTCCTGCCGGCCGTACGGAGGCTGCGGCTGCTGCTGACCGTACCCCTGGCCCTGACCCCGGCCCTGCGGCGGGTGAGGGGGGTACTGCTGCTGCCCTTGCGGGTACGGCTGCCCGTAGGGCGGCTGCTGCGACATGTGCGGGTGCTCTCCGGCTTGGTGCTGCCCCATTGGGGCGGGATGAGACTGCTTTCGATCGAAGGATGAGCCTACGCGCTCAGAGGTTCCTCATTTTTCCGACTCTTGGTGTTCCTTAGGGAAGGACGTTGCCCGACGTGAAATCGGCCTGCGGAGTTCCCGTTCTGTTCGCCAAGTATCCCTGGCCCATGCACATGCCCCTCGGTACGGTACGTCCGCGCCGCCCCAGACTCCCCCCTGCCCGGAGGTAATTCCGTGTTCGGCATGCCCATCTCACGGTCCCGTCGCAAGACCGCCCTCGCCACCGCCTTCGGCTTCACCGCCGCCGCGGCCGCGCTGTGGGCGGGCATCGGCACCGCTCAGCCCGCGCACGCGGCGGGCCTGCCCGCACCCGACCACACCGTCGTCGTGGTCTTCGAGAACCACGCCTACAGCCAGGTCATCGGCAGCTCCAGCGCCCCTTACATCAACTCCCTCAAGACCGGGGGAGCCAACCTCACCCAGTCGTTCGGCATCACCCACCCGAGCCAGCCCAACTACCTGCAGCTGTTCTCGGGCTCCAACCAGGGCGTGACCGACGACAGCTGTTACACCCCCGGCTTCAGCTCCGCGCCCAACCTGGCGTCCGAGCTGATCGCCGCCGGCAAGACCTGGGGCAGCTACAACGAGACCCTGCCGAGCCAGGGCTCCACCACCTGCTCCAGCGGCAAGTACGCCCGGAAGCACAACCCCTGGTTCGCCTTCTCCAACGTGCCCACCAGCACCGCGAAGACGATGACCCAGTTCCCGACGGACTTCACCACCCTGCCCAAGACCTCGTTCGTCGTCCCGAACCTCTGTAGTGACATGCACGACTGCTCCGTCGGCACCGGCGACACCTGGCTCAAGAACAACCTCAAGGCGTACGCGGACTGGGCCAAGACCCACAACAGCCTGCTCGTCGTCACCTTCGACGAGGACAACCGGCTCGCCGGCAACCAGATCCCGACCGTGTTCTACGGCCAGTCCGTGACCCCGGGTTCCACCACCTCCACCACGTACAACCACTACGACATGCTGCACACCCTCGAAAGCCTCTCCGGCCTGACCACCCACGCGGGGAACGCTGCCGGCGCCGCCGACATCACGGGGATCTGGACTTCCTGACCATGTACGTTGCGGACAGTCGCGGTACCCCCGCGCCCGCCGTGACCCCCGAGCCACAGGCCGTCGCCCCGGGCATCCGCCCGGGGCGGCGCGCCGCGCTCGCCCCCACGGTGCTCGCCCTCGGCACGGTCAGCCTCATCACCGACGTCTCCTCGGAGATGGTCACGGCCGTGCTCCCGCTCTACCTCGTCGCCGGACTGGGGCTCACCCCGCTCGGCTTCGGCCTGCTCGACGGCCTCTACAACGGGGTCAGCGCCCTCGTCCGGCTCACCGGCGGCCACCTCGGCGACCGCCTCGGCCGCCACAAGGCCCTCGCCGGGATCGGCTACGGGCTCTCCGCCCTGTGCAAGCCGCTCCTGCTGCTCGCGCACACCCTGCCCGCCATCGGGGCCGTCCTCGCGCTCGACCGCACCGGCAAGGGCCTGCGCACCGCCCCGCGCGACGCGCTGATCTCGCTGTCGGCCGCCCCCGAGGACCGCGGACGGGCCTTCGGCGTGCACCGGGCCATGGACACCGCCGGGGCGCTGATCGGGCCGATCCTGGCCTTCCTGATCCTGCGCGGCGCCGCCGAGGGCTACGACGCCGTCTTCACCGTCAGCGCCTGCGTGGCCGCGCTCGGCGTACTGGTGCTCGTGCTCTTCGTACCGGGCCGGCGCACCGCGCCCACCGCCACCGGAGCCCCCGTCTCGCTGCGGGCCTCCTTCGGGCTGCTGGGCCGCCGCGACCTGCGCCGGATCAGCCTCTGCGCGCTGCTGCTCGGCCTGTGCACCGTCAGCGACGCCTTCGTCTTCCTGCTGCTCCAGCACACCACCGGCATCGCCGACCGCTGGTTCGCCCTGCTTCCGCTGGGCACCGCGGCCGCGTTCTTCCTGCTCGCGCTGCCGCTCGGCCGGCTCGCCGACCGCGTCGGCCGCTGGCGCGTCTTCCTCGGAGGCCACCTCGCGCTGCTCGCCGCCTACGGAATCCTCCTCGTCGGCGGGGACCAGCCGGCGCTGCCGTACGTGGTCCTCCTGCTGCACGGCGGCTTCTACGCGGCCACCGACGGGGTGCTCATGGCCACGGCCGCCGGAGCCGTCCCCGAGGAGCACCGCGGCGGGGGCCTCGCCCTCGTCCAGACCGGCCAGGCCCTCGCCCGGTTCGCCGCCTCGATCGGTTTCGGAGCCGCCTGGACGTTCTGGGGCGCCCGCCCCGCGCTGGCCGTGGCCGCCGCGACCCTGGCCGGGGCCGTCGCGCTCTGCGTCCGGCTGCGGCCCGAGGACGGCAACGAAGGCGGCGCTCAGGACGGCACCGAAGGCGGCGCGACTCCCGGAGCCCGCGCGGAGCCCGAGGCCGCCGTGGCCGACACGGCCGTCCGAAACATCCCGTAGATCCCGAAAGGCCCCCCACGCATGACCCTGCAGCGCCGGATCCTGATCCTCGTCTCGGCCATCGCCCTGCTCGCCGCCGTAGGAGCGCTCGCCGTCGTACGAGCCTCCTCGCGCGCCGACGAGAAGAACCAGGTCCAGGCCGGCGGGCCGCCGATCACCCCCGGCGAGGTCTCCCTCGCTCCGGGCGACGGCGGCCGGCGGATCGTGTTCCGCAACATGGCCTGGGGGCCGCACCGCGACGAGCTCTCCACCGTGGCCGCCGGCGCGCCCGAAGGGGCCCGTACCGCCTCCGGGGTCAGCTGCCTGCGCTTCCACTCCGCGGCCGGCACCGGGATCTGCCTCCGGGCGGAGAAGGGCGGGGTGCAGGAGGCCTACAAGGCCGTCGTCCTCGACGCGCACCTGAAGGAGGTCTCCAGCCACCCGCTGGCCGGCATCCCCACCCGGGCGCGGGTCTCGCCCGGCGGCCACCTCGTCGCCTGGACGGTCTTCGTGGGCGGGGACTCGTACGCCGGGACGAACTTCTCCACCCGGACCTCGCTGCTGGACCTGCGGACGGGGAGGTTCGACTCCTCGCTGGAGGACTTCGAGATCCGCAAGGACGGCAAGACGTACCGCAACGCCGACGTCAACTTCTGGGGGGTCACCTTCGCGGCCGACGAGCAGACCTTCTACGCGACGCTGGCGACCGGCGGCCAGACCTACCTGGTCCGCGGCGACCTCACCGCGCGCACGGTGACCACGCTGCGCGAGAACCTGGAATGCCCGTCCCTGTCGCCCGACGGGACCCGGCTGGTCTTCAAGAAGCGGGTGCCCGGCCTGTCGCCGGACGCGCCGTGGCGGCTGTACGTCCTGGACCTGGGCACGATGAAGGAGACCCCGCTCGCCGAGGAGCGCAGCGTCGACGACCAGGTGGTGTGGACCGACGACAAGACGGTCGTCTACTCCCTGCCCGGAGACTTCGGCGCCGACCTGTACTCGCTGCCCGCGGACGGGAGCGGAGCACCGGCCCGGTTCATGACGTCGGCCCTCGCCCCCGCCTTCCTCGGCTGACGCCGCAAAGGCGGGGGGCTGACCACCGCTGACCGCGCAGAAGGACCGTTACGCCGGGATGAGCGTCTTGCGGCGCCGCTTGCGCTGCGCGCCCGCTGACAGCCTCAACTCGATGACCGACCGCACGGTCGGCCACTCCTCGTCGAGGATCGAGTAGAACGCCGTACTGCGGACCGCGCCGTCCAGGCCCCGCGAATGGGCCCGGCGGACCCCCTCGCAGGTGAACCCGAGCCGTTCCATCGCGGCGCGCGAGCGGCCGTTGCGGGCGTCCGCGCGCAGCGAGATGCGGCGCACGCCCCAGGTCTCGAAGGCATGGCGGAGCAGGAGCAGCTTCGCCTCGGTGTTGATGCCGGTGCCCTGGGCTGCCGGGGACAGCCAGGTATTGCCGATCTCGGCGGCATCGGGGATCGCCGTCGCCGGATCGCCGAACGGGATCCCCGGCACGGCGGGCCACACCAGCGGCCCCTGCCAGTAATCGAGTTCCAGGAACCGGGTCGAACCGACCACCCGACCGTCGGTGGCTCTGACCACCGCGAACGGGAGCGATCGACCCGCTGCCTGATCGGCGAGGGCACGGTCGATGTACTCGTGGGACGCCTGCAACCCGTGAGGTACGGGGGTGAAGGCGTAAGTCGTACGATCCTCGGCCCCGGCCAGGGCCAAGGCCTCGGTGTGGTGGGGGGCGAGGGGCTCGAGCCGCACGGAGCGGCCGGCGAGGAGTACGGGTACGGGCACGGAGCCTTCGGTCCTTCTGGGCGGTGGGGTGGTTGCACAGTCTGCGTCTCTGACGTCGCCCCCCGTGCAAAACACGGGTGAAAGGCAACGGGCTGTCAGGTGAACGCGAGTGGCTCAATGTAACTCCTTAAAGTGCTCTCATGAACCCCCTGATTGGCAATGGCGTGAACGTCTTTTTCGAGGACTTGGGTCCCCGCGACGGAGCCCCCGTAATCCTCATCCACGGACATCCGTTCAACCACTCGATGTGGGCCCCCCAGACGACGGCCCTGACCACCGCCGGTTACCGTGTGATCACCCCTGACCTGCGCGGATACGGCCAGAGCCCGGTAGTGCCCGGCAAGACCCTGCTCGCCGACTTCGCCGATGATCTGGCCGCTCTGCTCGATTCCCTGGGCGTCGAACAGGCGGTCGTCGGGGGTGTGTCCATGGGCGGGCAGATCGCCATGGAGATGCGGCTGCGCCACCCGGGTCTGGTACGGGCCCTCGTGCTCTCCGACACCTCCGCCCCGCCGGAGACGCCGGAAGGCATGACCTTCCGCCGCGAGCTCGCCGAGCGGCTCCTCGCGGAGGGGATGAAGCCCTACGCCGACGAGGTCATCGACAAGATGCTCGCGCCCTACAACGTGACCGCGATGCCGGAGGCGGCGGCGAAGGTGACCGGGATGATGTGCGCGACCGACCCGCGGGGCGCGGCCGCCGCGCTGCGCGGGCGCGCCGAGCGGCCCGACTACCGGCCCGTGCTCGCCGCACTGCCGGCCTCCGTGCCCTGCCTGATCGTGGTCGGGCGCGACGACGAGTACACCCCGGTCGCCGAGGCCGAGTCCCTGCACGCACTGGCCGCGCACTCGGTGCTCACCGTGGTCGAGCGGGCCGGGCACCTGCCGGGCGTGGAGCAGCCGGAGGCCTTCAACCGGGCGCTGCTGGAGTTCCTCGCGGCGCTCTGACCGAAGGGACGGGGGCAGGCCGCGCCGCACAACGGATTGGCCCGGTGACGCGGATGCTGAATGGACCAACGGAACGGGCCATTCAGCTGGTCAAATGACTCCGTGACGAATCGGATCCTGCCCCCGCCCGGAGTGCCGCGCCGACTGGCCGCCGCCCAGCTGAGCAACTCCGTCGGAGACGGCGCCTACTACGTGTGTTCGGCGCTCTACTTCACCCGGGTGGTGGGGCTCTCGCCGGCCCAGATAGGCCTGGGTCTCACGATCGCCTGGGCGGTCGGCTCGGTCGCGGGTGTGCCGCTGGGGGCGCTCGCCGACCGGCGGGGGCCGCGCGGCACCTCCGTGCTGCTGGCCGTGGCCACGGCCGCGTCCGTCTGCTCCTTCCTGTTCATCCGCTCCTTCTGGGCCTTCCTGGCCGCCGTCCTCGTGTACGCCACCGCCCAGTGCGGCCTCGCGGCGGCCCGCCAGGCGCTCCTCGCGGGCCTGGTCGCCCCCGGGGAGCGGACCGGGGTACTGGCCCACCTCCAGGCCGTGCTGAACGCGGGCCTCGCGGTGGGCGCGGCCCTCGGCGGACTCGCCCTCGGCGTCGGCACCGAGCGCGCCTACTTCGCCGTCTTCGTGCTCGACGCCCTGGCCTTCCTGCTGTGCGCCGCCGTACTGCTGCGGCTGCCGGCGGTGGCGCCCGTACCCGACCGGGCGGCGGGGGAGCCGCGCCTGGCCGTGCTCCGGGACCGGCCGTACGCGCTGGTGACGCTGCTCAACGCGATCCTCCTGCTGCGGATGCCGCTGCTGAGCCTGGCGATCCCACTGTGGATCGTGGAGCGCACGCACGCCCCCGGCTGGCTGGCGTCGGCGCTGTTCGTGCTCAACACCGTCGCCGTGATGCTGTTCCAGGTGCGGGTGGCCCGCCCGGTGACCGACCTGGACAGCGCCCGGCGGGCGGTACGGGTCTCCGGGCTGGTGGTGGCAGCCGCGTGCGGGGTGTTCGCCCTGTCGGCGCTGCCCCGGTCCGGGTGGGCCGCCGCGGCGATCCTGCTGGCGGGCGCCGTGCTCCAGGTGGACGCCGAGATGCGGCAGTCCGCCGGGTCCTGGCAGATCGGCTTCGAGCTGGCCCCCGCCGAGCGGATGGGCCAGTACCAGGGCTTCTTCGGCACCGGGGTGCCCGTCGCCCGGACGCTGGGCCCGCTGGTGCTGACCTCGCTGCTGCTGCTCTGGGGGATCCCCGGCTGGCTGCTGCTGGGCGGGCTCCTGCTGGCGGCCTCGTACGCGATGGGCCCGGCCGTCCGCCGGGCGGAGGCCTCCCGCGGCGAGGACGGGGCCGCGCGGGCCGTCGTAGGGTCGCGGTAGCCGTCGTAGCCGCATGCGGGCGGGGCGGAAGCCCGGCCGGCCGGGGCCGTTCGGCGGCTCCGGGGGTGCCGAACGGTGCTACCGCGCGCCGGACCGGCGGTGTCAGTCTGTTTGCAGGGTGGTGCGCAGCCGGTAGCGGTCCCCGCTGTACTCCACGGTGGACAGCAGGAGCGGCCGCTGGTCACGCGTGTACACGGTCTGGTCGAGGACGAGTACGGGCGCGCCCTCGGCGATGCCCAGGTGCCCGGCGAGGTCCGCGTCGGCGTTGCGCGCCTCGATCGTCGCATCGGCACGGTCGGGCTCGACGCCCCAGCGGCGCAGCTCCTCGAAGAGGGAGGCCTCGCGGAAGTCGGTGCGGGTGAGGTCGGGCGCGAGTTCGGCGACCACCAGGGTCCGGTCGAGGGCGATGCGGACGTCGTTGAGCAGCCGGACCCGCTCAAGGCGCAGCAGTGGGGTGCCGGCGGGCACGTCGAGGCGGTCCGCGTCGTCCAGCGAGGCGGTGACGGTCTCCTGGCGCAGGACGACCGAGCTGGCGCGCATGTGCTTGCGGCGCGCGGTGGCGGTGAAGGACTCCAGGTCCTTGGGCCACTCGCGGGCGGGCGCGGGCGGCGTGGGGGCGGCGACGAACCAGCCGCGGCCGTGCGAGGCGGTGACCAGGCCCTGGTCGACGAGGTGGGCCAGCGCGCGGCGCAGGGTGACGCGGGAGACGTCCAGCCGGGTGCAGAGCTCGCGTTCGGGGGGCAGCTTGCTGCCCGCGGACAGGCCGCGGCGGGCGATCTCCTCGCGGATCCGGTCCGCGGCCTGGGACCACAGGGGGTCGGCGGAGCGGACGGCGGTGGCGGAGGCGATGGCGGCAGCGGCGATGACGTCGTCGGCGGTCATGGGGCAAACCATACCACTTGCTACCACTTCGCTTGCCTTCTGACCTCGTGCGGGCGGGACCTAAGCCCTCTCTTTATCTCTTCTTGGCAGACCACGAGAAACCACTGTTGACCAATCCAAAACCACTGACTACGTTCGAGTCGTCCCCACCACCCGCTCGACGAGGAGTCCCGAGAGATGAGTACGGCCACCGCCCCGGCCGCCGGGAAGAGGAAGTCCGGCCGCGTCATGCCGGTCATGCAGCGCATCGGACGCAGCCTCATGCTGCCCGTCGCCACCCTTCCGGCCGCCGCCCTGCTGACCCGGCTCGGCGGCCACGACCTGCTGGGACGTGAGAACTTCCCGCTGATCGTGCGGAAGCTCGCGATGGTGCTGGCGGCCGCCGGCGACACCGTCTTCGCCAATCTGCCGCTGCTCTTCGCCGTCGGTGTGGCCATCGGCTTCGCCAAGAAGTCCGACGGCTCCACCGCCCTGTCGGCCGTGGTCGGCTACCTGGTCTTCAAGGCCGTACTCGCCAGCCCCGCCTTCCCGATGGGCGTGGACGGCAAGCCGCTCGACGCCAAGGTCCTCGGCGGCATCGTGATGGGCCTGGTCGCGGCCCTCCTCTACCAGCGCTTCAGCCGCACCAAGCTGCCCGAGTGGCTCGGCTTCTTCGGCGGCCGGCGACTCGTGCCCATCCTGAGCGCCTTCGCGGGCGTCGGCATCGGAGTGGTATTCGGAGTGGTCTGGCCGACGGTCGGCGGCTGGTTCTTCCACTTCGGCGAGTGGCTCGTGGGCACCGGCGCCTGGGGCGCGGGCCTCTTCGGCCTCGTCGTCCGGGCCCTCATCCCGATCGGGATGCACCACTTCTTCTCGGTCTTTCCCTGGTTCGAGGCGGGCAGCTTCGTCAACCCGGCCACGGGCGCCGAGGTGCACGGAGACATCGCCCGATTCCTCGCCGGCGACCCGACCGCGGGCCAGTTCATGACCGGCGGCTTCCCGATCTACATGTTCGCGCTCCCGGCCGCCGCCATGGCCATCGCGCACACCGCCCGCCCCGAGAACCGGACCATGGTCAAGGGCATGATGATCTCCGTCGCCCTGACCTCCTTCGTCACCGGCGTGACCGAGCCCATCGAATTCGCCTTCATGTTCGTGGCCCCGGTCCTCTACGCGATCCACGCCTTCCTCTTCGGCGTCTCGATGGCCGTCTGCTACGCCCTCGGCATCCGCGACGGCTTCGGCTTCTCCTCCGGCGCCATCGACTACATCGTCAACTACGGCATCGCCACCAAGCCCTGGATGCTCATCCCGATCGGCCTGGCCTTCGCCGCCGTCTACTACGTGCTCTTCCGCTGGGCGATCGTGAAGTTCGACCTCCCGACCCCGGGCCGCGAACGCGAAGAAGAGCCCCAGCCGGACGCCAGGGCCGACGCCTCCGCCTGATCCCGCCCGCCCAGCCCGCACAGACTTCCGCAAACCCCTAAGGACCCCCCACCATGTCCGGATCCCGCATCACCTTCCTCGAAGGCCAGGCCTGCCAGGGCGCAGCCCTCGCCCGGATCGCCGACCGCGTCCGCACCCAGCTCGCCTCCCCGGAGCTGGCCGGGCTGGGCGCCGCCGAACGCCCCCTCTTCACCGGCATCGGCGCCTCCTACGCCGCCCTCGCCGTCCCCGTACAGCAGCTGCGCGAGGCCGGGATCGTCACCCAGCGCGTCCTGTCCAGCGAGATCGAGACCGGCACCGCAGGCTTCGACACCGACTGCCTGATCGCCGTCTCCCAGGGCGGCCGAAGCTCCGAGACCATCGCCGCCTTCGAGTGCGCCGCCCCGGACATCACGAAGACCGCGCTGCTCAACGTCGTCCCGTCCCCCCTCGGCGACCTCGCCGACCTGACGGTGGACCTCGGCAACGAGCCCGACTCGTACGCCTCGACCATCGGCTACACCGGTACCGTCGTCGCCCTCGACCTGATCGCGGGCGCCGTGGCGGGACGCGAAGGCGACCCGTGGGGAGACATCGCCGAGCAGACCACCGCGGTCCACCGGCAGGCCACCGAGATCGTGGCCGCGCTCCGGGAGCGCGGCGCCCGCTGCATCGCCTCCGACGGCGTGGCGGCCGGTACCTCCCGGGCCTCCGCCGAAGAGGGCGCGCTGCTGCTGCGCGAGGTGGTGCGGATGACCGCGGCCGCCTCGGCGACCCGCAACTACCTGCACGGCGAGATGGAGTCGGCGGGCAACACCCTCCACCTCGTCTACGGCGACGGCCGCGAGATCGAGCTCGCCCGCTCGCTGGCAGCCGCCGGCCACCTCACCCTGCTGATCACCACGGCCGGGACCGACCCGGCGGACAACCTCTCGGTCGTCCGGCTCCCCGAGGTCGCCGACGCGGTCCGGGTGGTCCTGGAGACGGTGGTCCTCCAGGAGCTGGTCGCCCAGCTCAGCGCCGAGCGGAACGTCCCGATCGAGTCCTTCGTCTTCGCCAACGACGACACCAAGCAGGGCGGCCTGGACATGTCCGACTTCGAGGTCGCGGCCTTCACCCAGGCCTAGGCCGGGCCGTGGCGCGTTCCGCTTCAGTCGATCGGTTTGCCGTCGTACTTGCCGTCAACACAGATCCACGAACCTTTGGCGGACTCGTACTCCACGGTTCCCTTGCCGTCCATACATGTCTGCCCGTCGATGGTAGGCGCGGCAGCGTGTGCAACCGGGGCCACGGCACCAAGAGCCGCCAACATCATGGCGGCGATGAAGCTGAGAAGTCGTGTACGCATCAGAACCTCCGACAAGGATGAGCGACACAGTCGTCACCAGCTTCACCCCGCACTGTGTCGAGTCGCGCACCCTGTTACTCCATTCGGGTGACAGCTGCGCCCCTGTCATTGCACGGGAGACGCCCCCGGGGCGTGCGCTCCAGGGGCGTTCTCCCAAGTGCGGGGGCAGGCTGATGTCATGGAGAACAAGGCCGCCGTAGTCGTGGGGCCGCCGGATGACATCGGCTTGCGGAAAGTCGTGATCGACGGCAAGTCCGAAGGCAAGGTGTGGTGCCCCCACGAACTGCAGAAAGTCCTGCATCGTGCCGGCGTGGCACCCGAGGCCGACATTGAATGGCGCGGCGGAAACGGCACCGTCTGGCCGGCATGCAAGTGGGGGCGACGCATTGTCGGCACCATCATGGCGGTTGGCTTCCTGGTGACCGCGGGCATGTGCACCTGGATAGGTGTGCATGACTCCTTCGACGCCCTCACCTTCGCGGGTCGGGTCACCGGATTCCTTTTCCTGTTCATGGCCATCGTGGAAGTCATCGCCTTCGCGGCCGTTTTCGACTATTGGCGTAAGCGGCGAATAAGTTACTCGGGTCCGGCTCTTCTGCTCGGATCCGTGGTCGAACTCCTCGTCGGGTCGGTACTGCTCCTGATGTACGTCGCCAACAGGGAAAGGCCATCCTACGCATCCTCCTTGCTGCTCTGGATAGCCCTCGTGCTCTGCTCTTCATGGGCCTTGTGGATGCTCCACCGCCGCCAGGTGTGGAAGACGCTCCGCTATCCCGGCCGCATCGCGGTCGGGGCGATAGCCTCCACCCTCCTCGTCATCACCAACCTGGCGTATACGCAGGTCTACCTTCCCTCCATGTCGCGTCCGCTGGTCCAGGGTTCAGCCGAAATCGGAGAGCCGAGCCTGAGCAAGGACGGGACGAAGATGTACCTGCGGGTCCGTCTGCACCTCAAGAACTCCGGCCAGGTTCCGGTCCACATCATCGGCAGTATCTACTGGATCCAGGCCAAGCTCGCGAGTTACCCCAAGGACAAGTTCAAGCTGCTCAAACCTGGTGAACTGGTCCAGCCCCCAGGCCGGGAGTTGGATCCGGAGGAGGAAATTTCGGAGGATGTAGTCGTTGAGATCAAAGACCCCGAGAAGCTTGACTATGAAGCACTCACTGCCCAGGTCGAGGCTTACGCGTTCCGGCAGGACAGGATGTCAATAGATGCTAGTTATGGGAAGTCTGGGGAGTGGCGGGGAAAGCTCAAGAAGGAAGGAAAGGACGACGACCCACCGGGGCCCCCGCCGGCCAACAAGGAGTACTTCAGATATCAGTCCAGAATCTCCCAGAGCAGTGAGCTCCTGAATGTGACCAGAGGCCGGGAGCGTGTGACGGTCTGGTGGCTGTACCGCCGTCTGCCGGTCGTCTATGTGGATGTCTCAAGTCCGCACGAAAAGAAGGTCTTCAACCTCAAGGATCCCGCAGGGCAGAGGCGGGCCGTCGACCGTTACGGTCTGGCATTCGTGCGCGGCTCAATGGCCCAGACCCCGTACGCGCAACTCCTGAAGGAGGCGCAGGGCCTGCGCCCGCACTGACTTCGCCCGCGGCCCGCAACCCCCATCGCTTCGGGCCCCCGTTTCGCCATGGCTCAGACTGTAGGCGGCACGCACGCGCAGGTCTGAGTAGACGGATCGGGGGTCTGAGGTGGACGAGGTACTGCGGCAACTGCGCTCCGTCGGGCCGTTCTTCACCGTGGCGTACGGGAAAGAGTCGCCGGGGCCCGGCTTCCGCCCGCTCACCGAGCTCTACGGGCGCCAGCTCGCGGCCTACGTGGACGAGGTCGGGCGGCGGATCGGGACCGGCCCCGGGCGGGTGGCCGCTTCGACCGCGCAGTTCGGGATCGCCTCCCGGCTCTGGTCGATCGGGCTCGGCTGCGCGGCCCTGTCGGGCCGGGTGCCGGACCTGGGGCCCGACCGCGCGTGGTGGCGGCTCCCCGAAGCGGGGTCGCTGGAACTGTGGCTGCCCGAACCCGCCGAAGCGCCCGGCAAGGCGTTGACGGAGTCGCTGGCGGACACCGTGCTCACGGGCAACCTCGCCGTGCTCGACGCGGAGCTGCGCGCGCGGTTCGGCGTCTCGCCGCAGGTGCTGCGCGGGAACGCCGCCTCCGGGTTGGTGGGCGCGGTGCGGGTGCTGGGCGACCGGCTGCCGGGGGAGACGGCGGCGGACCTCGCGGCCGCGCTGCTCGCCGACGGCGGGCCGCTCGGCGGAACCGGCACCTTCGTCCACGAGCCCGGCCTCGGGGTGGCCTTCGTACGCCGCAGCTGCTGCCTGTACTACAAGGTGCCCGGCGGCGGCCTCTGCGGGGACTGCGTGCTGCGGACCAGGTAGGGCCGCCCACGGGGCCGTTCGGAGCTGTGCAGGGCGTGGCGGACGGGAACTCGCCCGGCGCCGCTCCTACCTTCCCTGCCATGACCCAAGCTCACGCATCGCACGGAGACAGGTCCGGATTTTCCCGCCGGGCCGCCCTGACCGGGCTGGCAGCCGGGGCCGGTACCCTCGCCGTCGGTGCGACGGCCGCGGGGACGGCGGCCGCGGGGACGGCGGCCGCCGCGGCCGGTCCCGGCAGCATCGCTTCCACGGCGGCCCCCGCCCCCGCACCCGGAGCCATGCGGCTCTTCGACGACCCGGGGTTCAACTTCGCCGGTCTCTTCGCCCTCGGCGCCGCCGGCATGCGGGCCTCCGAGGTGGGCGAGGTCCTCACCGCCGTCGACGCGATCAACGCCGCCGGACCGTCCGAGCAGACCTTCACCGACACCTTCCGCGGCTGGGGCGACCGCCTCGCCGCGCCCCCGGCCGCCGGCCGGCACGGCCGCGAAGCCCCCTCGCAGACCCGCCGCTTCCGCGCGCTGCGGGCCGCGCAGTACTACGCGCAGGCACTGTTCTACGTACTGGGCACCGAGCGGCCCGGCGACGAGAAGGAGCTGTACCTCGCCGGGCGCCGCGCCTGGGACACCTTCACCCAGCTCTGCTCCCCGGCGGCGGTCCGCGCGCAGGTCCCGTACGGCGGGACGCACCTGCCGGTGTGGTTCTTCCGCCCCGACGGCGCGGACCCGTCCGAGCCGCGTCCCACCGTCATCCTCACCAACGGCAGCGACGGCCAGAACGTCGACATGTGGACCTACGGGGTGTCCGCCGCCCTCGACCGGGGCTGGAACGCCCTCGCCTACGACGGCCCAGGCCAGGGCCAGTTGCTGTTCGTCGACGAGGTTCCGTTCACCAACCGCTGGGAGAGGGCCGTAGGGCCGCTGATCGACTGGCTGGACGACCGCAAGGACGTGGACAGCGCCCGGATCGCGCTCACCGGCCTCAGCATGGGCGGCAACCTCGTCGCGCGCGCCGCAGCCTTCGAACCCCGGATCGCTGCCGTCGTCTGTCAGCCGGGCTGTCTCAGTCCCTGGCTGGGCTTCCCCAAGGAGCTCCGCGAGGTCGTCACCGCGGACAAGGCGAAGACCAACCGGGTGTGGAACGACGAGGTGGTCCCCGAACTCACCCCGCAACTCGCCTTCACGGTCAAGAAGCGGTTCGAGATCTTCTCCGAGGAGGCCCTGCGGGAGGCGCGCGCGGGCCGGGTCCTCACCGACCTGTGGACCCCCGCCCAGCTGGCCGCCGGCCTCGACGTCACGGCCGTGGTGCCGAAGATCAAGGCCCCCACCCTCGTGCTCGACTACGACTTCGAGCAGTTCTACCCCGGCCAGCCGAAGCAGATGTACGACCTGCTCCGCTCGCGCCGCGAGTACGTGAAACTGACGGAGGCCACCGGGGCGCAGTTGCACTGCTCCCCGATGGCCCCGCGACAGCACTGCGACGTCGTCTTCGACTGGCTGGCCGACGTACTGCACCGCTGAAGGAACGAACCGGCTACTAGAAGGTCAGGTTCCAGGCGTCGATCTTGCCGGTGTCCTGGTTGGCGTTGTCGTTCACACGGAGGATCCAGACGCCGTTGGCGACCTCGGAGGAGGCGTCGACGGTGAAGGTCTGGATGATGTTGTCCGTGCTGCCGCCGGCCCGGTTGCTCAGGGTGTAGACCGAGCCGTCCGGAGCCACGAGGTCGACCTTGAGGTCACCGATGTAGGTGTGCTTGATGTCCACGCCCACCTTGAGGGTGGCCGGCGCGTTGCCGGTCACTCCGCTGACGGTGATCGGGCTGTCGACGGTCGCGTTGTCGTTGATCGCGAAGTCGGTGAGGTTCTCGAAGTACTTCCCGGGCGGCGGGGTGGTACCGACCGCCTTCAGCGCGTCGACCTGGCCCTCGCCGAAGAACGAGTTGTTGGCGGTGGTTCCGGTGCAGCGGTTGTCCGACGGGCAGGCCGTGTCGTTGGCCTGGGCGGCCAGCTTGTCGCGGATCTGCGCCGGGGTGATGCCCGGGTTGGCGCTGGCGATGAGCGCCGCGACGCCCACGACGTGCGGGGTGGCCATCGAGGTGCCGCTCTTGGTGCTGTACCCGCCGCCGGGGGCGGTGGAGTACACGTTGCTGCCCGGGGCCGCGACGTCGATGACGCCCTGGCCGAAGTTGGAGAACGAGGCCTTCGTGGTGCCCGTGCCGTTGGCCGCGACCGTGACCACGCCCGGGAGCTCGGTCGGGATGTCGAGGCAGGCGTTGGTGATGGTGCGGGTGGTCGGCGTGGAGTCGTTGGGGCTCGCCGAGTCGGTGGTCTTGTGGGCGAGGTCGTAGTTCTCGTTGCCAGCCGCGGCGACCTGGAGGGAGCCCTTGCCCTCCGCGTACTCCTGGGCGCGCTTGACGCCCTCGATGATGGCTGCCTGGTCGATGTTGTCCGGGCAGTTGAACTGCCACGGGTCCGTGTAATAGCTGTTGTTGGTGACCTTGAAGCCGTGGTCGCCGGACCAGACGAAGGCGCAGATGGTGTTCTCGGCGAAGAAGAAGGAGTTGCCCGGCTCGGCCACGCGGACCGAAGCGATCTTCACGCCCGGGGCCACGCCGACGACGCCCTTGCCGTTCTTGGCGGCGGCGATGGTGCCCGCGACGTGGGTTCCGTGGGTGTCCACGTCACGCCAGGCGCCGACCCGGGTGTCCGGCTTGCCGTAGGCGCAGGAGGCGGAGTCGGCGGCGTTGAAGTTCGGCGCCAGGTCCTGGTGCTGGTCGTCCACACCGGTGTCCAGGATGCCGACCTTGACCGAGGGGGAGCCGGGGTTCACGGCCCAGGCCTGGTCGGCCTTGATCTGGCTCATGTCGGCCCGTACGGGTTCGCCCGCCGGGGTCGCCGCCTGCGCCGGGTTGGCCGGCAGCGCCGGGTTGTAGGCGTCGGCGGGGACGTCCGAGGTGCGCGTGGCGCCGACCTGCTGGACTCCGCTGACCCCGCGCATGGTGGCGGCGAAGGTCGCGGAGGTCGAGTGGGCGACGATCACGCCGATGGAGTCGAAGGAGGAGAAGACGGTGCCGCCGTTGGCCGCGATGGCGGAGCGGACCGCCGAGCTGTCACCGGGGGCGGTGATCACCAGGTAGGCGCGGGTGCCGGCAACCCAGGTCGCACTCTGGGAAGCCGGCGCCGCGGCCAGGGCCTTGGCGGGTGCGGAGGCGACGGGGGTGCCCGCCGGGGAGACGGGCTGGGTGCCGGCCAGTGCGGCCGGGGTCCCGAAGGCCAGCGCGGCGCCGAGGGCGGCGGCGAGCACGAGGGTACGGCGAGGTCGGCTGGATATGTGGGGTATCAATGCGTCCTCCGAAGACGGCCCGTGGTGCGGGTGGCACCTACCGGTCCGTACGAAACGAGTGGTGGACGCAAGATGTCAGACGTCTGCACCGATATGGAAGTACCTTTTACCGCAGGACGGTTGGTCCGAACTTGGCTGAATATCGATGCCTGGAGAGGTGTCGGAACCGGCCGGGCTGGGCACCGTGGGGGCGAGCCCTGCCCGGCCGGTCCATCGGGGCGCACCCGCTAGGCGGGTACGCCGTCCTTGGCGCCGCCCGGCTGGGCGGGGACGGCGACGGTGGGGCCGTGGCCGTCGTCGGTGAGCGTGGTCTCGTCGAACGGCAGCCGGCCCGCGAGGACTTCGCTGGCGCGGGCCCGGTCGAACTCCTTGGTCCAGGTTCCGATCAGCACGGTCGCGATCGCGTTGCCCGCGAAGTTCGTCAGTGCCCGCGCCTCGCTCATGAACCGGTCGATGCCCACGATCAGGCCGACGCCGTCGACCAGTTCAGGCCGGTGCGACTGGAGTCCGCCGGCGAGGGTGGCGAGACCCGCGCCCGTCACCCCGGCCGCGCCCTTCGAGGCCACGATCATGAACAGCAGGAGCGAGATCTGCTCGCCCAGCGCGAGCGGCTTGTCCATGGCCTCCGCCACGAAGAGCGAGGACATCGTGAGGTAGATCGCGGTCCCGTCCAGGTTGAAGGAGTACCCCGTCGGAACCGTGATGCCGACCACCGACCGCGACACCCCGACGTGCTCCATCTTGGCGATCAGTCGGGGCAGCGCCGACTCGGAGGAGGAGGTGGACAGGATCAGCAGGAACTCCCGGCCCAGATAGCGCAGCAGGGCGAAGACGCTGATCCCCGTACACACCCGCAACAGGGTGCCCAGGACCACGATCACGAAGAGCAGGCAGGTCACGTAGAAGCCGATCATGATGACGGCCAAGGACTTCAGCGCGTCCATCCCGGTGGCTCCGACCACCGCCGCGATCGCGCCGAACGCGCCGACCGGCGCCGCCCACATGATCATCGCGAGCACCCGGAACACCAGCTTCTGCACGTGCCCGATCCCGCGCAGTACCGGTTCGCCCGCCGGGCCCATCGCCTGGAGCGCGAACCCGCACAGCAGCGCCACCAGCAGGGTCTGGAGGACCTGGCCGCCGGTGAAGGCGGACACCAGTGTGGTCGGGATGATCCCCAGCAGGAACTCCGGGGTGCTCTGCGCCCCGCCCGCCTTGGCCTGGGCCTCGCCGGCGTGCCGGACGGCCTCGGTCAGGTGCAGTCCGCTGCCCGGCTCCAGGAGGTTTCCGACCAGCAGGCCGATGGCCAGCGCCACCGTGGACATGACCATGAAATAGCCGAGCGCCAGTCCGCCCACCGCGCCGACCTTGGCGGCCTTGCGCACCGAGCCGATGCCCAGCACGATCGTGCAGAAGATCACCGGCGAGATCATCATCTTGATGAGGTTGACGAAGCCGGTGCCCAGCGGTTTGAGTTCCACGGCCACGCCGGGCGCCGCGAAGCCGACGGCGATGCCGAGCAGTACGGCGCCGATCACCGCGATGTACAGATAATGCGTCTTGTCGCGCCTGGCGGCCACGCTGCCTCCTGGTTGTGCCTTGCCTCCTGGTGGTGAAGGCGTCCCGGGAGACCATCGCCCGCCGCTGTGACCCCGGTCACCCTTGCGTTCATAGAGTTCACGGCCGGGTGCACACTGAGCGCCATGTTCCGCTTCCCCCGGCCGCCGCGCAGCCTCGCCGGCCAGCTCTTCGCCATGCAGGTGGTGCTGGTCGCCGTGGTCGTCGCCGGATGCGCCGTCTTCGCCTACGCGACCGCCCGCGGCCAGGCCGAAGAGGCCGCCCGGCGCCAGGCCGGAGCCGTGGCCCGCGCGGTGGCGGACTCACCGTCGGTGCGCGAAGCGGTACGGAACGCGGCGCGGGCGGCGGCGGGGAGCGCGGTGCGGGAAGGGGTACGGGGGGACGTGCCCGGGAGCGGTTCCGGAGCCGGGCCCTCCGCGGCGCTTCAGCCCTACGCGGAGCAGGTCCGCGCCGACGCGGGCGTGGACTTCGTGACGATCATGGCCCCGGACGGGCGGCGCTGGACCCATCCCGACCCGCGCCGCATCGGCGAGCCCTTCCTCGGCAACACCGCGCCCGCGCTGCGCGGGGAGACCTTCAGCGAGACCTACACCGGCACCCTCGGCCCCTCCATCCGCGTGGTCACCCCGCTCATGGACGGCGGCCGGGTCGTCGGCATGGTCGCCGCCGGGATCACCGTCCGCGCGGTCAGCGCCCGGCTCGCCGCGCAGCTCTCCGCCCTCGCCTGGGTGGCCGGCGGGGCCCTCGCCCTCGGCGGAGCGGGCACGTACGTGGTCAACGCCCGGCTGCGCCGCCACACCCACGGGATGAACGCCGGCGAGCTGAGCCGGATGTACGACTACCACCAGGCCGCCCTGCACGGGGTCCGCGAAGGACTCCTCATGCTCGACGGACAGCGCAGGATCACCCTGGTAAACGACGCCGGGCGCGAACTCCTCGGTCTGCGCGGGGAGGTCAAGGGGACCGCGGTCGCCGACCTCGGGCTGCCCGCCCCGCTCACCGGGGCCCTGCTGGCCGACCGGCCCAGGGTGGACGAGGTGCACCTGACCGCCGACCGGGTGCTGGTGGTCAACAGCGCGCCGGTGGCGGGAGGCGGCCGCCGCGGCACCGTGGTCACTCTGCGCGACCACACCGAACTCCAGTCCCTGACCGGCGAGTTGGACCACGAACGCGGATTCACCCAGGCGCTGCGCTCCCAGGCCCACGAGGCGGCCAACCGGCTCCACACCGTGGTCTCCCTCATCGAACTCGGCCGCGTCGGGGAGGCGGTGGACTTCGCCACCGCCGAACTGACCCTGGCCCAGGCCCTCACGGACGAGGTGATGGCCGCGGTGGGCGAGCCGGTGCTCGTGGCCCTGCTGCTCGGCAAGGCCGCCCAGGCCCACGAGCGGGGCATCGAGCTGGTGGTCACCCCGGACAGCGGGGCCATCGGCTCCGGGCCCGGCGGGCCCTGCGCCCGGGACCTCGTCACCGTCCTCGGCAACCTCGTGGACAATGCCGTCGACGCCCTGACCGGGGTCCCCGGCGGCCGGATAGCCGTCACGGTCCGCCCCGACGGCCCGGGTCAGGGGATCCTGCTCAGCGTGGCCGACAACGGCCCCGGGCTCCCCGAAGGGGCCGACGTGTTCCGGCGCGGCTGGTCCGGCAAGGGGGAGGGGCGCGGCCTCGGCCTCGCGCTGGTCCGCCAAGTGGCACACCGGCACGGCGGCAGCGCCGATGCCGACCAACTGCCCGGGGGAGGCGCGCGGTTCACCGTAAGACTGCCGGCGCGCGCAGAAGTCGGCGCAGGCGTCGGCGGAGAGACGCGCGCAGAAGTGAGCGGAGAGACGCGGGGAGAGACGCGCGGAGAGGTGAGCGGATGAACACGCCCGAGGTGCGGGTCCTGGTCGTCGAGGACGACCCGGTCGCCGCCGCCGCGCACGCGCTGTACGTGGGCCGGGTGCCCGGTTTCACGGCCGTCGCGGCCGTCCACTCGCTGGCCGAGGCCACCCGGGCCCTGGAGCGGACCCGGATCGACCTGCTGCTGCTCGACCTCACCCTGCCCGACGGCCACGGGCTGCGCTTCGCGCGCGGCCTGCGGGCCGCCGGGCACCCCGCCGACGTGATCGTGGTGACCTCGGCGCGGGACCTGGGCGTGGTCCGCGAGAGCGTCGCGCTCGGCGTGGTGCAGTACGTACTGAAGCCCTTCGCCTTCCCGACGCTGCGCGAACGGCTCCTGCGCTACGCCGAGTTCCGCGCGAGTGCGGCCGGCGAGGCGGCCGGCCAGGACGATGTGGACCGGGCCATGGCGGCCCTGCGCGCGCCCCGTCCGGCCGAACTGCCCAAGGGGATCGGCGCGCCGACCCTGGACCGGGTCGCCGCGCTGCTGCGGTCGGCCCCCGAGGGGCTGACCGCGGCGGGGACGGCCGAGGCGGCCGGGATCTCCCGGATCACCGCCCGCCGGTACCTGGAGCACCTGGTGGACACCGGTCGCGCGGACCGCAGCCCCCGGTACGGCCAGGTCGGCCGCCCCGAACTGCACTACCGCTGGCTGGCGGCGGCTCCGGCCGGGACCGGGGCCGGCTCGGTGTCGAAGGTGTAGAACTTCCGGTGGTCGAGCATGTCGGCCGGGGTCACGTCGTTCCACGGCCGCATCGTGTCGTGCAGGTCCACGACGTTCGGCGTGCCGCCGGCGGGCAGGTACGCCGACTGCGGGTGCAGCGCCTGCCATTCGGTCCACAGCTTGTCGACGAAGGCGTGGTGCATCCAGAACACCGGGTCGTTGGGCGAGACGCCGGTGGCCATCTGGCCGCCCACCCACACGTGCACCCGGTTGTGCAGGTTGACCCCGCGCCAGCCCTCCAGGTTGTTGCGGAATCCGTTGGAGGAGCTGTTCCAGGGGGCGGCGTCGTACACCGGCATCGCGAGGACGGAGTCCACCTCGGCCCGGGTCGGGAGCTGCGCCACACCGGTGCCGAGCGCGCGCCGGAGATAGGAGCGCCCGTCCACCCGTACGGCTATCTCCCACTTGCCCGCCGCGTACGCGAACGGTCCGTCGAGCACCTGCCCGTCGCGGGCCCGTCCGGTGCCGCCGAGGAAGTCGGCGGCCCAGAGCGAGGAGCGGGCGGTCCGGTCCGCGGTCCAGTCCCAGTACGGGAGGGCCACCGTCGCGTCCACCGCCTGCAGAGCCGCCTCGAACTCCAGCAGAAACCGGCGGTGCCAGGGCAGGAAGGAGGGGGAGCGGTGGCCCACCCGGTCGCCCGAGTCGGTGTCGCCCATGATGAAGCCGTTGTGGGTGGTGACGAACCGGTCGTAGCGGCCGGTGCGCTTCAGCTCCAGCAGGGCGTTGGTGAAGGCCCGCTTCTCCTCGGCGGT
Source organism: Streptomyces sp. NPDC059443 (assembly GCF_042750105.1). NCBI lineage: Bacteria > Bacillati > Actinomycetota > Actinomycetes > Kitasatosporales > Streptomycetaceae > Streptomyces > Streptomyces sp. NPDC059443. Next base: position 240,940 of record NZ_JBHYVM010000004.1, on the reverse strand, counting down.
GAGGGAGGCCTGGTTCTTGCGGACGGTCATCACATGCCACCCATCGGGACGAGGGCGGCGCCCTGGAGCTCGCGCACGGCGGCGCGGGCGACGGAGAGGGTGTCGGCGTAGGTCTCGTAGTGGTTGACCACGCTGATCCAGGTGCCGTCGGCGTTCTGCATGACGTGCAGTTCGCGGCCGTCTATGAGGACGGTCGGCAAACCGGGGGAGTGGTGGCCGCCGTGGTGGCCGCCCCCGCCCGCGGCGGGGGTTATTCGGATGCGACGGCCCTGGTAGACCTCGTCGACCGTTCCCGTGGGGGTGGCGGGTGCGGCGGGACGGGAGTCGGTGACGGCCGCGTGCGCGGTGGCGCCGGCGAGGCCGAGGGCGCTGAGCGCGCCGGCGGTGGCGGTTAACGCCTGCCGGCGGGTGATCTTGTTCATGGCCCGAGAGGTATCAGGGCGCGGAGAACCGTAGGCCGTTATCCGGACATGCGCGGATAAGTTGCCTGTCGAACAACTTGGATGATCTTCCCGTCCGGACCGGCTCCAGTGGCCCGAACGGGAAGACCTATGGAAAAAAGCTTAGCTGACGGAAAATCCTGCGGTCGCACCGGGAGGGTATGGAGGGGGTCACACCGTGGACTCGGCCGGAAGGTGTAGTGGGAACCGATCTCCGGGCGACCCTCTTCGCGATGATCTGTCCTTTATAGTCCCGTTATGGCCCTGCATGAGACGAAGGACGCACGTGCCCGCGACGCCGAGACGGACGTGTTCGCGTCCGCCCTCAGCGGCGAGATCCTCCCCAAGTACCGGATGCCTGACGACCACTCACCCTCCGAGGTGGTCTACCAGCTCCTCCACAACGAGCTGCTCCTCGACGGCAACGCCGCCCAGAACCTGGCCACCTTCTGCACCACCTGGTCGGACGACGGGGTCCACCGGCTGATGAACGAGTGCCTCGACAAGAACATGATCGACAAGGACGAGTACCCGCAGACCGCCGAGATCGAGGCCCGCTGCGTCAACATCCTGGCCGACCTGTGGAACGCACCGGCCGGCACCACCGGCACCGGCTGCTCCACCACCGGCTCCAGCGAGGCCGCCATGCTCGGCGGCCTCGCCCTCAAGTGGCGCTGGCGCGAACGCCGCCGTGCAGCCGGACTGCCCGCCGACAGGCCGAACCTGGTGTGCGGGCCGGTGCAGATCTGCTGGGAGAAGTTCGCCCGCTACTTCGACGTCGAGCTCCGCCAGGTCCCGCTGGAACCCGGCGCGACGGGCCTGCGCGCGGAGCAGCTCGCCGCCCATGTGGACGAGAACACCATCGGCGTCGTCGCCATCCTCGGCGTCACCTACACCTGCGTCTACGAGCCCGTCGCCGAGATCGCCGCCGAACTCGACCGGATCCAGGCCGAGCACGGCTGGGACGTACCGATCCACGTGGACGCGGCCAGCGGCGGTTTCGTCGCCCCCTTCCTCCACCCCGACGTGGTCTGGGACTTCCGCCTGCCGCGCGTGGCCTCCGTCAACACCTCCGGGCACAAGTACGGCCTCGCCCCGCTCGGCGTCGGCTGGATCGTCTGGCGCACCGCCGAACTACTCCCGGCCGACCTGGTCTTCTCCGTGGACTACCTCGGCGGGGACATGCCGACCTTCGCGCTCAACTTCTCCCGCCCCGGCGGCGAGATCATCGCCCAGTACTACCTCTTCCTGCGCCTGGGCAGGGGCGGCTACCGCCGGGTCCAGCAGGCCTGCGCCGACACCGCCCGGTACCTGGCCCGCGAGATCGAGACGATGGGCCCCTTCACCCTCCTCTACGACGGCCAGGGCGCGCTCCCCGCCGTCTCCTACCGGCTCACCGACCCGCAGGCCGCGGGCTTCAGCCTCTACGACCTCTCCGACCGGCTGCGGATGCGGGGCTGGCAGGTGCCCTCGTACCCCTTGCCGGCCGACCGCGAGGACACCGTCATCCAGCGCGTCCTGATCCGCCACGGGGTGACCCGGGACCAGGTCGCCCTGCTCGTCTCCGACCTGCGCCGGTCCGTTGAACACCTGGCAGCGACCCCCCAGCCGGTGCGGTCGACCGCCCCCCGGTCGGGCTTCCACCACTGACGGGCCGGGGGGCTCCCAGCAGTACTAGGAGCCCGCCCAGCGCATGTCCAGGGCCGTGAGGGCGGCCGTGCGTTCCGGGGTGAGGGCGGCGGCGCGGGAGCGCTGGTTGGCGATCCAGGCGCCGAGGCGGAGCTCCCGTTCGCCGACGCGCTCCACGTGCGTGCGGGGCACCCGCAGGTGCCGCTCGCGCTCGTGGAACTGCCGGGCCGCCTCCAGATGAGCCGCCCACGCCTGGGCGTGGGGGACCCGGGCCCGCGGCCGGTCCGCCCCCACGGCCGGGGTCACGCCGAGGGTGTGCTCCAGGAGCCAGCGCTGGGCCCAGGACAGCCGCTCCCAGGAGTTGCGCTGCCCCCGCAGCCACACCCCGAGGTCCTCGCCCTGTACGACGGCCTCGCCGGGCCCCGCCGGGAGCCGGCCGCCCGCGTCCAGATGGACCCGGGTCAGGTGGAAGGCCCGTTGCCAGGAGATCTCCCAGGCCGGACACCAGGAGGCGTCGATGGCCTCCAGGGCCTCCCGGCGCTCCTCCGTCAGCGCGCCGCTCCCCTCGCGGCGCGCCGCCGCCCGCTGGTTCTTGACCCACACCCCGACCGGGGCGCCGCGCCAGCTCGCGTCCGCCGGAGGCAGCAGGTGCCCGTGCTCCTGTGCCCAGCCCCGGGCCGCCGCGAGCCCCTCCTCGAAAGCCACGTCGAAGTGGCTCCACACCATGCCCAGTTCATCGAGCTGCGCCACCCGTTCCCGGCCCAGCGCGCCACGGCGGTGGGCGCGGCGCGCGTCCGCGATCCACTGGCCGAGCGGGAACCGGGCGAGCCCCGGCGGCCACTCCGAGCTCGCCGCAACCGTTCCGGGTGCTCCGGTTTCCGCGCCCTCCGCGGTTTCTCCGGCCTCCGTGGCTGCTCCGGCCGTGCCGGTCGCGAAGGGGGTTCCCGTCTTGCCGTCCCCCGGCACCTTGAACGCGAACGGGACCTTCAGGTCCCCGGCCGCCACGGCGTACAGCCGGGCCGCCTCCACGCCCCGCCGCCAGTGCTCGTGCTCCGGGTGCAGCACGCGCAGCCGGATGAAGGCCGCCAGCAGGGCCGGGTCGCGCGGGGTGGAGAAGCTCAGCAGGGCCTCCGCGCCGCTGCGCAGGCCGGAGGTGCCCAGGTTCGACGTGGCGCTGCCGGGCTCGGGGGCACGGCGGCTCGGAGCCTGGGGCTGGGCCAGGGACTCGACGAGCCGGGTGTCGTGCGCCCGCAGCGCCTCCAGCAGCCGCGCGAGGTCCCCGTACGCCCGTGAGGACAGCATCGTCTCGGGGGACTCGCCCGGTCCCAGGAGCACCGGAACCACCAGGGAGGCGACCTTGCCCTCCCCGGGCCGGATGCGCAGCGCGCGGCCGACCGCCTGGACCAGGTCGGGCATGGAACCCCGTACGTCCGCCCAGAAGACCGAGTCGCACTCCTTGGTGTCCACGCCCTCGCCCAGCACCCGGACGCTGCCGAGGAACGCCTTGTCGGCGCGCCGGTCGTCCGCGAAGGCGCCCAGGACCCGGCGCCGCTGCGCCGCCGTGTGCTGCCCGCACAGCCAGTCCGCCCAGACGGTACGCGGGTACACCGGCCGGGGGGCCCAGCTCGCGGCCCGCAGCCGCGCGGCCACCGCGGGGAGCCCGGCCGCGAAGGCCTCGGCCTCCTTGGTCAGGTGGTGGAAGACCAGGGTGCGCCGGAACCCCTGTTCCACGGCGGCCTTCACCAGCGCCGTCTGGAGCGCCGCGAGGCGGACCCCGCGCACCGCGTCGGAGCGCCCGTCCGGTCCGAGCAGGACGGCCGCCTGGAACTCCGGATCGCTGACGTCCACGCAGACCACCCGGTACGGGGCGCAGATGCCCCGGTCGATGGCCTCGGACAGGGTGAGGGTGTGGCAGCGCGCGCCGAACGGGCCGTCCGGATCGTCCTCCATGGAGGCCACCAGGTCACCCCGGCCGCGCAACCTGCCCTCGGCGCCGCCCGTGCCTTCGGTGTCCGTGCCTTCGCCGCCCGGGCCTTCGGTGTCGGCGTCGGCGTTCTCGCCGTCCTGCCAGACCCGGGGCGTGGCCGTCATGTAGAGCCTGCGGACGGCCGGGATCCGGGTGTTGTCGTGCACCACGGCCCACGGTTTGCCGATCCGCCCGGAGGTCCGGTGCGCCTCGTCGACCACGATCAGGTCCCAGCCCGGCAGCCCCTCCAGGTGCGCGCGCTCGATGGTGCCGAGGCCCAGCGAGGCGTACGTGGCGAACACGGTCACCCGGTCCACCGGGAGGCCCGCCCAGTCGGCCAGTTCCGCCGGGTCGGTGGTGGTGGGCACCCCGGCGTCCTCGCCGCGCAGCGAGCACACGGCGAAGGCCCGCCCGGTCCGGCCGCCCGCGCGCCAGGCCGCCGCCGTCTGGACCAGCAGATCGAGGGAGGGCACCAGCACCAGTACCCGCCCGGCCCGCAGCTCCTCGGCGGCGTGCACCGCGACCAGCGTCTTGCCGGAACCGGTCGCCATGATGACCTGGGTCCGGAGCCCCGCCTGGGGGACCCGGCGGCCGGCGGGCAGCTCCAGCGCCCGCACCACGGCGTCGACGGCCTCACGCTGGTGCGGACGGAGCTTCTTCCTGGCCATGCGGGTCACCTCCCCCGTGATCTGCCCGTTCGCTTCCAGCCCCTATCTTGCCCCCCATTTTGAATCAGCGTGGGGGGATCCGGTGCGTGGCGTACGGGCGGATGTGCCAGGGCTACATGCGGGCCCCGAAGTTCTGCGTCCACCAGGGTCCGCCGGCGCCCTGGTGGACGCCCACGCCGATGTCCTTGAAGGAGCAGTTGAGGATGTTCGCGCGGTGTCCCGGGCTCTTCATCCAGGCGTCCATGACCTGCGCCGGGGTCTGCTGCCCCATCGCGATGTTCTCCCCGTACGTGGACCAGCGGTACCCGGCGGCCGTCGTCCGCTGCCCCGGGTCGCCGCCGTCGGGATCGGTGTGCGAGAAGTAGTCCCGCTGCGCCATGTCGTCGGAGTGCCCCTGCGCGGCCGTACGCAGCTGCGCGTCATCCTTGAGCGGACCGCAGCCGGCCGCCGCGCGCTCGGAGTTGACCAGCGCGATCACCTGGGCCGCGGGACCGCCGCCCGCCGGGGCGGGAGCGGGGGGCTTCGCCGGGGAGGACTTCGGGCTCGGCTTGGCACTGGGAGTGGGGGTCGGCGTGGGGGACGGGCTCGGGCTCTCGCTCGCGCTCGGGCTCGGGCTCGGCGAAGCGGAGTCCGACGGGCTCGGCGCGGGCGACGGGGACTGCGGGGGCACCGCGACACCGGACTCGGGAGCCAGCATCGAGGCGGCCGGGCTCTCGGGGGCGGCGGTACCGGGCCGCGTGGTGAGGTAGGTCAGCCCGCCGCCCACGACGCAGGCGGCGAGCACCGCACCGCCGACCACCCGGCGGCGGCTGCGGGTACGGCGGCGCTTGCGCAGCGAGGCGCGGCCCGCGCCCGCGTCGGCGGTGTCAGCGGCGAGGGTGGCGGTGTGGGCGCCGGTGTGGGCGCCCCCGTCGGTGTGGAACGGCGCGAGGGGGTCGCCCGCCAGGCCCGCGGCGTCCGCCGGACCCGGGGCTCCGGTCGCCAGGCCCACGGGGACGATGCCGGACGCGGCGGCCGACCGGACGCCCGCGAGCAGCGCCACCGAGACCGGTACCAGCGCCAGCCCGGCCAGCAGCCCTTCGGCCGGCACCAGGCCGTTCCACAGCCCGGAGCACCGTAGGCACTCACGGGCGTGCCGGGCTATTCGCTTGCGCCACAGCACCGAGGGCAACCCGTCCCAGCCCGCCGCCACCGTCCGCAGCCCCTCGCAGGGCGGCTGCGCGCCGAGCGCCCGCTCCACCACCCGGGCCGACTCCAGCTGCGCCTTCATCCGCTGCACCCGTACCGCGGTGTGCTGCGGGGACAGCTCCAGCGCCGCGGCCATCTCCGTGCGCGTCAGCTCCCCGGCGCACTCCAGCCACCACAGCGACAGCAGCGCCCGGTCGTCGGGCTCCAGCCAGCGCGTGGCGCGGGCCGTCTCGCGCCGCTGACCGTCCAGCTGGAGCCTCAGGACGGTCAGGTCCACGAAGTCGGCGCCCGGATCGGCCAGTTCCCAGGCGGCCTCCAGGCCGCTCTCGCCGGGGGCGCTGCGGCGGGCCTGCCAGTGGGCGCGCACGCGGTTCATGGCGATCGCCACCAGCCAGGAGCGGAAGCTGTCGTCGTCGCGCAGGCCGCCCAGGCCGTCGAGTGCGCGCAGCATGGTGTCCTGGACCACGTCGTCCACGTCGACGGACCCGTTCAGGGCCCGCCCGACGATGTTGTAGACGAGCGGCAGATAGGCGCTGACCAGGTCGTCCTGGGCGCGCGGATCGCCCGCGCGGGCCGCGGCGACCAGTGCTGCCGTGTGCTGAGTGCTCATGATGCGAATCCCTGTCCGTACCGACGGTCGATGATGCCCAATACCTGGGAGACCGTCGAGGTGGGCCCGGATAACACTTATCCGGAGTACGAATCCGGAGCCAGTCGGGCGGCCAGGGCGTCGAGGTCGGGCAGGAACCAGATGTGGCGCCCCTGGTTCGATTCGCGGACGAGGTCGGTCAGGGCGGAGCTGGCCCGCAGGTGGTGCGAGATGTCTCCGAGGACCACCAGCCGGAGATGGTAGTTCACGAACTTCTGCATGATCGCCCCGGCGAGGCCGCCGCTCAGGTCGAAGAACCCTTCGTCGAGCCGCCGGGCCGGGACGGCGACCACCTCGGCCCGGTAGAAGGCCGCGCCGATCAACTGGTCGAGGGCGTCCTGCTCGGAGGCGACGGGCGGGCCGTCCGCGGCGCAGACGAGCACCGGAACGCCGTGGTGCTCCACGACGTGGTCGGTCCCGGCGTGGTCGGTTCCGAGGCCGTCGGTCCCGAGGCCGTCGATCCCGAGGTGATCAGTCACGGTGGGTCACCCCCATGCCGTTGCCCGGTCCGAGTGCCCCGTCGAGCAGGTGCAGCAGATCGGCGGTGGTGGCCGGATCGCCGAGGATCACGATCTTCATGCGGGCCCGCTCCTTGTCGTAGACCGTCTGGACGCGCAACGGGTCCGGGGTGTCCCGGGGGGACTGCGCGGTCGCGGTGAGGAGGGTGGCGAGCCGGCTCGCGGCGTCCGGGCCGATCGCGTCGATCTGCACGATGCTCGACACCTCCACGTGCCCGCGCGGCCGGTCCGGTTCCGCCGGAGGGACGTCCGCGTCCCCGGCCGGGGCCGGCAGGCTGGTCAGCGCCTCGAAGTCCTCGCGGCTGATCCGGTACTGCTTGCCGATCCGCACCGCCTTCAGCCGCCCGTCGCGCACGTAGTTCCGTACGGTCCGCACGTGCAGCCCCAGCCGCTCGGCGACCTCGCCGACCGAGTACAGCTCGCGCTCCTCATTCTCCATAGTGCCGAACCTTACCGTAAGGAGTGCAGAATGCGGAGTGATAGGGAAGGTTAGGGAATCTCCGCCGGGGATAAATCTCTTCGGTGGTGGTCCCCCGTCTCCTAGGCTCCTGGCATGACCGCTCCCCGCTACCCCGTCAAGCCCCGCCCCGGAGACCAGGTCGCGGTGCTCTCCGCTTCGTCCGGTCTGCCCGGACTCTTCCCGCAGCCCTACGAGCTCGGACTGCGCAGGCTCCGGGAGGATTTCGGGCTGAAGCCGGTGGAGTACCCGACGACCCGGAAGATGGGCGCGAGCGCCGAGGAGCGGGCGGCGGACATCCACGCGGCCTTCGCGGATCCCGCGATCAAGGCCGTGATCGCCAGCATCGGCGGCGACGACCAGATCACCGTCCTGCCTCACCTCGACGCCGAGCTGCTCCGGGCCAACCCCAAGCCGTTCTTCGGCTACAGCGACAACACCAACCTGCTGCTGTTCCTGCGGGACCTGGGGATCGTCGGCTATCACGGCGGCTCGGTGATGGTCGAGCTCGGGCGGCCCGGAGCGATGCATCCGCTGACCGAGGGCTCCCTCCGCGCGGCGCTGTTCGCCCCGGGCGAGTACGAGCTCACCCCGGCCGCCGCCAGCGGGGACGTCAACGGCCCCTGGGACGACCCGCACACCTTCGACTCCGAACCCGAACTGGAGCCCGCCGCCGGCTGGTTCTGGCACCACGGCGACCGGGTGGTCGAAGGGACCGGCTGGGGCGGCTGCCTGGAGGTCCTGTTCCGGCTGCTGACGGCCGACCGGGTGGGGCGACCCGTCGACTCCCACGCCGGCCAGGTGCTCTTCCTGGAGACCTCGGAGGGGATGCCGCGAGCCCAGGAGGTCTACGGAATCCTCCGGAACATGGGCGAGCGCGGACTGCTGAGGCAGTTCCCGGCGCTGCTGATGGGCCGGGCGAAGAGCTGGTCGTTCGAGAACCGGCTCGGCCCCGAGGCGCGGGAGCGCTTCCGCCGGGAACAGCGCGAGGCCGTCCTGCGGGCGCTGCACGAGTACGCTCCCGACACCATGGCCGTCTTCGACGTCGACCTCGGCCACACCGACCCGCAGCTCGTGATCCCCGTAGGGGGCCGCATCCGGGTGGACGGCCCTGCCCGCCGGATCCTCGTCACCTACTGAGGCCTAGGGCGGCGGGGATGCGCCAACTCCTCGTACGAGTCCGGCCGCAGGGGTTTGCCCGAGCCCCCACCGGGTGACAATGAGGGCTCCCACGGGACGTGTTGGGGGCGGCATGTCGGCGTTGCTCTTACGGGGATCCGGCCGGGCGCGGGCCTGGGCCGGGTACCTCGGTGCGGTCGGGCCAAGCGGTCTCGGGGAAGTGAGGCACGCCTCCGCGCCGCCCGGCACGGCGCCTCGCCGCACTGCCGCATCACCCGAGTACGTCCAGTACGCGGGAGATGCGGCAGCACGCCGAGACACCGCACCGGACGACGCGGAAACGCACCCCACTTCCCCGAGACCGCTTGCGGGGGCGCGGTCGCCCTGGCGGCGGTCTGGACCTCGGGACCCTGGGCCGCCGGGATCGGCGCGGCCGTCACCACGCTGGCCGGGCTGGCGGCCGAGCTGATGCGGCCCGAGGAGACGGCCGCCCCCGTCGGCGCCGCAGGAGAAGTGCTGCGCACCCCTGGCGGCCGAATTCCGCTGCTGCGCCAGGTGGACCGGCCCGAGCTGGCCGGAGCCCACCCGGCGGAGGCGCCGGGCGCCGCACCCGCGTACATCGAGCGCGACGCCGAGCCGGGGCTCCGCGCCGCCCTGGAGCGGGCCCGCTTCGTGCTCGTGGTGGGGGAGTCCACGGCCGGCAAGACCCGGCTCGCCTACGAAGTGGCCCGCACCCGCTACCCCCGGCACGCCTTCGTCCGCCCGCTCTCCCGCGCCGCGCTGCCCGAGGCCGTACGGATCGCCGCGCGCCGCCGGCGCGCCGTGCTGTGGCTGGACGATCTGGAGGACCACCTCGGCGCGGGCGGCCTCACCGCGGCCCAACTGGCCTCCCTGGGCACGGCGGTGGTGATCGCCACCATGCGGGTCCAGGAGTACCGGCGCTACGACGCCCGCGAGGAGAGCCGGCTCACCGGCTCCGACCGGGACGCCTGGCGGGCCCAGCGCGACCTCCTCCAGCAGGCTGCCGTCCTACGGCTGCCACGGCACTGGTCGGAGTCGGAGCGCCGCAGGGCCGCCGCCCACCAGGGCGATCCCCGGATCGGGGCCGCGCTGCGCGCGGGGGAGCGGTTCGGGGTCGCCGAGGTGCTGGCGGCCGGTCCGGAGCTGCTGGCCTCCTGGGAGAACGGCTGGGCTCCGGGCGCCAATCCGCGCGGCGCCGCCGTCGTCGCGGCGGCGGTGGACTGCCGCCGGGCCGGGCTCCGCCGCCCGGTGAGCCGGGAGTGGCTGCGCGAACTCCACGCCCCCTACCTGGCGGCCCGGGGCGGCGGAGACCTCCAGCCGGAGCCCTTCGCCGAGGCGATGGACTGGGCCTGCGCGGCCGCCTACGCCACCAGCGGGCTGCTGATCGGCAACTACGGCGCCGGATTCACCGCGTTCGACTACCTGTTGAACGCGCCGGGCCACGCCGGCGTTCCCGTTCCCGACCACCTGTGGAGCGGGCTGCTGGCCCGGGTGGGCCCAGCCGACGCCTACGACATGGGCCTCGTCGCCCACCAGGACGGCCGGCTCGCGCGCGCCGTCGAGGCACTCGACCTCGCCCGGCGCGGCGGAGTCCCCGGCGCCGAACTGCCGCTGGCCATCGCCATCGGGGACTCCGGGAAGCCGCGCCGGGCCGCCGCCGACCTCGCCGGAATCGCCCGGCGGCGCACGGACCGGCTGGGGCCCCGGCACCCGGAGACCCTGACCTCCCGGCACCAACTGGCCTTCTTCATAGGGGAGTCCGGAGCGCACAGGGCGGCGGCCACCAGGTTCGCGGCGCTGGTGTCCGATGCGGGGGAGGTACTCGGACCCGATCATCCGGACACCCTGGCGGCCCGCCACCAGCTGGCCTATTTCACGGGCGCGGCCGGCGATACCGGTGCGGCGGCCCGGCAGTTGGAGGCGCTGCTCGCCGACCGGCTGCGCGTCCACGGCCCGGGCCACCCGCTGGTCCTGGCCGCCCGGCGCAGCCTGATCTGGTTCCGCTCGTTCGCCTCGGACGATCCGGCCGCCGCGGACCGGGAGTTGGCGGAGCTGCTGGCCGAGGCCGAGGAGCGGATCGGCCCCGATGACCCGCACACCCTCGCCATCCGGGGGAGCCGGGCGGCGCTGGCCGCCCGAGCGGGGCGCGCCGCCGAAGCGGCCGGCGCCTGGGCGGAGCTCACCGCGGACCGGACCCGGGTGCTCGGAGCGGACCATCCGCACGTGATCTACGCCCGGCTGGAGTGGGCCCGCGCCCTGATTGCACGGGGCCGGACCTCCGAAGCCGGTGCGCTCCTGAACGGTGTGCTGGCACAGGCGCAGTCCGTCCTGGAACCCGGGCACCTGCATCTGCGCACCGCCCGCGAGCTGCTGGCCGAGGCCTGCGACCGGGCCGGGCACGAAGACCCGTAGGCCGGGCGTGGCCGCTCTCCCAGGCGCGGGCGCCCGCCCGCACTCGGTTGCTCAGAGCAGTGGGGCCAGTGCCTCCGCGGCCGCGCGCAGCGCGGGAACGTAGGCCTCGATCTCCTCGCGGGAGACCAGGAACGTGACCGTGGTGACGCTGACCCCGCCGACGGGGCGGCCCGTCGGGCCCAGGATCGCGGCGCCGAGGCAGCGGATGGTGGGCTCGTTCTCCTCGTCGTCCAGTGCGAACCCTTGGCCTCGGACCGTCGCCAGCTCGGCGTCCAGCGCCTGCGGCGTGGTGAGCGTGTTCGGCGTGCGGCGCGGCAGCCCGGCGGCGGAGACCAGCTCGCGCACCTCGGCCCGCGGCAGGTGGGCCAGGATGCTCTTGCCGATCGCGGTCGTGTGCAGCGGCATCCGCATGCCGACGCGCGAGGCGGTCCGGAAGGGCTGGTCGCTCTCCAGTTTCCGGATGTAGGTGATGGTCTCCCCGCTGTGCAGTGCGAGGTGGACCGCCTGCCCGGTGGCCTGCTGGAGATCGCGCAGGATCTGTTCGATGCCGGCCGGCTCCCCGCCGCTGACCTGCGCGGACAGGGCGCGCAGCCGGGGGCCGGCGGCGTAGCGGCTCTCGCCCTCGGAGCGTACGAAGCCCTGCTCGATCAGTGCGGCCAGGATGCGGAAGGTGCTCGACTTGGGGACCGCGGCCGCCGCCGTCACGTCGGTGAGCCGGTGCGGGCCGCCGGGCGCGGCGACGGCCTCCAGGATCCGCATCGACTTCTCCAGCGCCGTGCCCGCCGCCGAAGTCCGGCCGCCGCGCGCGGTGTTTTCGGCCTCCGCGTCCTCAGGTCTTCCGTCCGTGGACACGTGATCTCCAGAGATGGGTATGGTCTGCATCAGAGATGTTCCGTTACACAATACCAAGTTCCATTACGTGGAACAAATGGGGGGCTGTCCCGTGTCCTGTCACCCGTACGCGGTCATCACCGCACAGCGCCTGCTGCCGGTCCTGCGCAACGCCGACGCCGACGAGGCCGTCCACCACACCACCGCCCTGCTGGCCGCGGGCTGCCGCGCGGTCGAGCTCACCACCTCCACGCCCGGCTGGGCCGAGGCCGTCGCCCGCACCGTGTCCCGCGCCGACGCCCACGGCCGCCCCGCCCTCATCGGCGTCGGCACCGTCACCACCGCCGAGGACGCGAAGACCGCCCTCGACGCGGGCGCCGCCTTCCTCATCTCGCCCTACCCGGCCCCCGAGGTCCGTGCGGTCGCCGTGGAGCGCGCGGCCGTCTTCATCGAAGGCGGCTTCACCCCGGGCGAGATCGCTTCCGCGGTCCGGGCGGCCGGAGCCGCGAAGGTGTTCCCCGCCCATGTCGGCGGTCCCCGGTTCGTCCGCTCCCTCAAGGCCGTCCTCCCGGACGCCCTGATCATCCCGACCGGCGGCATCAGGCCGGGTGAGGTCCGGGAGTGGCTCGCCGCCGGGGCCGCGGCCGTGGGCATAGGCAACGGGCTGCCCGCCGACCCGGGCGAGCTGGCCGCCGTCTTCGCCGACCTCGCCAGGCCCTGCTGCGGCGAATGTGCGGGTGCGGGTGCGGAGCTCCGGCCGTGACCGGGCCGGAGGAGTACGACGTCCTCGTGCTCGGCGAGGTGCTCGCCGAGATCCACGTCGACTCCGCCCTGCGCGACGCCGCCGACGGCACCCCCGCCCGTATCTCCTACTCCGGGGACGCCCTCAACGCCGCGGCCGCGGCCGTCGCCGCCGGAGCCCGCACCGCCCTGCTCGCCGTCGTCGGCGGGGACGAGCTGAGCGTCCCGCTGCTGGCCCGCGCCGCCGCGCTCGGCGTGGACGTCACCCACGTACGCCGCTCCCCGCGCCCCAACGGCGCCTATCTGCTCTCCGCCGACACGGAGGGCGACCGCGAGTTCGTGTACTGGCGCACCGGCAGCGCCGGATCCACCCTCTCGGTGGAACACGTGGAATCCTGGCGGGAGCTGCTGACCGGCTCCAAGGCCCTCATCACCAGCGGGATCACCGGCGCCCTGTCGCCGAGCAGCCGCGATGCCGTGCTGGCCGCGGCCGAGGCCGTGTACGAGGCCGGCGGGCACCTCTCGTACGACCCCAACTTCCGCTCCCGGCTCACCAGTCGGAGCGAGGCCCGCGATCTGCTGGCCCGCATCGCCCCGCTGACCGGGCTGTTGAAGACCTCCTGCCCGGCCGACGCGCTGGCCCTGGTCGCCACCGACGACCCGGCCGAGGCGGCCGCCCGCTACCGGGCACTGGGGGCCCGTGCCGTCGTCGTCACCGCGGGTGCCGGCCGGCTGCTCCTGGACGAAGGCACGGGCAGCGGCCCGGGTGGCCGCACGGGGGCGAGGTACCTCCCCGTCCCCGTCAACCCCGACCCGGTCGACGCGACCGGCGCCGGCGACTGTTTCACCGGCACCGCCACCGCCCGGCTCGCGCTTGGCGACACCCTCGACGACGCCGTCGCGTACGCCATGGCGGCCGCCTCGCTCTCCGTGTCCGGCCGCGGCGGCACCGGACGCGTACCCGGTTTCACCGAGACGGCCGCCCTGGCCGCCGCCCACCGCCTCAGCACTGCCGGTTGACGGCCTAGCCCTCCTCGTCCCAATCCTCGTCCTCGCCCCACTCCGCCTTGTTCTCCTCGTAAGGGAGCGGATCCGCGACCCAGCCCGTGGCGAGGACGAGGCGGGAGGTCCGGTGGACGGCAAGGAAGCCGAAGGGACGGTGGAAGGAGACCTGGGCGCGACGGACGCGGTACCTCGGCCGGGGCGCGGCGCAACCGATGGCCGCGACGATCGCCGTCACGGCCGCCGCCTCGAAGCCCTCGGCATGGAAACGCGCCACGGCCGACTGACGGGCCGAGTCGATGGTCAACGGGTCGGTGCTGATCCCCGGGAAGTGGCCTTGGCGGTCGTCCGAGGCGCTCTCCAGCCCGAACAGCCGCGGATGATGAAGGAGATCGTGCTCCGCCTTCACCTCGAATGCCACCGTCGAGATGTCCAGCCGGTGTTGGGAGTCCTCCGAGAGCACCCGTGTGATGCGCAGCCCCGGCCCAGGGTCCCCTTCGGGGAGCTCGCTCGCGCCCATGGTGGGAATGGTCCGGGTGACGGCCGCGATGCCTGCCTGGAGGGTCTGGCCCGGCGGGGCCTGCGGCTCGCCGAGGACGAGGTGGACGTCCAAACCGCCGTCGCCCACCACCTCCAGCAGGGTCACCGGCCCCGTCGGCGCGTGGGCCACGCGGACCCGGTCCAGGAGGGCCGTGGTGCGGAACAGTCCGAGTACCGGGCCCTCGGCCCAGGGGCCTTGGCCGATCCGAGTCATCCAGGGCGTGAACGGCTGGATCCACCGCAGGCCGAGCGTCAGCGCCGAGGCGAGGACGAAGCGGCTGTCTTCGTCGAGGGCGACCGGTATCTTCTCGATGAGGTCGCCGGTGCGGTCGGCGGCCCAGGCGTCGAGCGCCTTGCGGTCGGTGTCCTCGTCGCCGCTCAGGGTGCCCCGCGCGCCGTCCGGGAGCCCGGCCAGCCACCGCTCCTCCAGCGGGAGATCCCGCCGGGTCCACAGTCCGGTCGCCGCGCGCAGGCCCCGTACGCCGTCCAGCGCGGCCAGCAGCTCCCGCGCGGCCTCGGCGGCCGTGTCGGCGGGTATGCCGAGGGTCGCGGCCAGCTCGGTGCGGGCCGGGCCGTCGGCGCCGTCGGCGAGGAGGGCCAGCAGCGGCCAGACCCCGGCCGCCGTGAACACCGTGCCCGCGCCCTGCGTCGCCGCGTGCTCCGCCCAGCGCGAGGTCAGCGCGTTGACCGCCCGTACCGTCTTGATCCTCATGCGCGGGAGCGTACGGGTTGGGGCGCCGCCGGGACGGGCATTTTTCCACCGCCCGGCGGCGCTGTTCAGGGTGTCGGCCGGCGGCGGGGCCGGCCCGTCAGTGGCCGCGCAGGCCCTGGTCGACGGCGGTCATCAGCTCGCCGTCGGCGGTGTCGGCGTCCAGGGACCAGAACATCGCACCGCCCAGGCCCTCTTCGCGGATGTACCGGGTCTTGGCGCGCAGCACCTGCGGGTCGTCGTACGTCCAGAGGGTGGAGCCGTCGAAGAGCCAGGCGCTCCCGTTGCGCCGGTCGCGGTGGACCTTGTAACTGCCGGAATCGGCAAGCTTCTTGAGGGCCTTGTAGTCCTCGTACCCGGCCGACCAGGTGGCCGGCGCCGGACCCGTCGCGGGCTGTCCCATGCCGTCCCCGCCGCCGCTGACGCCCGTCCAGCCCTGACCGTAGAACGGCATGCCCATCACCAGCTTGTGCGCGGGTGCGCCGCGCTGCTCCCAGGCGTCCACGGTGCCGTCGACGCTGAAGTCGTCGCGGGCGTACAGCGCGGACTGCTGGGCGGTGGTCTTCTCGCCCGAGACGTGGAAGTCGTAGCCCTGGAGGGTCACGAAGTCGAGGTCGCGCATGATCCGCCGGACGTCGAACCCCGCGTCGATCTTGGCGGGAGCGGTCGGGACGAAGGCCGTCAGCTGGTACTTCGACTTCCGCTTCTGGGCGCGGGAGTACGCGTCGAGCTGGGTGCGGAACTCGGCGACCAGCGCGGCGAAGTTCTTCTTGTCCTCGGGGCGGTAGGTGGTGTCGGAGTCGCCGGGCGAACCGGGCCACTCCCAGTCGATGTCGAACCCGTCGAAGATTCCGGCGGCCGCGCCCGCGCCGCCGCGGCTGCCGTCCTGCGGGAGGTTGCCCTTGATGTACAGGTCGATGCAGGACGCGACGAGCGCCTTGCGGGAGGCCGGGGTCAGTGCGGCGTCCGAGAAGTGCGTGGACCAGCTCCAACCACCCAGCGAGAGCAGGACCTTGAGCCCGGGGTGCTTGGCCTTCAGCTCGCGCAACTGGTTGAAGTTGCCGGCGAGCGGCTGGCTCCAGTCGTCGGCGACCCCGTCGACGGAGTTCTCGGCGTCCAGCGGACGCACGTAGTCGGCCCAGGCGTCGGCCTCCCCGGGGACGTTTCCGGTGAAGCACTTGCCGTCCGCGCTGATGTTGCCGAAGGCGTAGTTGATGTGCGTGAGCTTGCCCGCGCTGCCGTTCTTCTCAAGGTCCTGGACCTGGAAGTCCCGCCCGTAGACGCCCCATTGGGTGAAGTAGCCGACCTTCTTGTACGAGGTCTCGTGCCCGGAGCCGTCGTGGGCGGGAGCGAAGGCGGTCAGCAGGGAGAGGGAGCAGACGGCGACGGCCAGCCTGCCGAGCGTGCTGCGGCGCATGGGCTTCCTTTGCGGATGCGGGGAGTGGTGCCGGGGCGCGTGCGCTGTGCATGCGGAAACTATTGGTCTGGACCAGAGCCGGTCAAGGGGGCGGCACGATCCGGCTGGATCCGCGGCGGGTCCCCCAATTGATTGGATCTTCAGTCCGTCCCGTGGCATGGTTGGTCCTGCCGAAGGGGTGTAGCTCAGTTGGTCAGAGCGTCGGTCTCCAAAACCGAATGTCGCAGGTTCGACTCCTGTCACCCCTGCCATGCGTGAGCAGGCAGTACTGCGAAAACGGACTCCAGGGAACCTCCCCGGAGTCCGTTTTGCCGTGTTCCGGGGTCGGCGATCACTGGCCATGGCCATGGCAACAAGTCTGGCCCCCGGGCCCGTCTCGGCCGGAAGGCCGAAACGAGATTTCCCGGGGCCCCTCCCGCATGGCCGGCGCGGTGCGCCGGGACCGCCGGCGATCACCCGTCTGGCAGACTGGGCCGGGTTACCCAGGCGGTGCAGGACAGGAAACCGGTGCGAATCCGGTGCGGTCCCGCCACTGTGACCGGAGCCCCCACGGGAACCGGGAGTCAGACACTGACGCACCGCCTCTTCACATCGACCAGGGGACGCGGATCCCCCGGAGAGGCTTCGCCATGTCGTCGTACCCCCGCGCCCTGCTGCGCGCGCTCGCCCCCGTCCCGCTCCTGATATCGCTGGCCGCCTGTGGGGGCTCACCCGGAGCGCAGGACGCGGCCGCGGGACCGGGCGCCGCGCCCGGGTACCCGTACACCGTCACCAACTGCGGTGTCAGCAGCACCTATCAGGCGCCTCCGCAGCGGGCGGTCAGCATGAACCAGCACGCCACCGAGCTGCTCCTCGCCCTCGGGCTGGAGGAGAGGATGGCCGGCACGGCCTACCTCGACGATGCCGTACTGTCCGCCTACCGGCCCGCGTACGACAAGATCAAGGTGCTGGCCAAGGAGTACCCGTCCAAGGAGGTCCTGCTCGGCGCCAACCCCGATTTCGTCTACGGGGGTTACTCCAGCGCCTTCGACAAGGCGCAGGGCCGCGACCGTGAGGGGCTCGCCAAGTCCGGTATCAACTCCCGGCTCAGCATGGAGTACTGCACCGAGGGGCCGGTGGGCCTGGGGCAGCTCAAGACCGAGATCACCGAAGTGGCGCGGACCTTCGGAGTACCCGAGCGCGGCGAGAAGCTCATCGCCGACGAGCAGCGCCGCATCGACGCCGTCACGGGGCGCGTGAAGGACAAGGCCAAGCCGACGGTCTTCGCCTACGACTCCGGCGACTCCTCCGCCTTCACCTCGGGAGGCAACGGCATCGGCAACGAGATCGTCTCCCTGGCGGGCGGGACGAACGTGTTCGCCGACCTCAAGGACACCTTCGGTGACGTGTCGTGGGAGAAGGTCATCGAGCGTAAGCCCGAGGTCGTCCTCATCTACGACTACGGCGGCACCACCGTCGAAGCCAAGAAGCAGCGCCTGTTGAACGACCCGGCGCTGGCACAGGTTCCCGCGATCAAGAACCAGCGGTTCGTCGTGCTGCCGCTCTCCTCCGCCGTGCTCGGCGTGCGCGTGGCCGACGCGGTCGAATCGCTGGGCGCCCAGCTCCACCCCGACGCCGCGTGAGGCGCCGGCTCGCCCGCGCGTTCACCCGTACGCCCGTCGTCCTGGCCGTGCTCGCCGCCGCGCTGGCGCTATCGGCCGTGGCGGGGCTGGCCCTGGGGCCCGTACGGATCCCCCCGGGCCAGGTGCTCGACCTCCTGCTCGGCGGACCCGGAACGGGGGCCGGTCCGGGCGGCGGAGGCGGAGCCTTCCGGGCGATCGTGTGGGACGTCCGGATGCCGCGCGTGCTGCTCGGGGCGGTCGTCGGCGCCGGGCTCGCCGTCGCCGGCACCGTGCTCCAGGCCCTCGTGCGCAACCCGCTCGCCGACCCCTTCCTCCTCGGGGCCTCCTCGGGAGCCTCGGCGGGGGCGGTGCTGGTGATCGTCTTCGGCGCCGGGATCCTCGGGTTCGCGGGCGGGGCCGCCGTACCCCTCGCCGCCTTCGCGGGGTCGATGGGCGCACTCGTCGCCGTCTACGCGATGGCCCGGCGCGGCGGCGCCATGACCACCGGCAGGCTGATCCTGGCCGGAGTCGCCGTCCAGTACGTCCTGTCCGCCCTGACCAGCCTGGTCCTGGTCCTCGCCGCGCACCCCGACCAGATGCGCAGCGTGCTGTTCTGGACGCTGGGCGGCCTCGGCGGGGCCCGCTGGGGCGAACTGGCGCTGCCCGCCGCCGCCCTGCTCGTCGGCACCGGCCTGCTGATCGCCCTGGCCCGTCCGCTCGACCTGCTGCTCGCGGGGGAGGAGGGAGCGCACACCCTCGGCCTGGACACGGGCCGGTTCCGGGCCGCCGTCTTCGTCCTCACCTCGCTCGTCATCGGGGTGCTGGTGGCCTACAGCGGGGCGATCGGTTTCGTCGGGCTGATGGTTCCGCACGCCGCCCGCATGGTCGTCGGCGCCGGACACCGGGCGCTGCTGCCGGTGGCCGCGCTCGGCGGGGCGGTGTTCCTGACCCTGGCCGACCTGGCCGCCCGTACCGTCGCCGCGCCGGAGGAGATCCCGGTGGGCGTGGTCACCGCGCTCGTCGGCGGGCCGTTCTTCCTGTGGATGCTGCGCCGGTCCACCCGTACCGAAGGGGTCGTGGGATGAAGGGTCCGACATCGGGACCGGTGGAACTCGTGGTCGAGGCCGTGCGTTACGAGACCGACGGGCAGCCGCTGCTGCACGGGATCGACCTCATCGCCCGCCCCGGCGAGACGGTCGGCGTGGTCGGACCCAACGGCAGCGGAAAGACGACGCTGCTGCGCTGCGTCTACGGCACCCTGCGCCCGAGCGGCGGGCGCGTGGTGCTGGACGGCGCGGACGCCGCCTCGCTGGGCGTGAAGGACCGCGCCCGGCGGGTCGCGGTCGTGCCCCAGGACGCGGCCGGCACCTTCGGGCTGACCGTGCGCGAGGTGGTGGCCATGGGGCGCAGCCCGCACAAGCGGTTCTGGGAGCAGGACGGCCCCGACGACCTGCGCAAGGTCGCCGGGGCCCTGGAGACCGTGGGCGCGGCCGCCCTCGCGGACCGCCGCTTCGACGGGCTCTCGGGCGGCGAGCGTCAGCGTGCCCTGGTGGCCCGCGCCCTGGTCCAGGATCCCGGCCTGCTGGCCCTGGACGAACCGACCAACCACCTGGACATCCGCTACCAGCTGGAGATCCTCGGCCTGGTCCGCTCCCTGCCGGCCACCGCCCTGCTGGTGCTGCACGACCTCAACCTGGCGGCGATGTACTGCGACCGCCTGTACGTCCTGGCGGCCGGCCGGGTGGCGGCCTCGGGCACCCCCGCGGAGGTCCTGACGGAGCCCCTGCTCGCCGAGGTCTACGGGGTCCGGACCCGCGTCGGAACCCACCCGACGACGGGCGCGCCGGACATCGTCTACCTGCCGGAGGACCGGAGTCAGGCTATGACTGGGCCTGTTCCTGGTAACCGTAGGGGCGGGTGATCAGTTCCATCCCGTGCCCCGAGGGGTCCTGGAAGTACACGCCCCGGCCGCCGTCGTTGTGGTTGATCTCGCCGGGCAGCCGGCCGTGCGGGTCGGCGTAGTAGGTGATCTTCGCCCGCTTGATCTTCTCGAAGGCCTCGTCGAACTCGGCCTCGGAGACGAGGAACGCGTAGTGCTGCGCCGTGATGGACTCGGCCGGGACGGTCGCGAAGTCCAGGGTGACGCCGTTGGCGGTGTCTACGGGGATGAACGGGCCCCACGGGGTCCCGACCTCCAGGCCGAGGAAGTACGCCAGGAACTCTGCGGATTCCCGGTTGTCACGGGAGTGGATGATCGTGTGGTTGAGCTGAATCGCCATGAGTGAATGCCTCCGAAAGGCACGTCTCGGCACCTCCATGTCTCACCCGGCCGGTGACCGACACGCGATGCCGCGACATGATCCTAAACACCCCTTACGGGTGGAGTCCAGCGCATTCGGGCTACCCGGCTGCCCGGCGGCGGGGCCGCCGGGCCTCAGGACTGCCGGGCCTCGGGGCAGCTAACCCCCGTACACCGCCTTCACGTTGTCCTGCGCCGGGTGGGTCTTGCCGGCCGGGCCGGCGGCGAAGGCCCGTAGCAGGTTCTCCGTCACCCGCGTGGTCAGCGCACCCGAGCGCGCGTCCAGGCCGTGGTTGGCTCCGCCGCGCCCGTCGCCCTTCGCGTCCAGGGCCTCCACCCAGCGCATGGTGCCGGTCGCGAAGACCCCGGCGCCGCTCGGCACGGTGTAGTACGCCGTGTCCTGGTGGCTGGGCCGGCCCTCGCAGACCACGGGGGAGTGGGCCAGGATCTCGATCGGGCGGGGGGTGGAGAAACCGGTGTTGACCTTGTCGTACTCCACGCCGACCAGGTGCGCGAACTTGTCGCCCGCCTTCGCGCCCGTGCCCTCGAAGAGCCAGTGGCCCGGGTTGGTCACGACGTACGGGGCGTCCACCGGGTAGCCGTCGTAGATCACGCCGAGCAGCGCACTCTCCGGGTCGGCCCCGGGCGCGGAACGGAAATCGACGGTGGCAGGGTGGCCGCGCTTGAAGCCGGGATCCTGCTCGTAGGAGGACTTGTAGCAGGCCAGCGTGCGGTCCGGTCCGAGATCGGACGCCTCCAGCCGGATCCGGCGGAAGCAGCAGTTCGCCCCGAGGATCGCGATGTTGGTGCCGGCGTCCCGGGCGGCCGTGAAATGCGCGCGCTGCTCCGGCGACCAGTACTCGTCGTGCCCGAGCGAGAGCACGGCCGAAGCCCCCTCCAACAGCCGCTTCTCCCGGGCCACGTCGGTGGTCGTCGTGTACGCCAGGGGTATGCCGAGCCGCTCGGCGAGTGCGAGCAGCGGAGCCTCGTAGACGAGGAACAGGCCCGCGCCGTCGTCGTAGTCGTACGGCCGGTCGAAGGACACCGCCAGCGAGCGCGAGGCGAAACCGCCGGAGGGGCCGTCGTAGCTGCTGTAGCCGCCCCAGCTGTTGTACGCCTGCCAGGTCGCCACCGCGTTGACCACGACGCTGCGTCCGGTCGTGGCGGCCGACCGCACGGTGACGGGGACGAAGCGCTGGCCCTCGCCGCCCTGCGCGTCTAGGCGCAGCAAGTAGCATCCCTCGGGCCAGTCCTTGGTCTCGACGGTGGTGCTACGGGTCCACCGGGTGCGGACCGTACGGGTCGCCGGATCCACCGTGTGGTCGGGCTGGCGCGCACCGGGCAGGGCCTCGGACCGCCAGACCAGGCGGGCGCGGGCCCCGCCGTACCAGCCCATCCGGTAGGCGGAGACGGTGAACCGGGGTGCGGTGGTGGAGACGTGCAGCCCGAAGGACTCGCCGGGCAGGACGCTCACCTTGTCGGCGAAGCCCTCGATGGCCCGCGCCGGGCCGGCCTTGGTCACCTGCCAGTCGGCGTTCCCAGGACGGGCGTTCTCGGCCTTCACGTCGAAGCCGTGCGGCCCCTCTTTAGCCGGGGAACCGGACGGCTTCGGGCTCTTGCCGGTGCCCGCTCCGTCCGTCCCTCCGGTGTTCGCGGCGTCTCCGTTCCCGCAGCCGGCCACGGCGGCCAGCCCGGCGGCGGTGGCCGCCGCTCCCGTCGCCATGACGAGGAAACGCCGCCTGCCGCCGCCGGTTCCTTCGCCGCCTTCGCGGCGTTCGCCGTCCCCGGGTATGTGCTCCTGATCCATACAGGGCACGTTATGTCACCCCATGGCCCAAGCTTTTACCACCCCGCGCGGGTCCGGGCTCACCCCAGCCGCACCACCACCTCCTGGGAGGCTCCCTCCAGCGAGGTCAGGCTCCCGAAGCCGAGGCGCAGCGCGGTCCCGCCGCTCGCCGAGACCACGCTCGCCGCCTGGGACAGCACCTCGGCGACGGGCCGGTTCCACACCAGGGCCAGGGCCGTCAGCGTCCGCGACGGGTCCGAGACGCACACCACGGCCGTGCCGTCGCCCCGCTCCCGCACCGTCACCGAACAGGGCGCGCTCGCCTGCAGCGGGCCCACCGCCCCGGCCTGCCAGAAGTTGACCCCGGTGAAGCCGAGCGAGCCGACCACCACACCCTGGGCGGCCGGGCCGTTGGCGAGCACCGTCAGCCATCCCGCCGCGGCGGCCCGCGCCGAAGTCTGGGCGGCGGAGGCTCCGGGCATCAGCTGGTAGACGTAGCCGCCGTCCGTCGGATCCGTCCCGTGGTCGTACCAGAGGGTCAGATAGCGCCGGGTCAGGGCCGTGGTGGAAGCGCTCCGGTTGATGTCGCTCCACTTGCCCGTCCGGGCCTCCCGCAGTGCTCTGAAGGTCCCGGAGCCCGACATCACATACCCGCCGAAGCCCGCCAGGTGGGCCCAGCCGGGGCCGGGGAAGGACGCGGTCCACCCCAGGGTGGCCGGCTGGACCGTACCGCCGACGGTCAGGGCATGGGCGCCGGCCGCGCCCAGATTCCGGTTGTCGATGACCGAGTCGACGGCGGTGCCGTCGGAGGCGCTGATCCCGGCGCCCAGACAGACCACCGTGTCGTCGAGGAAGAACCACGACTTGCGCGCCGTGAGCGTGCTCCCCAGCCCCTTCACGTGCTGGCCCACCGAAGCGAACTCCCCGTCGGTGGTGCCGCCCACCCATGTGACGTCCGGCCGGGAGGCCCCCCAGTCGCCGCCCGCGCCGTCGGCCAGCGCCTTGCGCGAGGCGGTGATCCCCGGCAGCCGGTACGGATCCACCGTGGGCCAGAACGCGTCCGCGTACTGCCCGTTGCCGTAGGTGGATCCCCACCAGCAGAGCATGCCGCTGCCGGTGTGCCAGCCGCGCAGGTTCTCGCCGTTGCCCGTCTCGTAGTGGGTGATCCGCTTGGATGCCATGGACAGCGAGGCCGCCCAGCCGGGCCGCCGGTGCGTGGCCCGGTCCATCGACGGGAACAGCCGGTGCCCCACCGGCTCGGCCGCCGCCGTGACCGATGCGTCCGCCGAGACCTCGGAGATCCGGGCCAGGGCCGACAGGGTCTGGGTGGTGTCCGACAGCGGGGCGCTGTAGTAGTCCCGCGCCACCCAGCCCTTCACCAGGGCCCGCCAGCGGGCCCGTTCGGCACTGCTCGCACCCTCGGAGAGCAGCAGGATCGCGGCGAGTACGGCGTGCCCGCGCGTGTGGTCGTCCATCTGCACCTGAAGGGGATCGGCCACCTGGACGCCCCGGCTGGGGGCCCGTCCCGACACCGCGTCCATCACCAGCCCGTTGAACAGGAACGGCGCCCACGCGTTCTCGACCGCGTCGAAGACGATCTGCGCGCCGGGATCGGTGACCTCCCACGCCGTCCCCTTCAACAGGCCGAACAGCATGCCCAGTCCGCCGAGCATGACCGATCCGTACGAGCCGGTGTACGCGACGTAGGAATGCTGGATGAAGGAGCCGTCCCGGTACAGCCCGTCGCCGGTGGTGACGAACGGGAAGACCGGGGAGAGGGCGTCCCGGGCCAGCGCGATCTTCGCGTCGTCCCCGGCGACCACCCCGCGCAGCGCCAGCACCCGGCACAGGTCCACCCGGTTCGCGCCCGTGCTGGTCCCGGAGTACGCGGCGACCGCCGAGTCCGGCACGAAATGGTCCACCGCGGCGCAGTAGTCGGCGAGCCGGGCCGCAGGCAGCTCGTCGTAGAGCAGGACGCAGATGTCGAGCAGAGCCTGGGGGGCTCCGATCTGCCAGCACCACCAGTTTCCGTACCGCACCCGGGAGGCGTTGTAGACCTGTGCGTGCATGTGGTCGAGCCCGCCCAGCAGGGCTGCCAGCAGTCCGGAGTCCCCGGTGAGCCCGGTCCCGGGACGGACATAGGCCTCCGCCATCGTCCGCAGCCGGTAGTAGCTCTGCGCCATCCACTCGGGGTTGGTGGTGAAGACCTGGTCGGGCCAGAGCGAACCGGTGGCAGGAGCCATGGAGGCCTGCCACTGGCCGGCCTGCGTGCCCAGGGCCGCCAACCGGGTACGGAACGGCTCCGCGGTGGCGGAGAACCGTGAACCCAGGATCAGGCCCCGCCAGACCGTGCGCATCGCCTCGTGGACCGATGTCACCGTCCCCGCGAACGCCTGGAAGGCGGGCGTACCGACCAGCACCACGCCTCCGCCCACCGCCGTGAGGAAGGCACGGCGGCTCCACACATCTGTCATCGCAGTCTCCTTTGACTGAAACGCTTCCGGCCACACAACCCCGCTGACTCACCCGTACCGCACGGCTCACGCGACGTGCTCGCGGTAGCGCTCGATCACCTCCCGCAGGACCTCCGTACCCTCCCGGGCCCACAGGCCCGGATGGAAGATCTCGACCTCCACCGGACCCCGGTACCCGGCCGCGTCGGTCAGCTTCCGGAAGGCCCGCAGGTCGATCGAGCCGTCACCCAGCTGTCCCCGGCCGAGCAGCACGCCCTTCGGCAACGGGGTCACCCAGTCGGCGACCTGGACGGACACGATCCGCCCGCCCCCGCCGGCCCGCCGTACCTCGGCGGGGAGCCGCTCGTCCCACCAGAGGTGGTAGGAGTCGATCACCACCCCCACCTGCTCCGCCGGGAACTGCTCGGCGATGTCCAGGGCCTGACCGAGCGTGGAGACCACACAGCGGTCCGCCGCGTACATGGGATGCAGCGGCTCGATCCCCAGACGTACCCCGTGCGCGGCGGCGTACGGGGCCAGCTCGCCGAGGATGCCGGCGATTCGCCGCCGGGCCCCCGCCAGGTCCCGGTCCCCCTCCGGCAGCCCGCCCGACACCAGCACCAGCGTGTCGGCCCCCAGCTCGGCAGCTTCCTCCACGGCCCGGCGGTTGTCCTCCAGCGCGGCCGCGCGCCCGGCCGGGTCGGCTGCGGTGAAGAAGCCGCCCCGGCACAGGGAGCTGACCCGCAGCCCGGCCCCGGCCACCAGCCTCGCCGTCTCCCGCACCCCGAACCGCCGTACCGGATCGCGCCACAGCCCGACCGCGGCGACCCCCGCCGCCGTGCACCCGGCGACCAGTTCGGGCAGCGACCACTGGCGGATCGTCTCCTGGTTCAGGCTGAACCGGGCCGGAGCCGGCCCCCGGCTCACGGGGCCACCCCGTGCAGGGAGAGCAACCGCCCCATCCGGGCCTCGGCGAGCTCCGGATCCGGGAACAGGCCCAGACCGTCCGCCAGTTCATACGCGCTCGCGAGGTGCAGGAGCGACCGGGCCGATTGCAGCCCGCCCACCATCGCGAAGTGCTCCTGATGTCCCGCCAGCCAGGCCAGGAACACGACCCCCGTCTTGTAGTACCGGGTGGGCGGAGCGAACAGGTGCCGGGACAGCGCCACCGTCGGATCCAGCAGTTCACGGAACCCCGCCACATCGTCCCGGTCGAGGACGTGCGCCGCCCGCGCCGCGATCGGGGCGATCGGATCGAAGATCCCCAGCAGGGCGTCGCTGGCCAGTTCCCCGTCTCCGGCGATCAGCTCCGGATAGTGGTAGTCATCGCCCGTGTAGCAGCGCACGCCCGGCGGCAGCCGACGCCGGATGTCCACCTCACGTCTCGCGTCGAGCAGCGAGACCTTGATCCCGTCGACCTTCTCCGGGTACTCCGAGACGATCTTCAGGAAGACGTCCGTGGCCCCGTCGAGATCGGTGTCTCCCCAGTACCCCTCCAAGGCCGGGTCGAACATCGGCCCCAGCCAGTGCAGGACGACCGGCCGGGCGCTCTGGCGCAGCAGCGCACCGTAGACCTCCAGATAATCCTCGGGGCCCCGCGCCGCGGCGGCCAGGGCCCGCGAGGCCATCAGCACCGCCCCCGACCCGCACTCCTCCACGTGCGCGAGCTGCTCCCCGTACGCCGCGGTGACGGCGGCCAGGGAATGCCCCGTGTCCGGGGCCAGCTGGTCGGTGCCCGCACCGCACACGATCCGGCCGTCCACCGAGCGGGCCTCGGCGGCCGACCGGCGGATCAGCTCGGCCGCGGCCGGCCAGTCCAGGCCCATCCCGCGCTGCGCGGTGTCCATGGCCTCGGCGACCCCGAGCCCCTGTGCCCAAAGCCGGTGCCGGAAGGCGAGCGTGGTCTCCCAGTCGATCACCGGCGGTGCGTCGGCTGAGGCGGAGAGCGGATCGGCGACCACGTGCGCGGCCGCATAGAAGGTGCGGCTGCGGGCCGGTCCGCAGGTCAGCGGAGCCAACGGAGTGGTGAGGGGGGTGTGCAGGCGGAACCCGCCGTCCCCGGAAGGGAGCCGGATGCTCACAGCGCCACCTCCGGCACCGCGAGTCGCCTGCCCTCGGCGGAGGAGCGCAGCCCGAGGTCGGCGAGCTGCACCCCGCGGGCCCCGGCCAGCAGGTCCCACCGCCAGGGCTCGTCCAGGACGACATGACGCAGGAACAGCTCCCACTGGGCCTTGAAACCGTTCTCGGCGGGGCTGTTGTCCGGTACCTCCTGCCATTGGTCACGGAACCGTTCGGTCAGCGGCAGGTCCGGATTCCACACCGGCTTCGGCGTCGCCCCGCGGTGCTGGATCCGGCAGCCGCGCAGCCCCGCCACGGCCGAGCCGTGGGTCCCGTCGACCTGGAACTCCACCAGCTCGTCGCGGTTGACCCGGACTGCCCAGGAGGAGTTGATCTGCGCGACCGCCCCGCCCTCCAGCTCGAAGATCCCGTACGCCGCGTCCTCGGCCGTGGCCTCGTACGGCTTGCCCTCCTCGTCCCAGCGGCGGCCGATGTGGGTGCGTGTCAGCGCCTGCACGGTGCGGACCCGGCCGAACAGCTCGTGCAACAGGTACTCCCAGTGCGGGAACATGTCGGCGACGATCCCGCCGCCGTCCTGCGTCCGGTAGTTCCACGACGGCCGCTGGGCGGGCTGCCAGTCGCCCTCGAAGACCCAGTAGCCGAACTCCCCGCGCACGGAGAGGATCTCGCCGAAGAAGCCGCCTTCGACGAGCCGTTTGAGCTTCAGCAGGCCCGGCAGGAACAGCTTGTCCTGGACCACCCCGTGTTTGATCCCGGCCGAGTCGGCCAGTCTGGCGAGCTCCAGCGAGGACTCGAAGGTCAGAGCGGTGGGTTTCTCGCAGTACACGTGTTTGCCCGCCGCCACGGCCCGGCGGACCGCCGCCTCGCGGGCCCCGGTGACCTGCGCGTCGAAGTAGACCTCGACCTCGGGATCGGCCAGCACGGCCGTCAGGTCCGTGGACACGTGCTCCAGACCGTGCCGCTCGGCGATGGCCCGCAGGGCCGGCTCGCGGCGGCCGACCAGCACCGGCTCCGGCCAGAGCACCGTGCCGTCGCCGAGGTCGAGCCCGCCCTGCTCGCGCAGCGCGAGCAGCGAACGGACCAGGTGCTGGCGGTAACCCATCCGCCCGGTGACGCCGTTCATTGCGATCTTGATGGTCCTGCGCTTCACGGTGTCCCCTCCTTGTGTGCGATAGAAAGCGCTTTCACTCACATCAGGCTAGGGCCGTGGAACGCGGCCGTGCAAGACTCGAACGGGTGATAGAAAGCGCTTTCTTCATCGGCGAGAATGGAGATCCGCACACCGGATGAGACGATGAGCCGGGACGGACCGGAGAGCCGGTCGGAAGAGATCGGGAGGAGGGGCCTGATGGCGGTGACACTCGCCGAAGTCGCGGCGCAGGCGGGCGTATCGCCCGCCACGGTCTCGCGCGTACTGAACGGTGGATATCCGGTGGCCGGCGCCACCAGGACCCGGGTGGAGCAGGCGGTCGAGGACCTCGGCTACATCGCCAACGGCCCCGCGCGGGCCCTCGCCGCCGCCACCTCCGACCTCGTCGGCGTCCTCGTCCACGACGTCGCCGACAGCTTCTTCGGCATCCTCGCCGGGGCGGTCCAGCGCGCCTTGGCCCCCGGCGGCCAAGGCGAGGCCCGCCGCCTCGCCGTCGTCTGCAACACCGAGGGAGCGCCGGCCGCCGAGCTCGCCTACCTCGCCCTCCTGGAGGGACAGCGGGCCGGCGGGGTCGTCCTGACCGGCGGAGCCGTCGAGGAACCGGAGCACACCCGGGCCCTCGCCGCCCGCCTCGCCCGGATGGCCGCCACCGGCGCCCCGGTGGTCCTGTGCGGACGCCCCCCGCTGCCCGTGCCCGCCGGACTCCCCGTCGCCACCGTCATGTTCGACGACCGGGGCGGCGCCTTCCGGCTCACCGAGCACCTGCTGACCCTCGGCCACCGCCACATCGCCTACGTCGCGGGCCCGCCCGGACTGAGTACCACCCGGGAGCGGCTCGCGGGACACCAGGACGCCCTGCGCCACCACGACCCCGGGCTGCCCGGGCGCTGCGCGGACCTCACCGTGCACGCCGGATTCGAGCGCTCCGCCGGGTACGACGCCACCCGCGAACTGCTCCGCCGGGGTGCCCCCTTCACCGCTGTCGCCGCGGCCAATGACACCGTCGCCACCGGGGTCGCCGCCGCCCTGCGCGAAGCCGGGCTGCGGATACCCGAGGACGTCTCCATCGCGGGCTTCGACGACCTGCCCGTCTGCGTGGACACGGCGCCCGCCCTCACCACGGTCCGGGTGCCCCTGCGCGAGGCGGGGGTACTCGCCGCCCAGCTCATGACCGGCCGCAGAGCACTGCCTCCCGGCGGCATCACCACGCTCCCGACAGAGCTGATGGTGCGCGGCTCCACAGCGCCGCCCTCCACCGCGCCGCCGCCCGCCGCCACCCCGGGGAGCCGCCCGTGAAGTACGCCTTCTCCACGCTCGGCCTGCCGGGCGCCACCCTGGAGCGGAGCGCAGGTCTCGCCGCGGCCCACGGGTACGAAGGCCTCGAACTGCGCGCCCACCCCGAGGAGCCCCTGCACCCCGCCAGCTCCGCCGCCGACCGCGCGGAGGGCCTGCGGACCCTGACCGCCGCGGGCGTCACCGTCCTCGGGGTCGCCGGCTACGCCAGGGTGGCCGCCCCCGGCCCCGACGAGCCGGTCCTCGCCGAGATCCACGCCCTGGTCCGGCTCGCCGCCGACCTCGAAGCCCCCTGCGTACGGGTCTTCCCCGGCGGCGGTGAACTGCCCCCGGCGCAAGCCGATGCCCACGCCGTCCGCCGCCTCCGGGCCGCCGCACCCTTCGCCGAGCGGCACGGGGTGCGGATCCTTCTGGAGACCCACGACTCGCACCGCACCGCGAACGCGACGGCCCGGGTGCTCGACCAGGTCGCGCATCCGGCCGCCGGAGCGCTCTGGGACGTCCTCCACACCTGGCTCGGTGGCGAATCGCCCGCCGAGTCGCACCGTGCCCTGGCCGCGCACCTGGGCTACGTACAGGTCAAGGACGTGGCATCGGCGCACGAGCCGACCCCGCTCGGACTCGGCGCGGGGGCACTGCCGCTCGCCGAGGCGGTGGCCCTCGTACCGCCGGACGGGTGGCTCTGCTGGGAGTACGAGAAGCGCTGGCATCCCGACGCCGCCGAACTGCCGGGTCAGCTCGCGCGGGGCCGGGCGTACCTGGAGGGACTGGCCGGCCGGGGCCCGTCGTGAAGCCGAGGCCGGTCCGGGCCGTCAGGCCGCTACGCAGTCACACCGTCAGGCCGAGTGGCCTAGGCGGGACGGGTCGACGGGGTGACGGAAGCCGAGGCCCAGGGCGTAGCGCTCCAGCTCCTCCACCGCCGTTGCCGCCAGGCGGTCCAGTTCGCCGCCGAGCGACCCCGCCACGTGCGGGGTCAGCAGCACGTTCGGCAGGTTGTACAGGGGGGAGACGGCGGGGAGGACCTCCGGCTCGGTGTGGTCCAGTACGGCGTGCAGCCGGCCCGAGACCAGTTCCTCGGTCAGTGCCGCGGTGTCGACGAGCGAGCCGCGCGCGGTGTTCACCAGGGTCGCGCCGTCCGGCATCAGGGCCAGCCGGGGCGCGTTCAGCAGGTGGCGGGTCTCCGGCAGCTCGGGAGCGTGCAGGCTCACCACGTCGCTGTGGCACAGCAGTTCGTCGAGAGGGACGGCCTCGGCACCCAGGGCCGCGAGCTCGGCCGGGTCGGCGTACGGATCGTGCATGAGCACCCGCAGGTCGAAGGGGCGCAGCAGTTCCAGTACGCGCCGGCCGATGAGCGAGGCTCCGACCAGGCCGACCGTGCGCCGGTAGTTGCCGACGGCCGGATAGCGGCGCAGCAGGTCGACGGGGCCGCGGGCGGCGCGGTAGGCGTGCGCTGATTCCAGGACGCGCTTGTTGGCGAAGAGGATGGCGGCGAGCGTGTACTCGGCGACCGGCAGGGCGTTCGCGGCGGCGGCGCTGGAGACGAGCAGACCGCGTTCCCAGCAGGCCGGGGTGACATGGCCCTTGACGCTTCCGGCGGCATGCACGACGGCCCGCAGCCCCGGCATCCGATCCAGCGCGTCCGCGTCCAGCGGAGGGCACCCCCAGCCGGTGAACAGCACCTCGGCCGTGGCCAGCCGCCGGGCGAAGGCGTCCTCGGCGAAGGCGGACCCGAAGTCGGTGAGGAGCAGATCGGGGTCCACGTCGGCGACCCGGACCAGCTCCGGCAGGACCCGGCCGCTGAGAACGGCGGCCCGGGTGCCGGGGCTCATGGCGAGCACGGTGGCGGGCCGGTACGGCGAGACGGCGGCCGATCCGGCCGAGGAGACGGGGTGGGTCACTTGACGGCTCCTGCGGTGAGATCCGACGAGAGGCCCATCCTTCGCACGGACGACCATGCCGTCAAGAGCGAACGCGCAAGTCGATCAAAACAATCAATTCAAATAGCCCGCCCTGCCCTTCACGGGCGAATGGTCAGCCGGGGGAGCAGTTCCAGATGCTGCCGCGGGCTCTCCTCGGCGCCCCCGCCGCCACCCCCGGCGAGCCGGTCCAGCAGCAGCTCCGCGGCCCGCGCCCCCACCTCGCGCTTGGCCGGCGCCACCGCCGACAGCGGTACGTCGGCCAGCCCGGCCACCTCGTCGTCGTACGTGATCACCGCAAGGTCATCCGGCACCCGCACCCCCCGTGTCTGGAGCCGCGGAATCAGCATGATCGCGTCCGTGTCGCTGTGGACCAGCGCGGCCGTCACGCCGCCCGAGGTCACCGCCGCGCACAGGTAGTCCAGCGTTCGCGCGAACACTTCCGCCTCCGTGTGCGGCCCCGGTCCGGCGGCCGGCCAGGCCGGTGCGGGCTCCAGCCCCAGCGCGGCCACGGCCGCCTCGAACCCGGCCCGCAGCCGAGTAGAGGTGGGCGTCTCCCGGCTGGCCAGCGCGATCCGCCGGTGACCCAGCCCCGCCAGGTGCCGTACCGCCCGCGCCGCGCCGTACGCGTGGTCGGAGGCCACCCGGTCCAGCGCCGCGGCCGGGTGCCCGGGCGGAGCCCACCGCTCCACCAGGACCGTGGGAACCGGCAGTTCCGCGGTCCAGGCCCCCTCGCCGGGGCCGGGCGAACCGGTGTCCCAGTTCGGGGTCAGCAGCAGCCCGTCCGCTCCCGTGGACAGCAGCCGGTCCGCCTGCGTCCGGTCCTCGCCCGGCAGGTACCGGGTCAGTCCTACGGTGAGCCGCGCGCCCATGGCTTCGACCACCTCGCGGGCCCCGCGCACGACGTCGGCGTAGTAGTACTCGGTGGTCGGCACCACCATCCCGATCACCAGCCCACCGCCGCCTCCGGAGGCGGCTCCGCCACCGCCTCCGTCACTGCCGACGGCGGGGCCGCCGCGCGCATCGGAGGCGCCGCCCGCGTCCACGCGGCTGATCACCCCGTGCATCCGCTGGATCTCGCCCCGCGCCGCCATCGCCTCGATGTCCCGCCGCAGGGTCACCGGGGAGACGCCGAGCTCCCGGGCGAGGTCCGCCACGCGCACGCTGCCGCGCACCTGGACGAGTTCGCGCACCCGGGCCTGACGGTGGTCTACATGCGGTCTCAAGGGTCCCCCTGCTGTCGGCGGGCGCTGCGCGGCGCAGCGTGAGGTGCTCGGCGTGCTCGGCGTGCTCGGTTTCATCATAGGGAATCGAAACGATCGAATTGATCGTTTCTGATCAACCGGTCATTGACGGCGCGGACCGCGCGTTCATATATTCGGCCGCGTCCCCGTACCTCACGGCAGCATCTCGACCTCTCCCGGGAGTCAGCGCATGCTCACGCACGACCAGGACGGCTTCCGGCGCGCAGACCGCCCCCACCGCATCGTTTCGGGGGCCCTGCACTACTTCCGGGTCCATCCCGACCTGTGGGAGGACCGCCTCACCCGGCTGCGCGCCCTGGGTGTCAACACCGTGGACACCTACGTCCCCTGGAATTTCCACGAGACCGCCCCGGGCAAGGCCGACTTCACCGGCTGGCGCGACCTCGGCCGTTTCCTGGGGATCGCCCAGGACCTCGGCCTCGACGCCATCGTCCGGCCGGGCCCGTACATCTGCGCCGAATGGGACTTCGGCGGCCTGCCCGCCCGCCTGCTCGCCATCGACGGTCTGCGCCTGCGCTGTTCTGACCCCCGCTTCGAGGCCGAGGTGGACGGCTGGTTCGACCTGGTCGTCCCCGAGCTGCTGCCCCACCTCGCGAGCCGCGGCGGGCCCGTCGTCGCCGTCCAGATCGAGAACGAGTACGGCTCGTACGGCAACGACGTCCGCTACCGCGCCCACGTCGAGCGCGGGCTCGTCGAACGCGGCGTCGACTGCCTGCTGTTCACCGCGGACGGTCCCGAAGACGCCATGCTGCAAGGCGGCATGCTCCCGGGCAGGCTCGCCACCGCCACCTTCGGTGCCAAGCCCGACGAACGCCTCGCGTACCTGCGCCGCTACCAGCGGACCGGCCCGCTCACGGCGATGGAGTTCTGGATCGGCTGGTTCGACCACTGGGGCGAGGAACACCACGTACGCCCGGCCGAGGAGGCAGCGGAGTCGCTCGACGAACTCCTGGCCTCCGGCGCCTCCGTCAACCTCTACATGGCCCACGGCGGCACCAACTTCGGCTACTGGGCCGGCGCCAACCACTCCGGTTCCCGCCCCGGCGACCCCGGCTACCAGCCCACCGTCACCAGCTACGACTACGATGCCCCCATCGGCGAGGCGGGCGAACTGACGGCGAAGTTCCACGCGTTCCGCGAGGTCATCGGCAAGTACCTGCCCCTGCCCGAAGGCCCGCTGCCCCAGCCGCTGCCCCGGATGGCACCATCCTTCGCCGTCCCCGGGGGCGTCGCGCCGTTCCTCGCCCACCTGGACGTCCTCGCCGGGGACCCGGTCCTGCGTCCGGCTCCCGAGCCCATGGAGAAGCTCGGCCAGGACCACGGCCTGATCCACTACCGCACCACGATCACCGGGCCGCGCCCCGCGATGCCCGTCAGGATCGACGGGCTCGGCGACCGCGCGTACGTCTTCGCGGACGGAGCGCCCCTCGGCATCCTGGACCGCAACGCCCCCGACGAGGGCCTCGACCTGCCCGTCGGCGAGGCCGGAGTCGTCCTCGACGTCCTCGTCAGGGCCCAGGGCCGGGTCAACTACGGCCCGCTGCTCGACGACCGCAAGGGCATCACGCGCGCGGTGCGCCACGGTCACCAGCACCTCTTCGAGTGGGAGATACGGCCGCTGCCGCTCGCCGACACGGCAGGTCCGGGGGCCCTGGAGTGGTCGGCGGAGGGAGCCGGGCCGGGCTTGCCCGCCTTCCACCGGTTCACCCATTCCCTCGCGGAGCCGCCCGCGGACGGCTTCCTCGACCTGTCCGGCTGGGGCACCGGCCTGGTCTGGCTCAACGGCTTCCTCCTGGGCCACTACGACACTCCGCGCGGCCCCCAGCGCGCGCTGTACGCCCCCGCTCCGCTGTGGCGGGCCGGCGCCAACGAGATCGTCGTACTCGAACTGGAGCACCCCGGAGCCGAGCTTCCGCTACGCGACCAGCCCGACCTCGGCAACCCCACGGTCGTGGACATCGACTACTGAGCGGCGCCGGCTGTTGAGCGGCGCCGGCCACTCAGCGGCGCCGGCTCCGTTGGTTGTCCACAGGCGGATGCCCGGCGCCAACCCGGCGGCCTAGACTGGCGACTTGGTTGATCATCTGCCGGACGAGCGTGGAGGAACGAAGAGCATGCGCTATCTCCCCCTGGGCAATTCAGGTCTTCAGGTGTCCGCGATCGGGCTCGGCTGCAACAACTTCGGCGGCCGCCTCGACCTGCGGGCCACCCGCGGGGTCGTGGACGCCGCGCTCGACGCCGGCATCACCTTCCTCGACACCGCCGACATCTACGGAGGCCTCGGCGGCTCCGAGACCCAGCTCGGCGAGGTCCTCAAGGGCCGCCGCGACCAGGTGGTCCTCGCCACCAAGTTCGGCTACCACGCCATGGACATGGGATACGGACCCGCCGCGGGCTCCCGCGGCGGCCGCGCCTACATCCGGCGCGCCGTGGAGGAATCCCTGCGCCGGCTACAGACCGACCACATCGACCTCTACCAGTTGCACAGCCCCGACCCGGCCGTCGCCATCGGCGAGACCCTCGCCGCGCTCACCGAACTCGTCGCCGAAGGCAAGATCCGCTACATCGGGCACTCCAACCTCACCGGCTGGCAGCTGGCCGAAGCCGCCCACGTCGCCCGCGAAACCGGCGCGGTGCCCTTCGTGTCCGCCCAGAACGAATGGTCGCTGCTCCAGCGGTCGGCGGAGCGCGAGCTCGTCCCGGCCGCCCTGCACTACGGCGTCGGCGTCCTCCCGTACTTCCCGCTCGCCAACGGCCTGCTGACGGGCAAGATCCGCCGGGACGCGCCCGTACCGGCCGGCTCCCGCCTCGAAGGCCGCGACGCGTACCTCACCGACGCGCGCCTCGACATCGTGGAGGCACTGGCCGCGCTCGCCGAGAAGCACGGACGCACCGTCCTGGAACTCGCCATCGGCTGGCTCTCCGCCCAGCCCGGCTGCTCCTCCGTCATCGCCGGCGCCACCTCCGCCGAGCAGGTGCGGGCCAACGCGGCCGTCGCCGACCGCCCGCTCGATCCCGAACTGCTGGCCGAGGTCGACGCCATAGCGGGGGCCGCCGGATGACGGGTCTCGGGGAAGGGACGGCGAAGTGCTGCCGTCCCTTCCCCGAGACCTCAGGACACCGGAGGCCTCAGGACACGATGTCCTTGCGCGCGAACCCGCGGAACGCGAGCGCGAACAGCACCAGCGCGTAGGACACCGACACCGCCACGCCCTTGATCATGCCGCCCCACTCCAGCTGCGGCTGGAGGGCGTCGGCCCAAGCGAACTGCCAGTGCGCCGGCAGGAACTCCCGCCACGACCCCAGCGCCGTCACCGCGTCCAGCACGTTGCCGACGATCGTCAGACCGACCGCCCCGCCCACCGCGCCCAGCGGTGCGTCCGTCCGCGTGGACAGCCAGAACGCCAGCCCGGCCGTGACCAGCTGCGACACGAAGATGAACGCGACGGCGATCGCCAGCCGGCCCACGGTGTCCCCGGCCGCCAGGGCGCCGCCCGTCGGGAGCTTCAGCGGCCCCCACCCGTACGCCGCCGTGCCCGCCGCCAGCGCCACCACCGGCAGCAGCACCATCGCCGCCAGGCTGAACGCCAGCGCCACCACCAGCTTGCTCCACAGCAGCCGGGCCCGGGGCACGGGCGAGGCCAGCAGGTAGCGCAGCGAGGACCAGCTGGCCTCGGAGGCCACCGTGTCCCCGCAGAACAGGGCCACCGGCACCACCAGCAGGAACCCGGCCGAGACGAACAGACAGGTGGCCGCGAAGTTCGCGCCCGAGGCCGTGGCCGTGTCGATGAGGGTGATCCGGCCGTTGCCGCCGCCCCGGCCGTCCGGCCCGCCGCCGACCGCGAAGGCGATCATCAGGACGAACGGCAGCGCGGCGAGGATCCCCGCCATCACCAGCGTCCGCCGCCGTCGCCACTGCCGCAGCGCCTCCACGCGCAGCGGCAGCGTCCGGCCTGCCCGGTAGCCGGGGGCCACCTCGGTCACCGCCACACCGTCGACCAGGTCCGGGGCATCCGTCACGGCGCTCATGCCGCACCTCCGATGAGGGTGAGGAACGCGTCCTCAAGCCGTCGGTGCGGTCCCACTCCGGACACCGGCACCTCCAGCCGTACGAGTTCGGTGATCAGCTCGGCGGCGCTCGCGCCGTCCAGCCGTACGAGCAGCCCGTCGTCGGTGCGGTCCACGGACTCCACTCCCTCCAGCGCGGCCAGCTTGCCGACCTTCGCCTCGTCCACCGGCCCGGCCAGGGTCACGAGCAGGGTGTCCCCGCCGCCGGTGATCTCGGCGACCTCGCCCGCCTGTACGAGGCGGCCGCGGTCCATGACCACCAGGTGCGTGCAGGACTGCTCCACCTCCGACAGCAGGTGGCTGGAGACGATGACCGTCCGCCCGGCCGCCGCGTAGCGGATCATCACATCGCGCATCTCGCGGATCTGCGGCGGGTCCAGACCGTTCGTCGGCTCGTCGAGGATCAGCAGGTCCGGCATCCCGAGCATGGCCTGCGCGATCGCGAGGCGCTGGCGCATGCCCTGCGAGTACGTGCGTACCGCGCGCTCCAGGGCGTCGCCGAGCCCGGCGATCTCCAGGGCCTCCTCCATGTGCGAATCCCCGGCGGGGCGGCCCGTGGCCTGCCAGTACAGCTCCAGGTTGGCGCGTCCGGTCAGGTGCGGCAGGAACCCGGCGCCCTCCACGAAGGCCCCGACCCGCGACAGCACGGGCGCGCCGGCCCGTACCGCGTGCCCGAACACCCGGATCTCCCCGGCGTCCGGGGTGATCAGGCCCATCAGCATCCGCAGGGTCGTGGTCTTGCCCGCTCCGTTGGGCCCGAGCAGGCCGAGCACCTGGCCCTTCTCCACCCGGAAGGACAGGTCCCGTACGGCGTAGCGGTCCTGCGCCTTGGCATAGCGCTTGGTCAGCCCGGTGATCTCCAGTGGTACGTCGGCCAGCGCCGGCTCGGGCTGCGGTGCGCCCGCCCGCATCCCGCCCCGCCCCCGGCCGGTCCTCCGGATCCCCACCAGCCCGGCGGCCAGCAGCACCGCCCCGAGCGGCATCCCCCAGGTCCACGCGGGCAGACCCGAAGACGCCGTGCGCACCCCTTCCGCGACGGGCACGGCCAGCGGCCCCTGCGCCGAGACGGTGTACGTGGCGGGCGCGGCGGGGGACGCGTAGCCCAGGTCGGTGGCGGCGACGACGAGCCGCAGCCGGTGCCCCGCCGCGACGGCGTGGTCGATCGCGGGGAGCCGGAGCTCGACGGTCCGGTCCTGCTGCGCGTTCTCCACCCGGACCGGGGCCACGAGCTGACTCGGCAGCACCTGCTGGCGTCCGTCGGGCCCGACGTCGTAGACCTTGCCGAACAGCACGGCCGAACCGTCCGCAGCCGTCGACCTCACCTTTAGGGTGACAGTCGGGGTTCCGGTGATCCGCACCTCACCGGTCAGCGGCTCCGATTCGAACCGGGCGTTCTGCCCGGGGAAGTCGAGCGAGAGGCCGCCTCCGAGGGCGGCGAGCTGCCCGCCGATGCCCGGGAGCGCGGACAGCGCGGGCGGGGCTCCGCCCGCCGGATTGCCGAAGCTCTGCTCGCGGCCGGCCAGCGCGAACTCGCGCGGGCCGGACAGCAGCCCGGGATAGGTGGAGCCGCTGGCTCCGCGGAGTTTGACCTCGCCGTCGGTGGAGTCGATGCCGCCGGAGCGCGAGACCCGGAAGGCGGGGCCGGTGTCCACGGACGGGTCGTCCTTGAGGTAGCGGTCGAACCAGGTCTTCACCCGGCCCTCGACGCGGTCCGCCTCGCGCATGCCGCCGTCGTGGCCGCCCGCCGCCCAGTCCACGGAGACGGGCGCCCCGTTGGCGGCGATGGCCTTGGCCATGGCATCGGCCTGGTCCAGGGGGAAGAGGGAATCGTCCTGGCCCTGTGTGATCAGGGTCGGGACCTTGATCGCGGAGCCGACGGCGGACGGGCTCCGCCGCTCCAGGAGCGCGCGGGCCTCCGGGTCGGGCTTGCCGGCCACCGCGACCCGCTCGTACATGGCGCACAGCTCGGGCTGGAAGCGTCCGCACCCGGGGGCGGACGCGGGGGCGCCGTTTCCGGCGGGGGTCCCGGTTGCGGCGGGGGCTCCGGGCTGGAGTCCGCCCGCGGAACCGGTGGTGAAGAAGAGGCCCGCCCACAGCTTCTTGAAGACGTCGTTCGGGAAGAGGGAGTCCGCGAGGTTCCAGTAGGTGATGGAGGGGGCGATGGCGTCCACGCGCGGGTCGTGACCGGCCGCGAGGAGGGAGACGGCCCCGCCGTAGGAGCCGCCCGCGATGCCCACGCGCGGGTCGCCCGCCGCGTCGAGCCGGACCTCGGGGCGGGCCGCGAGCCAGTCGATCAGCCGGGAGACGTCCTTGACCTCGTAGTCGGGGTCGTTCAGCCCGATCTTGCCGCCGGAGCGGCCGAAGCCGCGCGCCGACCAGGTCAGTACCGCGTAGCCGTCGCGGGCGAGCCGCTCGGCCTGCGGCCGGAGGTCTTCCTTGCTGCCGCCGAAGCCGTGCGCGAGGAGCACGGCGGGACGTTTCGCCCCGCCGTCCGGGCCCTCCCCGCCCCGGTCGCCGGAGGTGAAGTAGGAGATGTCGATTCCGGCACCGGGCATGTCGAGCACCCGGTCCTCACGGCGGACGGCCTGGTCTTCGCCGGCCGCGGCCGTGGCGGTCAGCGTGCCCGCCCCCGCGACGACGGCGAGCGCGGCGGCGCCCGCGAGCAGGCGGCTTCGGCGGCGCCGGGGCAGTCGGAGCTTCATACGGGAACCCTAATCGCCGGGCCGGCGTCGCCCGCGCTCCCGAAGGCTGAACTGCCGACGTTCTCAAGGACTACTCCACCCGTCGTCCATACCGCGTCTGCTGTATGCGGGGGCGCCCGCGGTACGCGCCGACCTGCGCGGTGCGCCGACCGGCGGGAGGATGGCCGCATGCTGCTGGCCGAGGTCGCGCACGTGTCCCGGGAGGTCGCCGAGACCTCCGCCCGGTCCCGGAAGACCGCCCTGCTCGCCGGGGTGTTCGCCGCCGCGCCCCCCGACGAGGCCGAGCTCGTGGTCTCGTACCTCGCCGGACGGCTTCCGCAGGGGCGTCCGGGGATCGGCTGGAGTGCGCTCGCCCGCGAGACGGAGCCCGCCACCGAGCCCACCCTGACCGTGTCCGCCGTGGACGTCGCGGTGACCCGGCTCGCCGCCGTCGCCGGGACCGGCGCGCAGGCCGAGCGCCGCCGGATCTTGGACGGCCTGCTCGGCGCCGCCACCGGACCCGAGCAGCGGTTCCTGCGGAGCCTGCTCTCCGGTGAGGTCCGCCAGGGCGCACTGGACGCGGTGGCGCTGGAGGGCGTGGCCGCCGCGGCCGGGGTGCCGGCCGCCGAGCTGCGCCGGGCCGCGATGCTCGACGGCTCCCTGCCCCGGGTCGCGGCGGCGGTCCTGGCCGACGGGGCGGCGGCCCTGCGAGGGGTGACCCTGCGCGTGGGGCACCCCGTACAGCCGATGCTGGCGAACACCGCCAAGTCGGTGGCCGAGGCGCTGGCCGCGCTCGGGCCGTGCGCCGTGGAGGAGAAGCTCGACGGGATCCGGGTACAGGTCCACCGCGAGGGGGACGAGGTACGGGTGTACACGCGTTCCCTCGACGAGATCACCGACCGGTTGCCGGAGGTGGCCGAGCTGGCCCGGTCGCTGCCGGGCGAGCGGTTCATCCTCGACGGGGAGGTCATCGGTCGGCCGGGGGCCGACGGGCGGCCCGTGCCGTTCCAGGAGGTGGCGAGCCGGGTCGGCTCGCGGGTCGACGTCGAGGCCGCCCGGCGGACCCTCCCGGTCGCCGCCTTCTTCTTCGACGTCCTGGCGGCGGGCGCGGACGTACTCCTCGACCGGCCGGTGCGCGAGCGTTACGAGATCCTGGCCGCCCTGGTGCCCGAGGAATCCCGGGTACGCCGCCTCGTGGCCGAGGACCCGGCGGCCGGGCTCGCCGACGCGGAGGAGTTCTGGGCCGAAACCCTGCGCCGGGGCCACGAGGGAGTGATGGTCAAGGGACTCGACTCCGCCTACGCGGCCGGACGGCGCGGCAAACACTGGCTCAAGGTGAAACCGGTGCACACCCTGGACCTGGTGGTGCTCGCCGTCGAACGGGGACACGGCCGGCGCACCGGGCTGCTGTCCAACCTGCACCTGGGCGCACGGGCGGCCGACGGGAGCTACGCCATGCTCGGCAAGACCTTCAAGGGACTCACCGACGAGATGCTGCGCTGGCAGACCGAGCGGCTCGGCGAGCTCGCCGTCGAGGACGACGGGTACACCGTCCGGGTCCGCCCCGAACTGGTCGTGGAGATCGCCTACGACGGGCTGCAGCGCTCCCCGCGCTATCCGGCCGGGGTGGCCCTGCGCTTCGCGCGGGTCCTGCGCCACCGCCCCGACAAGCTCGCGCGGGACGCGGACACGGTGGAAACGGTGCTCGGCGGGCGCGGGGAGGAGGAGGACCCGCCCGCCTAGGACGCAGCCGTTTTGCCTCAGAGGCAAGAGAGATTGCCAGGGGGGTAAGAATCTGGCTCAATCGGGGCATGACAACCGGTCCTGCCCCCGGCCCCGAAGACGCGGCCGACCCCGACGGCGACAGCGGCGAGAACGCCGACAGCGGCCTGGAGCTGCCCACCGTGGCCCCGCAGCTGCGCGAGCTCCGCCGCCGCGCCGGGCTCACCCTGGAGGCCGCCGCCTCACGGGCCCGGCTCTCGCCCGCCCACCTGTCACGACTGGAGACCGGCCGGCGCCAGCCCTCGCTGCCGCTGCTGCTCGGCCTCGCCCGCACCTACGGCACGACGGTCTCGGAGCTGCTGGGGGAGACCCCGGCCGTGGCCGATCCCATCGTACGGGCCGGCGGCCCCGGCGCCCGCGAAGCCGACGGCTGGACGTATTGGCAGGCCGGCGGCTCCGGCCGCGGAATGCAGGCGCTGCGGGTGCACGTCCCCTACGGCCGCAGCCAGGGCGAGCTGGTCCGCGCACATCCCGGGGAGGAGTGGCTGTACGTACTGAAGGGGCGGCTGCGGCTGCACCTCGGGGAGAGAGAGCACCTGCTGGAGCCGGGGGACAGCGCGCACTTCGACTCGCTCACCGCGCACCGGATCGGCGCGGCCTCGTCCACAGGGGCCGACCTGCTGTTCGTCCACACCCTGCTCCAGAGCAGCCTCGCCGGGCTGTGCCTCGGCACCTCCCACTCCACCACCACCGCGCGCCACCCGTAGCCGACCGACAACCGAAGGAGTCGTTCCCATGTCCCGGACAGAACAGCAGCAGCCCGAGGCGACGCAGGCGGCACAGGCGACGCACGCGCCGACCGTGTTGCGACGCATCGAGTCGAAGTTCCCGCGCGGTCTGGTCATCCGGCTCATTGCCTACTTGTTCGTAGGCCATCTCTTCGCCTTCTTCGTCTACTTGCTCTTCGTCCTGGGCGCCAAGAGCCAGTGAGGGCGGGCGCGAAGTTTCCGCTCATGGCTCTAGGAACCTGCAAGTCTTGA
Source organism: Streptomyces sp. NPDC059443 (assembly GCF_042750105.1). Classification (NCBI taxonomy): domain Bacteria; kingdom Bacillati; phylum Actinomycetota; class Actinomycetes; order Kitasatosporales; family Streptomycetaceae; genus Streptomyces; species Streptomyces sp. NPDC059443. The sequence goes on along the minus strand of NZ_JBHYVM010000004.1, from coordinate 199,280 downwards.
AGTTACCCTCCGCGCATGATTTCCACGGTTGTCTGGGGTACCGGCAACGTCGGCCGTTTGGCCATCCGTGCCGTAGAGGCCCATCCGGCGCTGAAACTGGCCGCCGTCATCGTCCACAATCCCGAGAAGGTCGGCCGGGACGCCGGTGAACTCGGCGAACTCGACTACCAAGTCGGGGTCGCGGCCACCGACGACATCGAGGCGGTACTCGCCGCCCGCCCGCAGGCCGTCTTCTACGCGGCGTCCGGCGACATCCGCCCCGACGACGCCCTCGCCGACATCACCCGGGCGATCGGCTCCGGTGCCGTCGTCGTCAGCCCCGCCCTCTACCCGCTCTACGACTACCGCAACGCACCACCGGAGTTCCTCGATCCGGTGACCGCCGCGGTCGCGGAGGGCGGCGGCTCGCTCTTCGCCTCCGGCGTCGACCCCGGCTGGGGCAACGACGTGCTCCCGCTCCTGCTCAGCGGACTCGGCACCCGGGTCGACGTCATCCGCTGCCAGGAGATATTCGACTACTCCACCTACGACCAGCCGGACTCGGTCCGCCTCCTCGTCGGCATGGGCCAGCCCATGGACTTCGAACCGATGATGCTGATGCCGTCCATCCCGACCATGGTGTGGGGCGGTCAGATACGGATGATGGCCCGCGCCCTCGGCGTCGAACTCGACGACATCCGCGAGACGGTGGACCGCCGCGCCCTCGACACCACCGTCACCACCCGGACGATGGGCGAGTTCGAGGCCGGCACCCAGGGCGCCATCCGCTTCGAAGTGCAGGGCATCGTCGAGGGCGAACCCCGCATCGTCATCGAGCACGTCACCCGCATCCACGCCTCCTGCGCCCCCGACTGGCCCTCCCCGCCCGACGGCGGGGACGGAGCCCACCGGGTCGTCATCGAGGGCCGCCCGCACATCGAGGTCACCATCGAGGCCACGGACGAGGGCGAGAACCGCTCCGCCGGCGGCAACGCCACCGCCGTCGGACGCCTCGTCGGCGCCATCGACTGGCTGGTGGAGGCCGAACCGGGGCTCTACGACGCCCTGGACATCCCGCTGCGCCCCGCCATCGGCAAACTCGGAAGGAAACACCCATGAGGATCGACGTACCCGAAGGCCAGCACCCCATCGAGTACGTGTGGGGCGACCTGGTACCCGGCATCGGGATGGCCGCGGCCAACTTCTCGCTGTCGGTGTACGCCCACACCACCCTGGGGCTGCGCGAGTTCGAGGCGGCCCGGCTGCGCGTGGCGCAGATCAACGGGTGCATCTTCTGCCTGGACTGGCGCACGGACCGGGACGGGGAGAAGGTCGAGGAGGAGTTCCCCGAGGCCGTCACGGAGTGGCGCACCACCGACCGCTTCGACGAGCGCACCCGGCTGGCGGCGGAGTACGCGGAGCGGTACTGCCTCGACCACCACGGCCTGGACGAGGAGTTCTGGGAGCGGATGACGGCGCTCTACAGCCAGGTCGAGATCGTGGAACTGACGATGAGCATCGGGTCCTGGCTGGCCTTCGGCCGGCTCAACCACGTGCTCGGCCTCGACAGCGTGTGCATGCTGCCGGGCCACTGACCCGCAGAGCGGGAGCGAGAACGAGACGCACACGGGCCCGGGGGCCGGGGGGGGTGCCTCGGGCCCGGGGCGGGGGGGGGGCGGCGACGGCCAGGCGGCGACCGAGGTGTGGGTGGGGGTGTTCTTTTCGCTGTTTGGCGGGGGGA
>NZ_JBHYVM010000004.1:140334-197550 GCF_042750105.1 Streptomyces sp. NPDC059443 | reverse complement strand
CTGGGGCGGGCCCACTCCCCCCCGGTGGGGCAGCCTCACCGCCACCCCCCGGGGCGGGGGGGGGGGGGGGGCCCCGCCGCCCCCGGGCCTTCGCGCTGCCTGCGACGACCTGGCGACGACCTAGAGGTCGGTGGCGATGATCTTCTCGATGTTGCGCTCGGCGAGCGCGGTGATGGTGACGAACGGGTTGACGCTGGTGTTGCCCGGGATGAGCGCGCCGTCGATGACGTACAGGCCGGTGTAGCCGTGCAGGCGGCCGTAGTTGTCGGTGGCCTTGTTCAGGATCGCGCCGCCGAGGGGGTGGTAGGTGAGGTGGTCGCCCCAGATCTTGTTGGTGCCGAAGAGGTCGGTCCGGTAGATCGTCCCCTCCTTCGAGTTGATCTTGTCGAAGATGGTCTTGGCCATGTCGATGGACGGCTGCTTCCAGGCCGTCTGCCAGTTCAGCTGGACCGAGCCCGAGGCCGCGTCGTACGTGAACTCCGCGCGGTTCGGGTTCTTCGTGATCGACAGGTAGAAGGACGCGTAGGTCTCTATGCCGGTCGGCAGCGGGGCCACCTCGGCGAAGGCGCCGCCCGCGTCCCAGTTGTCGATGCCGCCGCAGGGGATCGACGCCTGCACCTTGCCGGTCGGGTCCCAGATGTGGTTGGCCCGGCCGACCATGACGTTGCCGTTGTCACCCCAGCCCTTGCCGATCTCCTCGTTCAGGTTGGGCAGCGCGCCGGTGGCCTTCAGCCGGACGAGCAGCTTGCTGGTGCCGACGCTGCCGGCCGCGAAGAAGACCTTGTCCGCGAGGACGGTCTTGGTGCCGATGGTGTCGCCGGTGGTGTTGATCTGCTCGATGACGACCGTGTACCCGCCGCCGGAGGCCTGGGAGACCGAAGTCACCTTGTGCAGGGGCGAGATGGTGACCTTGCCGGTGGCCTTCGCCTGGGCGATGTAGGTCTTCTGGAGGGACTTCTTGCCGTAGTTGTTGCCGTAGAGGATCTCACCGGCCACCGCGGACTTGGTGACGGTCCCGGCCGCTTCCTGCTTCATGTAGTCCCAGTCGTATACGTCCGGGACGAAGACGAAGGGGAAGCCGGAGCGTTGGGCCTGCTTGCGGCCGACCCGGGCGAACTGGTAGCAGTCGACGGTGTCGAACCAGGCCGGGTCGATCAGGCCGACGCCGAGGCCCGCGTTGGCGCGCGGGTAGTAGGTGCTGTACATCTCCTCCGCGTCCACGGACGGGAGGATGGCGCCGAAGTTCGTACGCTTCGGGGTGACCGCCATGCCGCCGTTGACCAGCGAGCCGCCGCCGACGCCGCGGCCCTGGTAGACGATGATGCCGCCCATTTCCTCGGCGTCCAGGATGCCGGTGTAGCGCGGGATGTCCTTGTCGATGGGGAAGCCCAGGAAGTTGCTCAGGGGCTGCTTGGTCTTGGTGCGCAGCCAGTAGGAGCGCTGGTCCGGGCTGGTGGTGCTACAGAAGATCTTGCCGTCCGAGCCCGGGGTGTCCCAGGCCATGCCCATCTCGATCATGTGGACGTCCACCCCGGCCTGGGCGAGCCGCAGCGCGGCCACGGATCCTCCGTACCCGGTACCGATCACCAGGGCCGGTACGTGGGCGCCGTTGTCGATGGGCCCGGCGGCGGTCGCGGCGTCCGTGGCGGCCTGTGCCTGGGAGGGGACGATCTGGCCCGAGAGGACCATTGCCCCCAGAATGGAACCAGTTCTACCCAGGAATCCACGGCGTGAGACGCCCTTGGAGGAGGTTTTGTGCAGGCCTTTGTCGGTCATGTGAGCTTCCTCACTCTAGGCGGAATGAGAACGAGTTCTACTGCCGAGTGCTTGTGAAGTCACTAGATGCGGCGCGGAATCTTTCGCCGGTCACCGCTGGGTGCGGCGCCAATTCGTGCTACCCGTAAGGGTGTTGAAGGTCCCATCGGATGCTGGGAATGACGACCGGCTGTGGATGTCCGATGGTCTCGCAGTGACGGACCGGGCCCGGCCGGGGCCGGCGCCCGGTGGCGTGTGCGCGCTGAATCCGCCACGTCAGAAGTCGAACGCGTTACGGCGCGCCTCCCGTACCGGGGTGTGGGGGATCTCGGTGCACCCAGCCACTCCGCCGTGGCTGTTTCCCGCGGGGCCGGAGGCCGAAAAGCGACAAACCGCAAGGTGAGCCCGTGATCGGCGGCCGAATCTTTTTACCTTCGCCGGATGCTCCTGTTCCCCGCGCGGGCCGGTGTTACAGGTGCGGGGCACCTCGTCCGGTGGCCTCGCGTACAGAAGGGGAACGCGCGCGGTCGCCGGTCCAGACCAGGATCAGCGCCGAGGCGGCCGCCGCGAAGGCGCACCAGGTGGAGGCGAATTCGAGCCTCCACAGCAGGGCGCAGACGACGGCTCCGGCGGACATGAGGAGGCCGAGGAGGCGGAGCCGGCGGTCTCCGGAGATCAGCAGGGAGCCGATCGTGGCGAACAGGTACCCCGCAAGAACCAGTGGCATCCATGGAACGTTCACGCCGTAGCCGAGGGTGTGGCCGCGGATCTCGGCTTGGACGGGGCGGGTCGCCAGGCAGTACGCGAGGTACGCGCCGGTGGCGAGTCCGGCGGCCAGGGGCCACCACAGCCGGGGCCGGCGCTCCGGCGCGGCGGCGAGCAGCACACCGAACGGCACCCACACCGGCAGCAGCGGGAGCGCGATCGCCGCCCAGGCAGTGGCCGCCGGGCCGCAGCCGCCGCCGGAGTGCCAGACGGCGGCCTCGGTGAGCTGGTGGGCGCCCAGGATCAGGGGGAGCGCCGCGATGGGCAGGTCCTGGGTCCTTCGCGTGCGCACCAGGCAGGCGATCCCGATGGCGGTGATGGCCGTACCCGCCGTCAGATCGGCCGTCGCGCTCCAGCACATGGCGACCTCCCGCTCTCACGGTAGGGCGGACCAGCTCCGTCTGCCACGCCACAGATCATTGCAAGAATTCGACATGTGGCAGAGGATTCCTGCACGACTCTTGCCGCGTTCGTGCGTGTGGTCCTACTGTCCCGGCCATGCCCCCGAGAAGAGCCGTTCCCAGAAGAGCCGTTCCCAGAAGAGGCGTTCGCAGAAGAGCCGCCGCCGCGCTTGCGGCGATCACCGTGTCCGCCCTCGGTCTCGGCGCCCCGGGCGCGAGCGCCGCCGAAGCCCGGCCCGCCGGTGCGGACCCCGCGGCGTCGGCCGTCGTCACCCGGGCCGCCCTCGATCCCGCACTGGTCGAGGGCCGCGGCGCCCGCGTGGACTTCGCCGAGCAGGAGGCGGAGAACGCGGTCACCTCCGGCACGCTCATCGGCCCCGACCGCACCGCCTACTCCCTCCCTTCCGAGGCCTCCGGCCGCAAGGCCGTGAAGCTGGCCCCGGGCGAGTACGTGGAGTTCACCCTGCCCGCGGCCGCCGACGCGGTCACCGTCCGCTACAGCCTCCCCGACGCCCCGGCCGGCGGCGGCATCACCGCCCCCCTCGACGTCACCGTCAACGGCAAGAACCGCCGCTCCATGACGCTGACCTCGCAGTACTCCTGGCTGTACAACCAATATCCCTTCAGCAACGACCCCCAGGCCGACCTGCTGCACCCCGACTGGTGGATCACCGAGTGCGGCTGCGTCCCCGCGGCGACCACCCCGGCCCCGGTCGTCACCAAGCCGTTCCGGCCCACCCACATGTACGACGAGCGGCGCCTCCTGCTCGGCCGCACCTACCGGGCCGGCGACAAGATCCGGCTCACCGTCCCGGCCGGGAGCACAGCCGCCTGGACCGTGATCGACCTGCTCGACTCCGAGCGCGTCGGCGCCCCGCACGTGGAAGCGGCAGCCGCCAACGCCCTGCTCTTCGGCGCCGACCCGACCGGCCACCGCGACTCCGCCGACGCCATCGACCGGGCCATCGCCTTCGCCAAGCGGGGCCGCCTCCCGGTCTACCTGCCGCCCGGCACCTACCAGGTCGGCCGCCACATCATCGTGGACGACGTGACGGTCACCGGCGCCGGCAGCTGGTACACCACCGTCAAGGGCAAGGGCGTCGGCTTCTACGGCAAGGAGGCCGCCGAAGGCGGCAGCCGGGGAGTCCACCTCTCCGGCTTCGCCATCGAAGGGGACGTCCGCGAGCGCGTGGACACCGACCAGGTCAACGGCGTGGGCGGCGCGATGAGCGACTCCACCATCGACTCCCTCTACATCCACCACACCAAGGTGGGCCTCTGGTTCGACGGCCCGATGAGCAACATCAAGGTCACCCGCAACGTCATCACCGACCAGATCGCCGACGGCCTCAATTTCCACACCGGGGTCACCGACTCCCTCGTCCGGGACAACTTCGTCCGCAACACCGGCGACGACGGCCTCGCGCTCTGGTCCGAGAAGACGGCCGACGCCCGCGACACCTTCGACCACAACACCGTGCAGAGCCCCACCCTGGCCAACGGCATCGCCGTCTACGGCGGCGCCGACACCACCGTCACCGCCAACCTCGTGGCCGACCCGGTCCGAGAAGGCAGCGCCCTGCACGTCGGTTCCCGCTTCGGCGCCGAACCCTTCACCGGCGGCCTGCGGATCGCCGGCAACACCACGGCGCGCGCGGGCACGTACGAGCTGAACTGGAGGATCGGGCTCGGCGCCATCTGGTTCTACGCCCTCGACCGCAGCATCGACCAGGCCGACATCCAGGTCACGGACGACTCGTTCCTCGACAGCACCTACAACGCGGTCATGCTGGTCAGCGACTGGCCGGTGAAGGACAAGGTGCGCATCGAGAACCTCCACTTCAAGGACATCAAGGTGGACGGCACCGGCACCTCGGTATTGAGCGCGCGGGCGGCCGGCTCGGCGACCTTCGAGAACGTCGACGCACGGGGCGTCGGGGCCGTCGGGGTCAACAACTGCGGCTCCTTCAACTTCCCGCCCACCGGCTCGGAGTTCACCCTCGTGGACCGGGGCGGCAATGACGGCGGCGGCACCACGGGCCCCTGGCTGGCCGGCTGGGAACTGCCCAACACCATCACCTGCGACGACCGCCCGCCGGTGGTCGCCCCTCCGGCGCCGAGCCCCTGGTAGGGCCCCGGATCACCGCTTCGCCGCTCCCGGGGGTTCGAGCGGCGGAGCGGTCACCGCGCAGTTCGTACGGCATTGCGGGTGGCAGCTGCCGGGCGCGGGGGAGCGTACGGTCGCCCACGCCACCACGGAGCCGAGCACCAGCACCCCCGCGCACCAGGGCATCGCCCGCCCGAACGCCGCGTCGAAGGCGCCGGCCGAGAGGTACGCGTCCGGGCCCATCCCGGCCAGCAGCGGCAGCGCTGCCACCGCGAGCAGCCCGGCGGCGCGCGCGGCCGCGTTGTTGATCCCGCTGGCCAGCCCCGCGCGGCCGGGATCCACCGAGGACAGGACCGTCGCCGTCAGCGGAGCCACCAGTGTCACCATGCCCATGCCCATCACGAGCAGCGCCGGCAGCACGTCCCGTACGTACGAGGCCTCCTCGCCCACCCGCAGCATCAGCAGCATCCCCGCCGCGCACAGCAGCGGCCCCACGGTCAGGGGGATCCGCGGGCCGATCCGCTCCCCGAGCTCCGCCGACCGGGCCGACAGCAGCAGCATCAGTGCGGTGGTCGGCAGCAGGGCGGCCCCGGAGGCGAGGGCGGAGTAGCCGGACACCACCTGGAGCTGGAGCACGACGAGGAAGAAGAACCCGCCGAAGGCCGCGTACACGCACAGAGTGACCAGGTTGACGGCGGTGAACTGACGCGAGGCGAAGATCCCGGGCGGCACCATCGGATCGGCCCGCCGCCGCTCGACGGCGACGAAGGCGCCGCCCAGCAGGAGGCCGCCGACCCCCGCCGCCACGACGAGGGCGGTGCCCGACCGGGCCTCGATGAGGGCGTAGGTCATCAGGGCCAGCGAGGCCGCGCCGAGAACGGCGCCCGCCACGTCGAACCGCCCGTGCGCCTGCGGATCCCGGGACTCCGGTACGTGTCTCAGCGCCACCGGGACGCACAGCGCGGCCAACGGCACGTTCAGCAGGAACACCCAGCGCCAGCCCGGCCCGTCCACCAGCCAGCCGCCCAGGAACGGCCCCACGGCCGCGCCCACCCCGCCGAGCCCCGACCACAGCCCCACCGCGCGGGCCCGGTCGTCGGCGTGGATCGAGGACTGGATCAGGGCGAGGGAACCGGGTGTCAGCAGTGCGCCGCCGATGCCCTGGAGGGCGCGGGCCGCGATCAGCACCCCGGCGTTCGGCGCGATGCCGCACAGCAGCGAACCCACGGCGAACCACACCACCCCGAGCACGAAGATCCGGCGCCGCCCGAAGCGGTCGCCGAGCGCCCCGCCGACCAGGATCAGCCCGGCGAGGGTCAGTAGGTAGGCGTTGACCGTCCACTGGAGCACGGCCAGATCGGCGCCGAGATCCCGCCCGATGCTGGGCAGGGCGACATTGACCACGGTCGAGTCGAGCAGCGCCATGGCGGACCCGAGGACGGTGGTCAGCACGATCCACCGGCCCTGCGCGGAGCGGAGCCGGACGCCGGGTGGCTGTTGCGCGACGGGGTCGGTCATCCCCCCAGGCTGGCCGGTCCGCCCCCGGATGGCCAGCCGGCCGCGGACACGGACACGGACACGGGCACCTCGGTCACCCCGGTCAGCGCAGGAACTCCAGGTCCCGGGGCTCCAGCGCCGACCGGGGGCGGGCGGCGCGCAGCACCACGTCCAGGGCGCGGCCGGGGTCGCAGTCGTACGTACCGCTCGCCCACGCGGCGTTGGCCTCGATCACCGACCAGCCGCCGTCGGCGAGGCCCACGTCGACCACGATCGCCGACGGCAGGGTGGCGAACGGCAGATCGGCGGCGAAGGCGACGGCGTCGGCCGAGGCCGGGCCCAGACTGAGGCGGCCGTCCTCGGCGTAGCGGCTCGCGGTGTGGACCGCCCCGTCGAGCAGGAAGAGCCGGTACTCGGCCGTGAACCGCACGACGTCGCTGACCAGTACCTCCGTCCGCGGATCCACCGCGTCCGGCCCCGGCAGCCGGGAGCCGTCCGCGTAGACGAGCGCGGTGATCTCCTTGTCGTTCGGGGACTTCACGAAGACGGGCCGGCGCAGCCCGTACGCCTCGCGGAGCGGCATCAGCCGGATCTCCCGCCCGGTGAGCTGCCGCGGCAGCCGCGCGAGCCAGTCGGACGGTGCCTCCAGAAGGCCGATCCCGAGTCCGGCGGCCACCGCGTCGGCGAAGCGCGGACCGGCGTGCAGATGCGCGGCCCGCAGCCCTTCGGGCACGGCGAAGGTGTCCAGTCGTACGGTCGCCAGCCCGCGTGCCTGCGCGGCGTCCCGGAGCCGGGCGGCGGAGGCGGTGAGGCGGGGCGGGAGGAGCAAGGTCATGCGGCGATCTTGCCGGAGGGCCCGGACCGGGGTCATCCGGGTTTCGGCGGCTGGCAGCTGGCGGCTGGCGGGCCGCGGCCGGCGGCGAGGCGGGCGCCGGGCATTCGGGTGGCGGCGGTGACCGGCCCGTGAGACGCGCTGGGGGCGGGCCGCCGGACGCCGGTACCGTACCGACCATGACGCTGCAGAGCGACCGGGCCGGGCAGAGCGGGCAGAACGGGCGCAGGGAGTGCGCGGAACGGGTCGAGGCCCTCGTACGGGAGGCCGACCCCGGGGCCGTCTGGGCGTTCGGCGGCCCGGAGGGCCCGAGCGCGGCGGCCGGAGCCGCGGACCGGGCCGGAGCGGCCCCCGGCGTGCTCGACCCCGGCGTGCTCGACCCCGGCGTGCTCGACCCCGACGTGCTCGATGTCGGCGGGCTGACGGCCGTGCTGGCCGTCTGGCCCGTCATCGGGATCCTCGTGGGGGAAGGGGAGCTGAGCCTGCACACCCCGCTCACCGCGTACGAGGCGGGCGACGGCCTGCCCGCCGGAACCACCGCCCACCAGCTGCTCACCCACGTCCCCCACCTCACCCGCGGGTCCGCCCTGCCCGCCCTCGTCCGGCTGGCCGAGCGGCTCTGCGGCCGGCCCCTCGCCGACCTCGCCGCCGACCGGATCTGGGGCCCGCTCGGCATGACCCGGACCCGCTTCGCCGCCGACGGCACCCTGCGCGCGCCCGTCGCCGACCTCGCCCGGTTCCTGAGCCACCTCCTGGCCCCCGCCGAGGGCTCCGGCGGCGGCTCCGGCGCGGGTCCCGTCAGCCGGGCCTGGACCGCCGAGTCGCTGCGCATCCGCACCGGCGAACTCACCCCCGCCCGCGGCCTCCTCTGGCATCCGGCCCCGCACGGAGCCTGGTCCCACGGTGAAGGCCCCGCCCTGTGGGTCTCCCCGCGCCGGCAGCGCTGGGCGGCCCTCCTCCCCACCACCCCGTCGGCCCCGCTCCGTACCGCCTTCCGCGACGCGGTCTTCGGGCCAACTCCCCATCCCTGAAGCTTCGTCGTATCCTCGGGGTCCGATGAAGAAGACCCGTCAGAAGGACCGCGAACCGCCCGGTCCCGGGAGTCCCTGGGACGAGATCGCCCCCGGCCTCTGGATGGGCGGCCATTTCTGGACCGACCCGGCCGGGGAGCTGTGGCCGGTCGTCGTCGGAGCCGAGTTCGACCTGGTCATCAGCCTCTTCACCCACCCGGGCCACGGTCCCGGTCCCGGCGTGGAACACCTGGTCGGCGACATGCCCGACGCCGCGCTCACGGGCGCGCAGCTCCGTACGGTCCAGCGGCTCGTCCGGGCCGCCTGCGCGGCGCTCGACTCCGGACGGACGATCCTGGTCCGCTGCCATTCCGGTTACAACCGGTCCGGCCTCGTCGTCGCCCAGTGCCTCGTCGAGCTCGGCCTCGTACAAGCCCCCGCCGAGGCCATCGAGCTCGTCCGCCGCAAGCGCTCTCCGTGGGCCCTGCACAACGACACCTTCACCGGGTACCTCACCGCCGGGCTGGACGCGGCCGCGCTGCTCGTGGAGCTCGACCCCCTCCCGTAGGTCCTCGGAGCGCGGACCCCGGGTGATCGACGTACGGTGAGCGAGATCACCGACCGTCGAATCCCGGCTGCGCGGAGGTACACGGATGCGTACGGCCCAGGAGACCGCCCTCGATGTGCCCGCGGCCCCCGCCCAGGCCACGGCGGCCACCGCCCCGGCGACCGCACCGGCGGCCCGCGTATGACGGCCGGCGCGGGGCGCACCGGCCGGGCCGGCCGCGCCGGGAGCGTCCGGTTCGCCGCCGCCCACACCCTGCCCGTCCTCGTACGGGGCTTCGTGAGCGCCCGCCCCCGCGCCGGGCGGGGGCACGCCGCCCCCGGCCGGCCGCGCTGGTCCGCCGCGACCCTGCGGGCCCTGCGCGCACGACACGGCGGGGCGCCCGTACTCGTACGGGGGCTGACCGGCACCGTCCTGCTCATCCTGGATCCGCAGGACGTACGGCAGTTCTACGCCGAACCCCTCGACACCCTCGCCCTGCCCTCCGCCCCCGGCGCACCGGACGGCTGCGCCCACGCAGGGCTCCGCGCGGAGCGGCGGGCGGTCGACGACTCCGTCCTCGCCGCCGGTCTCTCCGTGCACCCCTCGTGCGGGCCGTTCCTCTCGGTCCTCGCCGAGGAGGCCCGGCGGCTGACGGCCGGCGGCTCCCTCGAACTCTCCCGCGCCCGCCACGTCGTGGCCCGCGCCGCCCGGCGCATCGTCCTCGGCGACGCGGCCGCCGAGGACGCGGAACTCACCCGCCGGCTCGGACGTTTCCACGACAAGACGGGTGCGCGCATCGCCGCGTACGCGGCCGGCGCCGAGCCGCACACCCTCGTCGGGCGGGCCCGCCGCCACGCCGACCCGACGGGAAGCCTCGACCCGGTCGGGCAGGCCCGGCACTGGCTGTCGGCCTTCGACCTGGTGCCCGGCCTCCTGCTGCGCACCCTGCTGCTCCTCGGCGCGCACCCGGCCGAACAGAGGGCGGCCGCCGCCGAGGCGCGGGAACCCGACGCGGCCAAGGGCGCACTGCCCCGGCTGCGGGCCTGCGTCCGCGAGGCGCTGCGCCTGTACCCGGCGGTCCCCGACCTGATACGGATCACCCGCGCCGAGACCGAGTGGCGGGGCGTGCGCCACCCCGCCGGGACCTGCGTGCTGCTCCCCGCCCTGTTCCACCAGCGCGATCCCGAACGCGTACCGGCCGCGCACGTCTTCGTACCGGGCCGGTGGGCTTCGCCCGAAGCGGCGCGGGACATCCGGATGGCCCCCTTCGGTCATGCCGAGGGCCGCTGCCCCGGTGAGCAACTGGGGCTGCTGGTCACGGCCGCGCTCTGCGCCGAGGTGCTGCGCGGGCACCGGGTCCACGCCGTCCGGCCCGTGCTCGACCCGCTCGGTCCGCTGCCCGCCGCGCTGGAACCCCAGGGGATCCGGCTCCGGCTCACCCGGCGCTGAAACCCCGCTCCACCGGCCTGACCTGCTCCGACCCGACCCGACCCGACCCGACCCGACCCGATTCGATTCGTCCTGCCCCATCCACCCGACCACACGAGGGATCCATGTCCGACGCCGCGACCTCCGCGACCTCCGAGTCGGCCGACCCGGACCCAGATCCGGACGCCGACCAGCTGGGCGCCCTGTGCCGGGAGTTGTGCGATGCCGCCGACGCCGTCGGCGAAGCCGCCCGCTACGCCTCCGGACTGGCCCTCGGCTCCCGACTGCCCGTCACCGCCCTGACCTCGGGCAGCCGCCGCCGGGCGGCCTGGCGTACGCTGCTGCGCGCCCTCACCGACCCGGCCGGACTCGGCTGGGCCCCCCGGGGCCGGGGCGTGGCCCGGGCCGGCTGGCTCGCCGGGGTCTTCGCCGGCCGGGAGAGCCTGGCCGTCAGCCTCGCGGTGTGCGGGCTCAAGGGCCGGATCCGGGCCGCGCGCACCCGTAACCCGGGACTGGCGGCGGACCCGGACGCGGCCGTGGTCCTGCGGGCCGTCGAGGAGGACCGGCAGGCCGACGCCGTCCGGGAGTTCCACGACCTGGTGCGCCGGCAGGGCCCCGGACCGGCCTTCGCCCTGCTGAACCCGTCCTTCGCCGACATCCTCGCCTGGAACGCCCTGACGGACGGCAACCCCTTCAACGACCACGCGGGCTGGCAGATCGCCACCGGCAGGGCCGTGACCGCCGAACCGCTCCTCGGACTCGGCGCGGCCATCAGGGCCTTCTTCGGGCGGGGCCCGGCCTGCCCCGGACCGGAGAGCGGCTTCCTCGCGGAACTGGACACCACCGGCACCCCGGCCGGATACCTGCGCAACGCGGAGGGGATCGTCGCCGCCGGGGGAGCGGTCCTGCTCCAGCAGGTCGTCGGAGCGGACGGGGGCGAGCGCTACGTGGTCCAGCTGGCCGGCCCCCCGCCCAGCGAGTCCGGCGGCGAGGTGTCCCCGGAAGAGCTGTACGACGGTTACCTCCGCATGGTGGCCGGGACCGTACGCCGCCTCGTGCCGTCCGGATCCGAACTCGCCCTGGTCGGCCGCGGCCCCGGCGCCCTCGCGGCCGAACGGCTGTCCACGAGCCGGGATTTCACCATCGTCTACCCGGCCGCCCGGCTGTGCACCGGCTCCGGATCCCCGGCCGCCCTCGCCGTCTTCGAGGGCTGGGTCACCGGCAGCCATCTCGTCGGACTGCCGGGCCGCCCCGACGTCTACGTTCCCGGGAGGCCGAGTTGAGGAAGATGCCCGGACCCGCTCCGGCCGAGGGCCTGCGCGCCCACTCGGCCGCCCTGCGCTCGCACGCCGAGCGGATCCGCCGGGCCGCGGGCGACCTGCACTGGCAGGGCCCGCGGGCCGACGCGTTGCGCGCCGAGGTGGAGCGCCTGGCCGAACGCTGTGCCACGGCGGCGGGCGGCTTCGACCTGGCAGCGGCCCAACTGGCCGGTACTGACGGCTGGAAGAGCGGCTGGACGAACGGCTAGAAGAACAGCGACAGCAGCAGGACGAAGCCCAGCGCGACCACCGAGATGATGGTCTCCATCACCGACCAGGTCTTGAGGGTCTGGCCGACCGTCATGCCGAAGTACTCCTTGACGAGCCAGAACCCGGCGTCGTTGACGTGGCTGAAGAACAGCGACCCGGCCCCGATGGCGAGGACCAGCAGGGCGGTCTGAGCCGTCGGCATGCCCGCCGCGAGCGGGGCCACCAGGCCGGCCGCCGAGATGGTGGCGACCGTGGCCGAGCCCGTGGCGAGCCGGATGGCCACGGCGATGAGCCAGCCGAGCAGCAGGGTCGGGATCGCCCAGTTCTGCGACAGGTCCATGATCATCTGGCCGACGCCCACGTCGATCAGGGTCTGCTTGAAGCCGCCGCCCGCGCCCACGATCAGCAAGATCCCCGCGATCGGGGCCAGGGACTTCTCCACCGTCACCGAGAGCCGGGCCTTGGTGAATCCGGCCGCCCGGCCGAGGGTGAACATGCCCACGAGCACCGCCGAGAGCAGGGCGATCAGCGGGGAGCCGGCCACGTCGGTGACCCGCTGGACCCCGTTGGCGGGGTCGTCGACCACGATGTCGACCAGGGCCTTCATCAGCATCAGGGCCACCGGCAACAGCACGGTGAAGACCGTTGCCCCGAACCGGGGGCGGTGCTCAAGCTCCGCGGAGGTCCGCTGCGGGATCATGTGCTCGGGCGCCGGGATGTCCACCCACCGGGCCGCGTACCGGGCGAACACCGGGCCGGCGATCACGACGGTCGGGACGGCGACCAGCACGCCGAGCGCGAGGGTGATGCCGAGGTTGGCGTGGAGCGCGTCGATGGCGACCAGCGGGCCGGGGTGCGGCGGGATCAGCCCGTGCATCACGGACAGGCCGGCGAGCGCCGGGATGCCGATCCGCATGAGCGAGTAGTTGCCCCGCTTGGCCACCAGCAGGACCACCGGGATCAGCAGCACGATCCCGACCTCGAAGAAGAGCGGGAGCCCGATCACCGAGGCGATGAGCACCATCGCCCACGGCATGGCCCGGCCCTTGGCGCGGGCCAGGATGGTGTCCACGATCTCGTCCGCGCCGCCCGAGTCGGCGAGCAGTTTCCCGAGGATCGCACCGAGCGCGATCAGTACGCCGACGCCCGCGACGGTGGAGCCCAGTCCGGCCGTGAAGCTGGTGATGGTCTTGGCCAGCGGGGCGCCCGCGAACACGCCGAGGGAGAGCGAGCCGAGCGTCAGCGCCAGGAAGGCGTGCAGCTTGAGGCGCGTGATGAGTAGGACGATGACGGCGATGCCCGCGAGGACAGCTATGCCCAGCTGGGTGTTGCCGGCCGAGGTGATCGGTCCGGTGGCGGCCGCTGCGAGAGTCTCGACGCTGAGACTGGTCACGGTGACGGTTCCTTAGCTCTGGTTCTCGGCTGTGGTCGGCGCGGCGAGGCGGCGAAGGGCGGCCAGCGCGCGTTCGGTGATCTCTTCCGGGGTCCCGGACACGTCGACGAGGACGCCGAGCTCGTCCGGCTGGAGCGGTTCCAGCGTGGCGAACTGCGAATCCAGCAGCGTGGTGGGCATGAAGTGGCCCTTGCGCGCCGCCATCCGCTTCTCGATCAGCGGGCGCTCGCCGGTGAGGTGGACGAACACGGCCCCGGGGGCGGTGGTGCGCAGCCGGTCGCGGTAGGCGCGCTTGAGGCAGGAGGCGGCGACGACTCCGCCGCGGCGGCCGGCGCGGTTGCGCATCCATTCGCCGATGGCGTCCAGCCAGGGCCACCGGTCGACGTCGTCCAGGGGGGTGCCCGCCGACATCTTGGCCACGTTGGCCGCCGGGTGGAAGGCGTCGCCCTCCGCGTACGGAAGGCCGAGCGCGTCCGCGAGCAGCCCGCCCACGGTCGTCTTGCCCGTGCCCGCCACGCCCATCACCACAATGACGCGGTCCACCGCGCACCTCGCTGTCCTCGTCGACATCGGTCGGTATGACCCCCACTGAAGCTCATTACGTAGTACTTATTCAAGAGCTCGGCAGTAAAACATCACATCTTTTGTTCGCCGGGGCGTCACCGTACGCTTACGCCATGACCACTGAAGGCCCGGGAGACCAGGCAGGCCAAGGCGACCAAGGCGACCATGGCGGTCAGGGCGGCCAAGGGCTCCACTCCCACGTCCTGGACACCCTCGGCCTCGCGATCACGGCGGGGGAGCACCCGCCCGGCAGCGTCCTGCGCACCGACGAGATCGCCGAGCGCTTCGAGGCCTCCCGCACGGTGGTCCGCGAGGTCGTCCGGGTCCTGGAGTCGATGCACCTGGTCGAGTCCCGCCGCCGGGTCGGCGTCACCGTCCGCCCCACCGAGGAGTGGAACGTCTACGACCCGCGCGTCATCCGCTGGCGGCTCGCCGGCACGGACCGCCCCCGCCAGCTGCGCTCCCTCACCGTGCTGCGCTCCGCCATCGAGCCGGTCGCGGCCGGGCTCGCCGCCACCAGGGCCACCCCGGAGCAGTGCGCCGAACTCACCGAGGCGGCCCTCGGCATGGTCCGCACCTCGCGCGGCCACCAGCTCGACGGCTACCTCCGCCACGACATCGCCTTCCACCGGATCGTGCTCAACGCCTCCGGCAACGAGATGTTCGCGCGGCTCGGCGACGTGGTCGCCGAGGTCCTGACCGGCCGCACCCAGCACGCGGTGATGTTCCACGACCCCGACCCGGCCGCCGTCACCCTGCACGTGCGGGTGGCCGAGGCCGTACGGGAAGGGGACGCGGCCCGAGCCGAGGCACTGACCCGGCAGATCGCGGTGGGCGCCCTGGAGGAGCTGGACGTACTCGCCCCGTAGCCGGTCCGGAGCGGCTGCGCGAGACCTCGTACGGGTTGTCGCGCGAGGCCCCGTACGGGCTGCCGTTCGGCGTACCCGGCACCTGGTGTCCTCAAGGAGGGCAAGACCTACCTCGGCCGCCGCACCCGTGCCGACGCCCCGAACCGCACTCCGGTGGCCTGATCCGCGCCCCCGCGCCCGCGTCACGGCATCCGCCCGGTACGCCACACTGTGCGGGTGCTGGGACATGGCGACGGGTACGAAGGCGGCGGGAGCACCTCCTTCGTGGGGCGGGCCGGCGAACTGGCCGCGCTCGACGGGGCCTTGCGGGGCGAGTGGCGCGGGGAGCGGCAGGGAGGGCGGACGGGCGACCGGCTGATCACCCTGACCGGGCCGGGCGGTGTGGGCAAGAGCCGCCTGGCCCGGCGGGCCGCGGGCCGGGCGGAAGCCGCGGGCCCCGCGGGCCCGTTCCCCGACGGGGTGCACTGGGCCGACCTCTCTCCGCTGCCCGACGCGCGCCTGCTCGTGGGCACCGTGGCCGACGCGCTCGACCTCGCCGACCACACCTCGCGCAGCCTGGCCAGGGCGGTGCGCGAATGGATCGGCGAGCGCAGGCTGCTCCTCGTACTGGACTGCTGCGAGCACCTGGTGGCGGCCCTGCGAGGCCTCGTACCGGAGCTGCTCGACGCGGCCCCGCACCTCGTCCTGCTGCTCACCGCCCGGCAGCGGCTCGGGCTGGAGCGCGAACACGTCCTGGACATCGGACCGTTGCCGCACGCCGCCGACCCGTACGGCAACGAGGAGGCCCTGGCGCTGTTCACCGCGCGGGCCGCCGCGACCGCCCCCCGGCACGCGCCGCCCTGGACCGAAGCCCGGCTCGGGGCGGCCCGGGCGGTCTGCGCCCGCCTCGAAGGGATCCCCCTCGCGCTGGAACTGGCCGCCGCGCAGCTGACGGACCACACCATCGAGGAACTGGCCGTGCGGCTCGCCCGCAGGATCGGGCCGCTGTCCACCGCCGCGCCCGTCCAGCCGCCCCGGCACCGCGCGCTGCGCACCGCCATCGGCTGGAGCCACGAGTGGTGCGAACCGCGCGAACGGCTGCTGTGGCTGCGGCTGTCCGTCTTCGGCGGCACGTTCGACGAATCCGCCGCGCGCGCCGTGTGCTCCGCCCCACCGCTCACCGAGGCGCTCGTCGCGCCGCTGCTCGCGGTGCTCGTCGCGAAGTCAGTCGTACGCCGGGGCGCGGACGGTTCGTACCGGATGCTGGACACGATCCGGGAGTACGGGGCCATGTGGCGGGACGAGGCCGGCGAACGGGACGCGCTGCGGGCCGCGCACGCCGCCTACTTCACCGATCTCGTGCGCGCCGCCGAGCGGGACTGGCTCGGCCCCGCGCAGCGGGAGGGGTACCGGCGGATCGCGGCGGTCCACGGGGACCTGTGCGCGGCCCTCGACCACTACCTGGCCACCGCCCCCGCACGCGCCCTGGACCTGGCCGCCAGTGCCGGTTTCTACTGGGCCTGCTGCGGCCACCTGCACGCCGCCCGCGGCTACCTGGAACGGGCGCTGGCCGCCGCGCGGCCCGAAGAGGTGCCCCCGCCGGTCAGGGTCCGCGCCCTGTGGGCCCTCGGGGTGACCCTGCTGCTCCAGGGCGAACAGGACCGGGCCCACCGGCTGGCCCTGGCCTGCGAGGCGCTGGCCGCCGGGCTCGACGGGCTCGCCGGGCTCGACGGGCTCGCCGGGCTCGACGGGCTCGACGGGGAGGCCGGATCCGGGCCGGGACCGTCCGGGCCCGCGCTGGACGCCGCGTACCTGCTGGGCCTGAGCCACCTGCTGGCCGGGCGGCCCCTGGCCGCACGGATCGTCTCCGACAACGCCCTGGAGGCCTTCCCCGGCACCCCCTTCGACTCGGCGCCCCGGATCCGCTGCCACCTCGTACGGGTCTTCGCGCTGACCGGCATGGGCCTGTTCACCGACGCCCGCGAGGAGGCGGAGCTGCTGCGCTCCGGCTGCGCGGCCCGCGGCGAGCACTGGACCAGGGCCTACGCCGACTACCAGCTCGCCCTGATCTGCCTGTTCGAGAGCCGCCCCGCCGAGTCCGCCGTCCACGCCCGCGCCATGCTGGAGAGCAAGCGGGAGCTGGGCGACAGCTTCGGCACGGCCCTCGGCCTCGACCTGCTCGCGGCGGCCCGGGCGGCGGCCGGCGACGGGGCGGGCGCGGCGCACGCGTACGGCACGGGCCACGCCTACTGGCAGGCGGTCGGCCACCCGCAGCGCGGTACGCCCGAGCTGGCCTCCGTACGCGAGGAGTTCGAGCGCACCGCGCGCGGGGCCCTCGGCGACCAGGCGTACGAGGCGGCCTTCCTGGAGGGCGTCCGGCACGGCCACACCCTGCGCACGCGGGCGCGGCCGTACGAGGGCTGAGCGCTCCCCGTCCGGTCAGCCCGCCGGGGCCGTGCGCGGGGTGACCTGCTGGACCGCCCAGCCGTTGCCGTCGGGGTCGGAGAAGTAGACGAAGGAGCCCCAAGGCATGTCCTCGATCTCCGTCACCTCGATGCCCCGGCCCTTGAGGTCGGCGAAGGCCTCCTCGATGTCCGCGACCACGACCTGCATGTTGTCCAGCGAGCCCGGGGTCATCCGGGTCAGGCCCTTGCCGATGGCGATCGAGCAGGCCGAGCCCGGCGGGGTCAGCTGGACGAAGCGGATGTCCTCGCTGACCGTGACGTCGTGGTCGGCGTGGAAGCCGATGCGCTCGTAGAAGGCCTTGGCCCGGTCGATGTCGGTGACCGGGACGGTGACCAGTTCCAGCTTGACGTCCATCAGACGCTCCCCAGCTCGAAGGTGACTTCCTGTCGGCCCATCATCCGCCGGACGCGGTCGTCGCGCCGCCCGGAACGGTGTTGACGGGGGCGGTGTCGTCCGCAGGCGTGTCGGACGCCGCGAACTGGGTGCGGTACAGCTCCTCGTACCGTCCGCCCACCGCCAGCAGCTCGGTGTGGGTGCCGCGTTCCACGATCCGCCCGTCCTCCACCACCAGGATCAGGTCGGCGGCCTGCACGGTCGACAGCCGGTGCGCGATCACAACGGCGGTCCGGCCCGCGAGGGCCTCGCCGAGGGCCTCCTGGACCGCCGCCTCCGAGGTGGAGTCCAGATGGGCGGTGGCCTCGTCCAGGATCACCACCCGCTGCCTGGCCAGCAGCAGCCGCGCGATGGTCAGCCGCTGGCGCTCACCGCCCGAGAGCCGGTAGCCGCGCTCGCCGACGACCGTGTCGAGACCGTCCGGGAGCGAGGCGACCAGACCGTCCAGGCGGGAGCGGCGCAAGGCCTCCCAGATCTCCTCCTCCGTCGCGTCCGGGCGGGCCAGCAGCAGGTTGGCCCGTACCGACTCGTGGAAGAGGTGGCCGTCCTGCGTGACCATGCCCAGCGTCTCGCGGATGGAGTCGGCCGTGAGGTCCCGTACGTCGATGCCGCCGAGGCGGACCGAACCGTGGTCGGTGTCGTACAGCCGGGGGAGCAACTGCGCGATCGTCGACTTGCCCGCTCCGGAGGAACCGACCAGGGCGATCATCTGACCGGGTTCGGCGCGGAAGGACACCTCGTGCAGCACCTGGGTGCCGCCCCGCGCGTCGAGGGTGGCGACCTCCTCCAGCGAGGCCAGAGAGACCTTGTCGGGGGACGGGTACCCGAAGGAGACCCGGTCGAACTCCACCGCCACGGGACCTTCCGGCACCCGCCGGGCGTCCGGCTTCTGCGCGATCAGCGGCTTCAGGTCGAGGATCTCGAAGACCCGCTCGAAGCTGACCATCGCGCTCATCACCTCCACCCGGGCCCCGGCGAGCGCGGTCAGCGGCGCGTACAGCCGGGTCAGGAGCAGGGCGAGCGCGACGACGGAACCCGCGTCCAGGGTGCCGCGCAGCGCGTAGTAGCCGCCGAGACCGTAGACCAGGGCGAGGGCCAGCGCCGAGACCAGGGTCAGGGCGGTGATGAAGGCCGACTGGGCCATGGCCGTCCGGATCCCGATGTCCCGGACCCGGGCCGCCCGCGCCGCGAACTCCGCGGACTCGTCGGCCGGCCGCCCGAAGAGCTTGACGAGGGTGGCGCCCGGAGCCGAGAACCGCTCCGTCATCTGCGTGCCCATCGACGCGTTGAGCGCCGAGGCCTCCCGCTGCATCGAGGCCATCCGCGCCCCCATCCGGCGGGCCGGCAGCACGAACACCGGCAGGAGCACGAGGGCCAGCAGGGTGATCTGCCAGGAGATGCCCAGCATCACCGTCAGGGTCAACAGCAGGGTCACGGTGTTGGAGACCACCCCCGACAGGGTGTTGCTGAAGGCGCGCTGCGCGCCGATCACGTCGTTGTTCAGCCGGCTCACCAGCGCCCCGGTGCGGGTCCGGGTGAAGAACGCCACCGGCATCCGCTGCACGTGATCGAAGACCGCCGTCCGCAGATCCAGGATCAGCCCCTCGCCCAGCGTGGCCGACAGACGGCGGATGAGCAGCCCGAGGCCCGCCTCGGCGACGGCGATCAGCGCGATGAGCAGGGCGAGGCGGGTGACCGTACCGCTCTCCCGGCCGTCCACGATCGCGGTGACCACCCGGCTCGCGAGCACCGGGGTGGCCACCGCGAGTAGCGCGGTCACCACACTGAGCAGCAGGAACAGCGTCAGCCCGCGACGGTGCGGGAGGGCGAAGGCGGCGATCCGGCGCAGGCCTTCTTTAGAGAGCGGGCGCCGGTCCTGTTGGGCGTTCATCGCGCTGTGCAGCGATGTCCAAGCGGTGACTTCCATGTCCATGAACCGAACGTTAAGACCTCAATCAAAGTTGAGGTCAAGGAGGGGGGCCAGGTCACTCCGAATCGTGTCCAACTCCCGCTCATATGAGGGATTTTCAGGGCTCTCGTGCACGCTCGTGCCCGGTGGCATCATCGGTCCATGACGCAGGGATCAGAGTCCACGCACTCCAGCCGGCGCACCGTCGACACCGTCCTGTCCCGCTTCGAGCGGTGGGCGCGCGACACCCCCGGAGCCCAGGCCGTGGCCGCCGGCCCGGACGGTCTCACCTACGGCCAGCTCGACGCCCGTGCCGATCAGGTGGCGAGCCGGCTCCTGGACGCCGGACTGCCGGAGCGCGCCGTCGTGGCCGTGGGCACCGACCGGCGGGCGGAGGCCGTCGTCGCCCTCCTCGGGGTACTCAAGGCCGGCGCGGCCTGCGCCGTGGTCGACGTGGAGGACCCGCGCGCCGGACGGCGGCAGCTCGCCGCCGTCAGCCCCTTCGCCCTGCTCGCCCACGCCACCCACCAGGCCCGCCTGGACGAGGGCGGGGGGCTGCGGGTGATCCGGCTCGGCGGTGAGGCCGGGGTGGTTGGAGTGGGGGGTGCGGGCGGTGCGGGCGGTGTGGCCGGGGTGGGCGGTGTGGCCGCCGAGGTCACCGGGGCCGTCGGCCCGGCCGGGCGGTCCGTTCCTCCGGCGCGCGCACCCCGAGGGGACATCGCCGCCGTCCTGTTCACCGGGGGCGCGGACCGGCGTCCCGTCCGCATCGGCCACGAGCGGCTCCTCGCCGCGCACGAGAGCTGGGCCGAAGTGGCCGGGCCGGAGCCCGAGGACCGGCACCTGATCACCGCCGGCCCCGGCCTCACCGGCTTCGCCACCGGCTGGACCCGGGCCCTGTGCACGGGCGGCACCCTGGTCCTGCCCGACGGCCCGCGCTGGACGGCCGAGGCACTGCGCCGCACGGTCGAGGCGGAGCGGGTCACCTTCCTGCACACCGACCCGGGCACCGTCACCCAGCTCCTGCTCCGCGACCAACGGGCCGTGGTGTCCCACACCCTGCAGAGCGCGGACGAAGCCGTACGCTCCCTGCGCCTGGTCACCGTCACCGGAGACCGCCTCTACCTCGACGAGCACTCCGCCCTGCTCGCCCGCCTGCGGCCCGGGGCCCGCCTGCTCAACGTCTACGGGACCACCGAGTCCGCGGGCATCGGCACCTGGTTCGAACTCCCGCAGCTGTCCGGCCTGGTGGAGGGCCCGGAGCGGCTCTCGCTGATCGGCACCCCCTTCCCGGGCTGCCACGTCGACCTCCGCGACGGCGAACTCCGCCTGACACCGCCCGGCGGCGGAGACCCGGTCCCGACCGGCGACCTCGCCGAGCTGCGCCCCGACGGGCTGCTGGAGTTCGGCGGCCGGATCCGGGACCGGCTCACCGTCCGCGGCGGCACGCTGGACCCGCACCCCGTGGAATCCGAGATCCGGACCCACGGGGGCATCGGCGCCGTCCTCCTCCGCCAGATCCCCGGCGAGGACACGGGAGGGACGGGTGGCAAGGGCGCCAGGAGTGGCAAGGGCGCCAAGAGCGGCAAGGGAAGGAACGCGCGGCCGGTGCTCGTCGCCTACATCGCCCCTCCGGCCGAGGCGAACGGCCGGTCGACCGGCTTCCGCCTCCCCGACGGCGGGGCGCTGCGCCGGTACCTGGCGGACAAGGTCCCGGCCGACGGGCTGCCGCGGAAGGTGATCTGGCTGGCCAAGATCCCCCGGGACCGGGCCGGCCGCGAGGACCGCGACGCACTGCCCCTGCCCGTCCGGCCCGCCGAGCGGGAGCCGCTGGTCCGGGGCTCGGGGAAGTCCTCGGCCGTGAACCCCGCCGGGTTCCCGCTGTCCTGTTCCCTCATCATGGGGATGTTCTTCCTGACCATGGCCACCATGCTCTTCACGGACGTGTTCTGGCCCGGCTCCACCGACCTCACCGGCGTACCGAACCCGTACGCGTTCCTCTTCTCCGTCCTCTACCTCTTCGAGGCCACGGCATTCGCCGCAGGGGTGCTGTTCCTCTTCATGGGCCGCTCCCGGATGCGCCGCCAGGGCCGCGGCCCCTTCGTCACCAAGGCCGCCCACCTGGCGGTCTTCTACCTGCTGGCCGCCTGGTGGCCGCAGGACAACTCCTACCGGCTCGCCGCCAAACAGGACTGGCCGCTCCAGGCCTTGCTCGTCTACGCCTTCAACGTCCCGCTGATGATCGCCGCCGCGATCGTGGTCCTCTACGTCACCCAGCCGCCGCGCAGCCCCTTCGACTTCGACCCGGACCCCGGGGACGAGGACTGACCGGGGCCGGACCCGTCGAACATCGCCCCGACGGCGAGGGCCCGCGCCCGTACCAGTGCCTCGGCCGCGTCCAGCGCCCGCGCGCCGGGCGCGGCCACCAGGACGCCCAGCCACGGCGCCGGTTCGAAGGCGGCGGTCGGGATGGCGGGCACGAACACCGCCCCGAGCTCCGCACACCCCCCGGCCAGCCGCTCGCACAGCTCGTCGAAGGCCGCCTCCGGCAGCCGGGCCCCCAGCTCCACCCGGTCGCAGATCCGTACGAGGTGTCCCGCGCCGCGCAGTTCGTCGAGCCGGGCCGCCACCATGAAGGCCACGGACGGACCGGTCAGGCGCAGGTTGGTCTCGGTCGGGGCGAGCCGGTGCGCGGCGTCGACGACGAAGTCGATGTCGAACCAGCCCCGGTACCCGGCGGCCGACAGTTCCCGGCCCACCGCCTCCCCGAAGGCCAGCAGAGGCTTCTCCGCCCATCCGGGCACCACCCCGGGCCCCACCGTCGCCCCGCGGTACCCGCCGTCCGCCACGTCCATCACCGCCCCGCCGACCTCGTGCACCCGGCCGCGCGGGTCAACGAACCCGTCGTACGTGAGGTCGCGCGGCTCCTCCCGGTCCGCCGGTCCGCGGACGTACTCCTCCACCAGCAGCGGCCCGCGCGGGATCCCGCGAAGCACCGCCCGCGCCCCGCCCGCCGCCCGGACCCGCTCCGGGGTCACCACGGTGGTGCCCGAACCCCCGACACCGTGCTCCGATTTGAGAACGGTGCTCTTCCCCGCCCCGGCCCGCGCGGCCAGCAGCCGCACCGCCGCCCGCCGGGTGTCCGCCCGCCACTGCGCGGGCAGCACGATCCCGGGATGGCCGCCCTCCGCCAGGATCCGGCCGAACAGCCCGTGCGCCGCCGACTTCGACTCGTACCGCAGCTCGCGCGGCCGCCATGCCCGTCCCGCCAGCCGGGCGAAGGGGGCGGTCAGCCCCCACGGTACGAGGGGCAGCCCGGCCCCCGTCAGCAACGCGGCCAGCGCCGGCCGGGCCCGTACGGCATCCGAGAGCCCGGAATCCCGCTCCGCGAGCCCGTCGTACACCTCCACCGCCGTGCCCCCTTCTTCCGAGCAGCCCGGCTCCGACCAGCCCAACTGGCGGCCGACCAGCGAGATCCAGCCGGGCGGCACCGTGCGAGGCAGGACCAGCGCGGCCGGCCGCGGACTGTAGAAGGCCGCCAGACAGGCGTAGTGGTGCGCGGCCCGCTGCTCCCGGTCCAGGGAGGCGTCCGCGAACTGCACGTTGTACTCGGCGACATTGCCCACGTGCACGGCGGCCCCGCCGCCCGTCCAGGCCCGCGCCCAGCCGGCGAGCGGCGCGGGCGCCACCTCGAACCGGAGCAGCCCGGCGGGAGCCTCCGCGTCCGCCGGGCGGGCGCCCAGGGCCCGGTAGAACCCGGCCGCGTGCGGATCGGAATCGATCAGCAGCTGGCGGAATCCCAGCCCGGCGGCGCGCCGCAGCACGTCCCGGTAGAGCTGCCGCCCGATTCCCCGTCCGATGGCGGCCGGTTCCACGAAGAGCAGCCCCAGCCGCCCGAGCGGCGGCTCCCCGTCCAGCGAGGCGAGCCCGAGCACTGCGCCGGCCCACGATCCCGCCCCGGCCCCGGATCCCGCCCCGGCTCCGTCCTCGGCGACCACGATCCGCCGCCCCGCCACCTCCCCGGGGTCGATCCGCAACTCGGGCGCGCACGCGGCCAGGAACCCGGGGTCGTACCCCCAGTGCGCCTTCGACCGCATGACCAGCCCCGTCAGCCCCTCGGCCTCCGCGGCCCGCGCGGGCCTGAGCTTTGCCATTTCCTGACCTCCCCATGGTCCGGTGCCATGGCGTGCGATAGATTCGGCCACCGCGACGACAGACACGCGACGTACTACCTACCCACCCGGAGACGGCTTCCCAATGAGCGACATCATCAACGGACTTGGCCGCACCGCCGCATTCGGCGGAGTCGGCGTGGTGCTGCTCATCCTCGGCATGGTCCTGGTGGACGTGCTGACCCCCGGCAAGCTGCCGAAGCAGATCTGGGAAGAGCGCAACCGCAACGCCGCCGTCGTGCTCAGCTCCGCGCTCCTCGGCATCGGCGGCATCCTCTTCACCGCGATCTGGACCTCCTACGAGGACTTCGGCAAGGGCCTGCTCTCCACGGCGGCTTTCGGCCTGCTCGGCCTGGTCCTGATGGCGGTGGCCTTCCTGGTCCTCGACCTCGTGACCCCGGGCAAGCTCGGCGCCATCGTGGTCGACCCGGAGCCGCACCCCGCCGTGTGGGTGACGGCCTCCTGCAACATCGCCGTGGCCGCCATCGTCGCCGCGTCCATCGCCTGAAAGCACCGCTACGAAACGAGAGCGCCGCTCCCCGGAGGGAGCGGCGCTCTCGTCGCGTATCACCCGGCCTACGCCAGGCCCAGCGCGAAGACCGCGAACCCGGCCGCCAGCAAGCCCGCCACCGTCCTGCGTACCGCCGTGGCCTTGGTCCACGGCTGCTCGAACCGGCGGGCGTAGCGGGCGATTCCCACCAGCAGCGCCGCGAACACCGGCATCCACGCCAGCCGCGCCAGGATCCACGCCGGACTGTCCGGGGCCGTCGTCAGCCCCGCCAGCCCGCCCGCGAAGGACGCGGGCACGGCCGCCGCCAGCATCGCCGTCTGGTGCCAGCACAGGATCGTCATCGCGCACAGGTTGATCACGACCACCGGAGCCCACAGCAGCGGCCGGGCCAACAGCCGCGCCAGCCGGTCGCGCAGCAGGATCGCGGCCCCCGACTGGGCCGCCGCCAGCGCGAGGACCAGCAGCGACGGCGGATGGGAGTTGGTCCGGGCCTCGCCCGGTACGCCGACCATCGACGCCGGGTAGTGGAAGACCATCAGCAGCGCCGTGAACAGCGCGCTCCCGCCCGCCAGCAGCAGCCACGCCCCGCGCCGGCCGATCCGGCCCTCGCCCCAGGAAACACCGAGCTGGTACGCGAACAGCCAGCCCGGCAGGATGTTCACCAGCGCCAGCCAGCCCGGCACCGAGTCCGCGAAGGGCCCGTAGCGCAGGAAGTCGACCACCGCGACCGAGGCCAGCAGCGGGGCCGCCGCCCAGCCGCCGAGCCGGTGGGCCGCCCGCACGCAGTAGGGGGTCAGGGCGGTGACCACCACGTACACCCCGACGAACCACAGCGGCTGGATCACCAGCGTCGCCCCGGTCCGCAGCGTGGCCTGGGGCACCCCGGCCGCGTACAGCACGGGCGCGGCCAGCGCCCACACCGCGGTGACCCCGAGCACCGGCCGCCCCAGCCGGGCGATCCGGCCCTTCAGCCAGGCTCCGGTCGAGCCGGTGCGCCGCCGGAAGGAGAGCACCGAGGCGTAACCGCCCACCAGGAAGAAGATGCCGAGCATCTGGAGCAGCCAACTGGCCGGGGCCAGGCCGCCGAAGGCGGAGAGCGGGCTGGCGTTGTGCAGGGCCCCGTCGTAGTCGAGGGTGAACCCGCCCAGCAGCCAGTGCCCGGTGGGCACGGCCAGCAGGGCCAGCGCCCGCAGCCCGTCTACGGCCCGGTCGCGGTGGGCGGGGGTCTTCGCGTCGATCCGGCCGGCGGCCTCGCGGAGCCGGGCGAGGGCGCCCGGTGCGGTCGCCGCCGTGCTCGTCGGCGCGCTCGCCACCGCCTCGGGGGGCGCACTGCCCGGATGGGTAAGCGGCTTGCTCATCGTCGTGCTCATCGGGTCTCTCCCGTGGCGATCGCGGCGAAGGCCTTCAGGGACTGGGTGCCGGGGGTGAAGTAGCCGGTGTGGCCGGACACGTCGGCCGCGGGGATCCGCCGGGCGCCGAACGCCGCCGAGGTGGGATCGGCTCCGTGGCCCAGCCCCGCGAACTCCACGTTCGGCACGTTGGAGATCCAGTCGGAGGGGCCGCGCGCCGCCCACACCCGGGCACTGGTGTGCAGGTCCGCCACGGTCCCGGCCCGCATCCCGGGGGAGCCGAAGGCGACGATGTCGGTGGCGTCCGTGTGCCGGGCCGCCAGCCCGCAGACCACCGAGCCGTAGCTGTGGCAGAACAGCACCGGGTCGGGGGCCCCGACCGCGTCGAGCCCCTCGGTGAGGCGGGCGAGCCGGACCGCGCCCGCCGCGGCGAGCCGGTCCCCGGCCGCGTCCAGCCCCACCCCGACGGGGGTGGTGTAGCCGGTCCACGCGATGACGGCGGTCGTTTCCCCGGCCGCGGCCCGCAGTGCGCGGGCCATCCCGGCCGGTCCCGTGTACGGGGCTCGCCCGCGGTCGTGGCCGGCGGCGTCGTTGTCCGAGCCCGGCACGATCACCGAGACGTGCGCGGCCCGCCCGGGGCCCAGGTCCCCGAACACCTCTGCGACCTGGCCCCGCCCGCGCGGGTCGAAGGCCAGGATCTGCCGGCCGGGCGCCGCGAGGGAGGCGAAGCGGGCCTCGCCCGTCGCGAGGACGGCCAGCCGGTTGGCCTCGTACCTGAGCGGGAGCGGAGCCCCGTCCAGATTGCCCACCACCAGCGGGTGGGACCGTACGAGGCCTCGGGCCCGCGCGTCGTCCAGCCCGGCGAAGAACCGGGCGACCTCGCGCGGCGGGGTCCGGGCCGGATCGGGCAGCGGACGCCCGGACACCGAGTCGGCCCGCCAGGCGGTGCTGCCCGGCGGCGGCCCGGTGACGGCGGTCTGGGTGTCGGCGGCGGCCCAGCCCGCGGTCCCCGCGACGACGGCCGCCGCCAGCGCGGCCGTGACCAGTGTCCTTGCGAAGCGGCGCATGCCCCTTCTCCTCTCCTCGTGACGAGGAGGAAGGTAAGAAAGAGGTACCCGCGCGGGCGTCGGACCGTGGAGCCAAGTCGGATGTCATACCCCGGTAGGGGGTGGAGGAGGGGAAAGCCCCTAGGGGGTGTCGTGCGCTCCCCGGTGTCTAGCCCTTCGTGTCGCCCGGCCGCACCAGCCCGGCCTCGTACGCGAAGATCACGGCCTGGGCCCGGTCCCGGAGGTCCAGCTTGCCCAGCACCCGCCCGATGTGGGTCTTGACCGTCTGCTCGGCGAGCACCAGGTGGCCGGCGATCTCCTGGTTCGACAGCCCGCGCGCGATGAGCTCCAGTACCTCGGTCTCACGCGGGGTCAGCCCGTTCAGCCGCAGCGCCGGATTCCTGCGCGGCGTCGGCCGCCGCTCGACGAAGTCCGCGATCAGCCGCCGGGTCACCGACGGGGCCAGCAGCGCCTCGCCCGAGGCGACCACCCGGACCGCCGCGATCAGATCGGCCGGCGGGGCGTCCTTCAGCAGGAACCCGGAGGCTCCGGCGCGCAGCGCCTCGTACACGTAGTCGTCGATGTCGAAGGTGGTCAGCATCAGCACCTTGGGCCGGTGCACCACCCCCGGCGGGGGATCGAGGAGCTCGCGGGCCGCGCTCAGCCCGTCCATCTCCGGCATCCGCACGTCCATCAGCACCACGTCGGGGTGGACGGTGCGGGAGACCTGGACGCCCTGGCGCCCGTCCGGGGCCTCGCCCACCACGTCGATGTCGGGCTGCGCCGACAACAGCGCGGCGAACCCCGCCCGCACCATGGCCTGGTCGTCGACGATGATCACGCGGATGGTCAACTGGCGTCCTCGTCAGACGTGTTCACGGAGGAAAGGGGCAGGCGGGCAGCGACCCGGAAGCCGCCGTCGGGCAGCGGGCCGGTGTCCAGCGTCCCACCCGTCAACCGTACGCGCTCCCGCATTCCCACCAGACCGTGCCCCGTGCCCGAGGTCTCCAGCGCCACCACGGCGTCCCGCGCGGGGCCGTTGACCACGAGCACGAGCACCTCCTGGGCGTCGAAGGTCACCGACACCCGGGTCGGCGCCCCCGGTGCGTGCCGCACCACGTTGGCCAGGGCCTCCTGCACGATCCGGTACGCCGACAGGTCCACGGCCGGCGGCGCCGCTCCGGCGGCGCCCGCCGCCAGCGCCAACTCCACGGGCTGCCCGGCCCGTACGGTCGCCTCCACCAGCTGCTGCAGCTTCCCGAGGCCCGGCTGCGGGGCCAGGTCGCCGCCCTTCGCCTCGTCCCCGCGCAGCACCGTGAGCAGCCGCCGCATCTCGCCGAGCGATTCCCGCGCGCTCGCCGCGATAGCGGCGAACTCCTCCTGGACCGGCCGGTCCATGCCCGGCAGCCGGTACGGCGCCGAGTCCGCCTGCACCGTGATCACCGACATGTGGTGGGCCACCACGTCGTGCAGCTCCCGCGCGATCCGGGCCCGTTCCTCCAGGAGCGTGCGGCGGGCCCGTTCGGCCTCGCTGATGCCCTCCTGTTCGGCGATCTTGTACCGGGCGTCCCCGAGCCCGCGCAGCGCCCCCGTCAGCGCGAGCACCACCCCGCCGAGTACGAACAGCAGGGCCACGGTGTTGATCACCCCGGCGGGCTGGAAGAAGCCCAGCACCACCCCGGTCACCCCGGTCACCAGCCACACCCCGACCAGGGTCCGGATGGACTCGCGCAGCCCCAGACAGGCCATCAGCACCAGGTAGCCGACGATCACCATCGGGGTCCACGGCCAGGCGTGCCGGGCGACCTGGTCGGCCTGGGTCAGGACCACGGCCCCGACGGTGTCCGCGAGCAGCACCATGCCCCACGCGGGCAGCGGCCGGGTCACGGCGAGGAGCAGCGGCACCGTCTGGGCCACGCCCAGCGCACCGGCCCAGCCGCCGCCCGCCTTGTAGTCGTTGGTCAGCACCACGATCGTCACCGGCAGCAGCGTCATCACGCACACGGCGGTCACGGCGTACGGCAGCAGCCGCTGCCAGGCCTTCGGGGCCTGCGCGAACAGCGGCTCGGCGGCCCTGGCGGGCGTCCGCAGCGCCACCGACAGCTGG
This sequence comes from Streptomyces sp. NPDC059443, assembly GCF_042750105.1. Taxonomy (NCBI): domain Bacteria; kingdom Bacillati; phylum Actinomycetota; class Actinomycetes; order Kitasatosporales; family Streptomycetaceae; genus Streptomyces; species Streptomyces sp. NPDC059443. Next base: position 168,924 of record NZ_JBHYVM010000004.1, on the reverse strand, counting down.
GACGGCGCGCGCGGCGGCCGCGCGCCGGAAGCGGAGGTACGGGCCTTCGACCGGGGGGTCTTCCTCAGCGTCTTGCTCATGATCGGACCACCCTACGGGCCGGCCGGCCGACCGAACGGACGGTACGGGTAGGGTGCGGGGCGGTCGTCGATCACGGGGGAGCGGTTCACATGGGCGGGGCGGCGGCGCTGGAGAAGCTGATGCCGGTGGTACTGGCCTTCGGCGCCGGAGTGCTGCTGGCACGCCGCAAGGTGGTTCCCGCGGAGGCCTCCAAGGTCTTCGCCGACTACGCCTTCCTCTTCGCCGTCCCGTGCTACCTCTTCGGCAACATCTACGCCGCGGACCTCTCCGCCCTCTTCGACTGGCGGGCCATCGGCGGCTACGCGGCCGCCGCCGCCCTCGCCGTCGTCCTGGTCGCCGCCGCCGCGGCCCTGGCCGGGATCCGGGAGCCCCGCGACGTGGCGCTGCGGGTGATGGCCGGGGTCCAGGTCAACACCGCCTACTTCGCGGTCCCCGTCTTCATCACCTTCTTCGGGACGGCGGCGCCGATCTTCCCGGTCCTGCTCTTCCAGGTCTGCGTCCTGTCCCTCGTCGTCATCTCCATCATGGAACTGGGCCGTACGGGTCCGGGCGCGGGCAGCCCCGCGCAGAAGCTCACCCGCGCCGTCGGTGCCTCGCTCGTCACCCCGGTGGTGCTCTCCTGCAACGCGGGGATCCTGCTGAACCTGCTGTCCGTGCACGTCCCCAAGGTGGTCCTGGACGGGGCCGCGTTCGTCGGTGACAGCGCCTCCCCGGTGGCCCTCTTCGCCCTCGGGCTCCACCTCGGCGGCATGGGCCTCGACATCCGGGGCACCACCCGCGAGGAACTGGCGCTCATCGGCTTCAAATGCCTCGCCTTCCCGCTGCTGGCCTGGGCGGTGTGCGGGGTGCTGTTCGGAGTCAGGGGCGAGTGGCTCACGTACCTCGTGATGATCGCCGCGATGCCGACCCCGCAGAACCTGTTCATCTTCGCCCAGCGCTACGAGGTCGGCGTGGACCTCTCCGCCTCCGTCGTGATCAAGAGTTCGGTGGTGTCCCTCCTGCTGCTGCCGCTCTGGCTGCAGGCCGTGGTCGCCTGAAGCCGCCGGGAGAGCGCTCGTTCCCCCGGCGGGCCCCGCTCGTTGACCCGGTATGGAGCTGCCGACCATCGCGGCGCCCGGGGTCGGGGAACAGGCCGACGCCGTGGCGGACGCCGCCTGCCATCTGTACGACACCCTCGCGCCGTGGAGGCACGCCGCGCCCGGCGGATGGAGCCGGACGGCGGTCGAGGACGCCGCCGAGGCCATCGAGACGGCCGCGCACGCCCTCGCGTACGCCCACCCGCGCGCCGAGGTCATCCTCGCCCCGGTCCACACCGCGCTCGCGGACCTGCGCCGTCAGCTCGGCCTCGCGCCCCCCGACCCGCTGACCGCCGACGGGCTGCCGGCGACGCCGCGGACCGTGGGGAACCCGCGTCGCACCCGCTGGGTACGGGTGCTCACGCCACCCGCGCCCCGGCAAGAGCCGTCTCGTACAACTTCCTGATCTCGGGGCCGAAGTACGAGCTGTAGGAGGTGTCGGGGGTGTCCCCGCCCGTCTTCCAGCCGCCGATCACCCCGACCACACTGCCCGTCTCGGTCCGCTCGTCGTACGCGGTCAGGAACGGGCCTCCGCTGGTCCCGCCCGGGTAGCCGGTGCAGTCGATCCGCAGGAAGTCCCCCGGGATCCCCGGATCGGTGCTGGTGAACTTCGTGGTCCGGTTCACGCACAGCCGCGGCCGGGCGGCGGAGGCCGGATAGCCGATCAGCGAGACCTTCGGGTGCGTGAACCCGGCGCCGGTGACCAGGCGGTTGCCGCCCACCACGTCCTCCACCGGGAACCCGTCGGCGTCCGGGCCGACCTGCGCGAAGGCCACGTCGAGGGCGGCGCCCTGGTCGGCGCCGAGCTCCTGGTAGCGCGGATCGATCCACACCTTGGACCGGCCGCCCGCATCGCGCAGGATCGGGAACATCCCGTAGGGCTGCGGGTTCCCGGCCGTGTACTGCGGTACGAAGGCCACCTGGCGGGCGTCCGTCCCGAGGAGGCAGTGGGCCGCGCTGAGCACCAGATCGCGGCCGGGGGAGGCGACCACGCTCGCCGTGCAGAAGTACGCGCCGCCGCCCTTCATGACGAACATCCGGCCGACGACCGGAATGCCGTCGAAGTCCTGGCCGGTGCCGTCCCCCGCCGCCGGGGCGCCGCCGCGGCTGATCGGCACCGCGGACGCCATCCGGTCGGGGGTCCAGAAGGACTCCGCCTCCAGGGCGGACCACCGCCCCGAGGGCGGCGGGGCGTTCCCGGCCTCGGCCACGGGCAGCGGCCCGCCCGGCAGCAGCAGGGCGGCCGTCGTCGCCGCCACCGTCAACGTACGTCGCATGTCCGTCTCCTTCTTGAGGATGGGGAGTATCAGATCGCCTGCGGGAAGCGGAACAGCCGGTCCGGGTCGTACCTGCGCCGGACCTCTTCGAGGCGGGCCAGGTTCGGCCCGTGGTACGCCTCGCGCCAACCGGTCAGTTTCGGGTCGGCGTAGTTCTGGTACGCGGCTCCGCTCGCCCAGGGGCGCAGATCGCGCCAGAGCCCGTCGAGCCAGTCCTGGTGCCGGGCGATGTCGGCGGCCGGCGCCGGGCCGGGCCAGTAGACGAGGTACTGGGCGAGGAACCCGGCGGTGCGGTGCGCGAAGGCGGTGGCCCCCACCGGGAGCCGGTTGAGGGCGCCGCCGCAGACCCCGTCGAACTGCACCACCCCGAACCCGCCGCCCGGCACGCTCGCGGCATAGCGCCGGAGGGCGGCCAGCACCGCCTCGGCGGCGGGCCCGGTCAGCGCGCCCGGGGCCCAGAAGTCGGAGCGGGCGGCATACGAATCGCGGCCCAGCCGGCCCTGCGGATCGTGGCCGGGCAGGGCGCCGGGGAGCCGGCATTCGGCGGGGCTCCGATCGAGGCAGCCCGACATGGCCAGGACCGTGTCCCCGTAGCTCCGCACGACCCTCCAGTCGTCCCGGGGCCCGCGCCCCACCAGGCTGGAGAGCCGGGCCAGCTGGCGGTCCAGCTCGCCGCGCCCGCCGTCCAGGCAGAGCACCCGTAGGGCCGGGGCGCCGACCGGGCCGCCGTCGACGGTGAACTCCACCTGGCTCCAGAACGGATCCGGGAGCGCCTCCAGCCAGCGCTGCCAGCCGCGCAGGACGGCGGACGAGTCGGCGGGGGACCAGTGCAGCTCGGCGAAGGCGCAGTCGGCGACCGGGTGGGGGTGGAAGCGGAAGCCGGTGACCACCCCGAAGTTGCCGCCCCCGCCGCCGCGCAGGGCCCAGAACAGGTCGGGGTCGCGGTCCGCGTCGACCTGGCGGACGGCCCCGTCGGGGGTCACCACGGTCGCGCCGGTGAGCTGGTCGCAGGCGGCCCCGTAGGACCGGGAGCCCAGGCCCAGCCCGCCGCCGAGGGTGAGCCCGGCGATGCCGACGGAGGGGCACAGCCCGGTCGGGACGGCCAGGCCTCGCCCGGCGAGGGCGGCGTTCACCTCCCCGAGCCGGGCGCCCGCGCCGATCCGCACCTCGGCCGCGGAGGCCACGGACACCTCCGCCATGGCGCCGAGGTCGATGACGAGCCCGGCTTCGACGGTGGACCAGCCGGCGTAGTGGTGCCCGCCGCCGCGCGGCACGACCGGGACGGCCGAACTCCGGGCGAAGTCCAGGCAGGCGGCCACGTCTCCGGGGTGCGCGGGATAGGCCACCGCGCCCGGCCGGACCGTGTCGTAGCGGGGCTGGAAGAGCCGGCGGGCCTCGGCGTAGTCCCCGTCGGCCGCCGTGACCACCCGGCCGTCGAGGGCGCGGGCCAGCGCCCCGAAATCCGGTCCCGCGCGGCGGGTCGTCGCGCCGAGGGAGGCGAGTATTCCGGCGGCGGCACCCGCGAGGACCCGGCGGCGGTGGAGGCTCATCCCTCCTTCCTGCCACCGCCGCGCCCGTTCGGGGCGAAGGCGGGCCCGCCGGGGCCGAGTTGCCGCCCGAACGGCCCATCCCCCGGGCCTCCCGGGAGGCCCGTGAGCCCGGTGGGACCGGTGGCCCGGAGGGCCGGGGCGGGTCCCGGCGGCGTCAGGCGGGTTTGCGGGCCATCAGGAAGCCCTGCGGGGACTTCTCGTGGGCGTCCGCTTCCCGGACCAGCCGGGACGCCTCGACCAGACCGGCTTCGGCCAGCAGCGCGGCGATGTGATCGGGCCGGCTCTCGTAGACGTCCAGCTCGACCGGATGTCCGTACGCGTGTTCCAGCCGTCTCTGCCGCTCGCCCGCCTTGAACGCGATCAGCGCGTACCCGCCCGGGGCCAGCACCCGCGCGAACTCCGCGAACAGCGGAGCCAGTTCGCAGGGCGGGGTATGGACCGTGGAGTACCAGGCCAGGACCCCGCCCAGCACCCCGTCCGCGATGTCCAGCGCGGCCATCGAGCCGACCTCGAACCGCAGCCCCGGATACGTCCGGCGGGCCACCGCCACCATCGCGGGGGACAGGTCGACGCCGAAGGCCCGTACGCCCAGACCGTCGAGGTGCGCCGTCACCCGGCCCGGCCCGCAGCCGAGGTCCGCGACCGCCCGGCCGCCGTGCGGATCGTCTCCGCGCACGTACTCCGCGAAGGCGGCCAGCATCGCCCGGTCCAGCGGCTTGCCCGCCAGCTCGGCGCTCAGCAGCCGGGCGTAGTCGGCGGCCACGGTGTCGTAGGACGCCCGTACGGCGTTCAAGTGCGAAGTCGGTGCCATGCTCCCGGACACTAGCCCGACCCCGCTCTTAACTCAGCCCCTGTTCAGCGGATTGTCCAGGTCGGCCCACTGGTCGCCCGGGATGCCGGGGCTGAGGCGCATCAGGGTCAGCGCCTTGGTCGGAAGCGGCCCGGTCAGCAGCGCCCGGGTGTCGGCGGTGGGTGGGAGGCCGGGCGCCGCCGCCGCGAGATCGGCGCCGAGGGACCCGGCCGAACCGGCCGTGGAGCCGAGGGCCCCGGCCACCAGGGAACCGAAGAGCTTGCGGCGCAGGACGGTTTCGTCGTCGGTGATCAGCCGGCCGGACAGGGCGGGCACCGGCAGCCCGTGGCGGGCGAGCCGGGCCGGGCTGATCCGGATGTCTGCGAGGTCGCGGTAGACCAGCCGCAGCGGGGTGCCGTCCGCCGCGAGGACGACCAGGAGGTTCTGGCCGTGGGCCTCCAGGGCCACCCCGAGGTCCAGGACCCGCAGGCACACGGACAGCGCGAGGCGGGCGAAACCGGCCCGCCAGGGCGCGGAACGCGCGTACGGGGTCAGCGCCAGCGCGGCGACGGGCAGGACGCGCTCGCCCGCGCCGGCGTCCGCGTACACCTCGGGCGGCTCGCGGAGCACGGCGGCCAGGTCGGGGGTGTGCGCGGTGACGGCGCCCAGGGTGCGCGTGATGTGGAGGCGGCCGTCGAGGCGTTCGGACAGGCTCTGCGCGAAGGCGGAGAGCACGGCGGCCGTCTCGACGGAGTAGACGGAGATGTCGCGCACGGAGGAGGTGAGCCGGGCGCTGAGCGCCGTCTTCACGTGCGGGCCGCCGTCGGCGGGGGCCAGGGTGCGCAGGGCCATCAGCGGGTGCGCGGCCGGCCCCGGCCGGATCTCCGACGGGCCCGTCCCCTGCTTCAGGACGTGCTCGGCCTGCCAGGGGTGGACCGGTACGAGGATCCGCCCGGCCTCCCGCCACTGCGACGGCCAGTCACCGGCGACCAGGCACTCCCCGGCCGGTACGGGGGCCAGCCCGAGCGTGACCACCGGCCGGTGCTCGGGCGCGTATGCCAGCTGCTCGGCCACAGTGAAGCCGGGCCGGGAGCGGCAGTTGGGGTGGTACGGGTGCCCGTCCACCACCCGCTGCTCCCACTCCCAGGCGGCCGACGGCCCCGGCCCGGCCCCGGCAGGCTGCCCGGCCCGGGACAGGGCGAGGGAGGCCGTGCTGTCGTCGAGTTCGGCGGCGAAGCCCTCCCCGTGCGCCAGCCCGAGCGCCGCCACCAGCCGGGCGGCCTGCCGGTACGGGCGGCCGTCGAGCAGCAGCTCGGTGACGTAGGGCGCGGTGGCGTACGGGTCCGCCGGCGGGCCCTCCAGCCGGGCGCCCGAGGCGAGCCGGAGCGAGAGCCCGCCGGAGCCCCGCTCGCGGAACTCCACCCAGGGCAGCGGCTCGCAGGCGAGCGCCCGCCACAGCCGGGTCAGCACGGCGGCGCGCGCGCCGGGGAGCGCGGCGGCGTAGCCGGGCCCGAGGGCGGGGCGTACGCGTGCGGGCGCGTCCGGTCCGGCCGGTTCGGCCAGTTCGGCGGCGACGGCCTCTTCGGCCGGGGTGGCGGGGAGGTACATGCTGGAGGCCAGGGCCTTGTTCCTCTCACGGGTGAACGGAGAACGGGTTCGGTGATGATCAGTTCATCATCGCGGATACTGAAGATCACGGCCGGTGGTACGTCCCGCGAACCTCCGGCGCACCGGATGGACCGAATGGAATCAGTGGACCTCAACGCCGCCGACAGCGCCGCCGCCGACGCGTACGCTGCCGCCCCGCTGCTGAACTGCCTGCTCAGGGAGGCGGCCGAGGCCGCCGGAGACGGCTCGTACCGGCTGCTCGGCAGCGGCAGGCTGCTGCGCGTGCGCGCCGGGCGGCGGCCCGGACACCCCGAACTGCGCACCGCGGGCGGTTGGCATCCGCTCAGCCACACCGAACTGGTCAAGCTCGTCTCCGACGAACTGCGCCAGTACACCGGTGTCTCCAACGACGAGCTGCCGGTGGAGATCGCCGACAGTCGCGAGACCGTGGCCGTGCTGCTGGCCGCCCGCGCTGCGGCCGAGCCGCCCGCGGACCCGTACGTCCGCTCCGAGCAGGCCCTGGTCATGGGGCATCCGCACCACCCCGCGCCCAAGGCCCGGGGCGGCGCACCGGCCACGAGCTGGCTCCCGTACGCCCCGGAGGCGCACGCCCGGTTCCCGCTGGTCTTCCTCGGGCTGCGCGAGGACCAGGTGGTGGAGGAGGGCGGGCCGCGGGCGGCCGCCGCGATCGACTCGCTGGCGGCGGCCCGGGGCGGGCCGCGCCCGCCCGCCGGTTACCGGCTGCTGCCCGCCCACCCCTGGCAGCTCGACCTGGTCGGATCCCGACCGGCGGTGCGCGAGGCCTTCGAGGACGGGCGGCTGCTGCGGCTGGGGACCGGCCCGCTGCCGGTCTGGCCGACCGCCTCGATCCGGACCCTGTACGTGCCCGGCGGCGCCGGCCCGGACGCCGGTTCGCCGGACGCCCGCCCGGGGGCTCCGGGTGTCGATGTCCCCGACGGCGACCTCTTCGTGAAGTTCAGCCTCGACGTGCGCATCACCAACGACGTGCGCCGGCTGTGGCGGCACGACCTGCTCAAGCTCCGCCGCACGGACGCGGCGGTCGAGGCGGGTTTCGCGGAGCTGCGCGCGACCGGATCGAGCGCGGCCTGGCTCCCCGACCGGGGCTACCGCACGGCCGCGTTCGCCTTCGAGGAGCTCGCGGTGCTGGTCCGCGACGGCCTGCGGGCGCACGCGGAGCCCGGGCTCACGCCCCTGCTGGCCGCCGCGCTGGCGGAGGGCTACCCGGGCAGCCCGCTCGCGGCCGCCGCCGACCCGGCCGGGTGGTGGCGGGCGTACCTGCGCCAGGTGGTGCCGCCCGTGCTGCACCTGTTCGCCCGGCACGGCATCGTCCTGGAGGCCCACCTCCAGAACACCCTGGTCGCCGTCGACGCCGAGGGGATGCCGGCCCAGGCCCTCTTCCGGGACGCGGAAGGCGTGAAGCTGCTGCCGGATCCGGAGCGTGCCGCCGCCTGGCAGCGGCTCGTCTACTGCCTGGTGGTCAACCATCTGACCGAGATCGCGGGGGCCCTCGCGGAGTGCCATCCGGAGGTGGCCGGGACCCTGTGGCCCGCGGCCCGCGAGGAGTTCCTGAGCTTCGACGCCGCCCACGGCCTGCCCGAGGTCGCCGCGTTGCTGGCCGCCCCGAGCCTCCCGGCCAAGACCAACCTGCTGCTGCGCTGGACCCGGGCCGACGGCGCGGACGCCCGCTACCTGCCGCTTCCCAACCCGCTGCACTGCTGAGCGGCGGCGAAGCGGGGGGTGGGGTTCCGGCCAATCGGGGAACGGCTGCGGGGGACCCCTCACGTAAAGGTATAGACCAATGCTAGGTTGGCCGGGCAGACCGCGCAGTCCTTGACCACCCGTCAGAGGAGAAGCCATGCCCTCCCCTTCGCGGGGCGGCGGCCCGGCCGCCATGCCCAAGTACCAGCGGATCGCCGCAGCGTTGCGGCGCGAGATCGACCGCACCGCTCACACCCCCGGCGCCAAACTGCCCTCGGAGCGCAGCCTGGCCGTCCGGTACGAGGTCAACCGGCAGACCATTCGGGCCGCCCTCCAGCACCTTCGCGAGGACGGCCTCGTCGTCACCGGCCGCCGCGGCACCCGGCCGGCCCTTCCGGCGCCGCCGTCGCAGGCCGCTGCCTCTCCGCAGGGAGCGGTCCAGGGATCCGTGCAGGGATCCGCGCACGGGTCGCCGCAGGGGGTCACGCAGAGCTGGCTCACCCTCGTCACCCTGGCACCCACCCTCGCCGAGCAGCTCGGCATGCGCGGCGGGGAGCGGACCCTGGTCCACCACCAGCGTGAAACCGGCCCGGCGGGGCAGACGCGGCGGCACGCGGTGACGTACCTCTGCCCGCGCGCCGTCGCCGAGGCCCCCGAGCTGAGCCGCTACCGCGACCGTGCGGCGGCCGGAGTCCGGGACGAGGACCTGCGGTCCCTGCACCTCTGGCTGGAGCGCGCCGCGCGGAGCGGCCGGGTCGCCGAGACCATCACCATGACCCGCACCACCTTCCCCCATGCGGCCACCCCGGCCGGCGGCCTCTCCGTACGCCGCACCCTGCACGAGGCCTCCGGCCGGCTGCTCGCCGTCACCGATCTCGCCTTTCCCACCTGGGACCGGCTGACCTTCGACCGGTCACACACCGCGGTCGGCTTCCGGGTGACGTAGACCGGAGCGGCTGCCCTCACGGGCCGGTGTGGACGTCCCCGGTGGTGGGTTGGGGTGATGACCGCCCGCCGGCCCAGGTCACCCGGCGGGATCCCGGGGTGGTGGCCGATGCGGGTGCCCGCCTGGAGGGTGGAGTGCTCCAGGATCCGGCTCGACCAGTGGCCGGAGGCCTGGCGCATCGCGAACGAGGCCTCGTCGGCGGTCAGTTCCTGGGTGATCTTGGCCGGGGCGACTCGGTCACCGTCCAGCCCGGCCGCTTCACCATGGACCACCGCACCGGACTGCGGGCCGGGCCGGGGGCCCGGACAGCGGCCGCGCCCCCGCGCCGGCACGAGAGGTGCCGGAGGCATCAGAACCGCAGCGCCCACCCGTCGAGGTAGCCGGTGTTGCCGGCGAACGCGTCGAACACGCGCAGTTTCCATGCGCCGTTGGCCGTCTCCGAGGAGGCGTCCACCCCGTACAGCGCGACGAGATCGCTCTCGCCCCAGTCCGTGTACTCGTCCTTGACCGGGTACACCGTCCCGTCGGGCGCGACCAGGTCCACCCGCAGGGTTCCCGAGTCCGGGTGCTTCGTGTAGAGCTCCACGCCGAGCTGGGCGGGTGCCCGGCCCGGGACGCCGCTGACCGTGATCGGGGACTCGATGGTCTCCAGGTCCCCGACCGGGTAGTCCGTGGTGCTCTCGAAGCGCTTGCCGGGCACCCGGTTCGGCGCGCCGCCCACGTACAGGGAGCGGTCGGGGGAGCCGGGCCCCGCGCCCAGCACCGCCCCGGTGGTGGCCGAGGAGGTCAGCGCGCTCGCCACCTGAGCCGGGGTGGCGGTGCGGTGGCCGGCCAGGTACAGCGCGGCCGCGCCCGCCACGTGCGGGGTGGCCATCGAAGTGCCGGACATGACCGTGCTCCAGTCGTCACCCCAGAAGACCGCCGAGGTGATGTGGTCGCCGGGGGCGAACAGGTCCACCAGCGGGCCGAAGTTGGAGTAGGAGGACCGCGCGTCGTGGTCGTTGACCGCGCCGACCGTGATCGCCTGAGCGACCCGGGCGGGGGAGTGCTGGGAGGCGTCGAGGTTCTGGTTCCCCGCCGCGACCGCGTAGGTGATGCCCGAGGCGATGGAGCCCCGGACGGCCGCGTCGAGCACGTCGTCGGGGTCGCCGCCCAGGCTCATGTTCGCGACGGCCGGCTTCACCGCGTTGCGGGTCACCCAGTCGATCCCGGCGACCACCTGCTCCGTGGTGCCCTCGCCGTTCCGGTCGAGCACCCGCACGGCCACCACCTTCGCCTGCTTGGCCACCCCGAAGGCGGTGCCGACGAGGGTCCCGGCGACGTGCGTGCCGTGCCCGTGCATGTCATCGGCCTCGGTGTCGTCGTCGATGGCGTCGTAGCCGTACGAGGCGCGCCCGCCGAAGTCCTGGTGGCTGATGTTGATGCCGGTGTCGATGACGTACGCGGTCACGCCCTGGCCGGCCGTGTCCGGGTAGGTGTAGCCGCCGTCCAGCGGCAGCCGCCGCTGGTCGATGCGGTCCACACCCCACGAGGGAGGGCTCGGCTGAGTGGCGTCGAGCCTCAGCTTCCGGTTCTGCGCGACCTCGACGACGGCCGGGTCGGCGGCGAGCCGCCGGGCCTGGCGCTGCGACATCCGGGCGGAGAAGCCGTTGAGCGCGGAGCCGTAGGTCCGGCCGATCGTGCCGCCGAACCGTTCGACGACGGACCGGCCGTTCGCCGTACGGGCACTTGCGCGGGCCGGGTCGAGGACCACGAGGTAGCTGCCGGGGACGGAGTCCCGCGCGCCGGCGTAGTGGACGAGTCCCTCGGCCGGAGCGGTCGCCGCGGCCGCGGAGGCGGCGCCCGGGGCGATGAGCGCGAGCGCGGCGGAGAGGGCGAGCGCGAAGCCGCGTACGTTCCTTGGGTTCGTCGAGTTCCGTAAGTGCGGTCTGGAAGTCATCCGCCCACGGTCGTGGACGCCGGACCGGGTCCACAAGGGCGCAGTCGGGGGCTCCTGACCGGAAGGACGACGCGTTCTGGGCCGTACGGCCGATGTGCAACCGAAACGGGGCCCCACCGCAAATCCGGCCCGGACCCGGCTGGTTGGAATGGGTGCCCGAGGACTGGGGAAGGGAATGCGGAACCGGCTAGGGTGGACGACCATCAAGGTCACGCGCCGCAAGCCGACCAGCCCAAGGAGCGACCCCGTGCCGATGCCCGCCCCGTTCTCCCATACCGCCGGACGCGAAACCGGACCCGCCGCCGCGATCCCCCTGCCACGGATCGAAGGGCCCCGCGAGGTGGCCCCCGCGGACGCGCGCGAGCTGTCGAGACTCTTCTTCCGGCGCCTGCGGGAACTCGACGAAGGCACCCCCGAGCACCGCTACGTGCGCGACACGCTCGTGGAGATGAACGCCTCGCTCGTCCAGTTCGCGGTCCGCCCCTTCCGCGGCCGCGGCGACGGCGGCGACCTCGAAGACCTCCTCCAGGTCGGCACCATCGGCCTGATCAAGGCCATCGACCGGTTCGACCCGGCCCGCGAGGTCGAGTTCTCCTCCCTCGCCATGCCGTACATCAGCGGCGAGATCAAGCGGCACTTCCGGGACACCACCTGGGCCGTACGGGTCCCGCGCCGCCTCCAGGAGCTGCGCATCGACCTGGCGAAGGCCAAGGAGGACCTGACCGCCGTCCTCGACCGGCCGCCGACCGTCGCGGACCTCGCCGCGCACCTCTCCCTCACCGAGGAGGAGATCATCGAGGGCATCGTCGCCGCCAACGGCCACACCAGCGGCTCCCTCGACGCTCCGCAGGCCGATCGCGGCGACGGCCGCACCGAAGGCAACACCCTCGCCGAGACCATGGGGGCCGAGGAGCCGGCGCTGGAGCGCGTCGAGGACATCCAGACCCTGGCACCGCTGCTGGAACGGCTCACCGACCGCGAGCGCCGGATGCTCTCCATGCGCTTCGGCGAGGAGCTCACCCAGGCCCAGATCGGAGCCGCCCTCGGCATCTCGCAGATGCAAGTCTCGCGCCTCCTGACCCGGGTGCTCGCGCACCTGCGGGCCTCCATGCTCGACGCCCCGGAGCGGCCCGAAGCCGTGGCCCCGCAGCAAGTGGAACCCGATGCGGAGGGCGCAGCCGAGGGTGCGGGGGGCGACGTACCGTAGGTGACATGACTCACTTCACCGTTTGCAGGGGTTAAGGCGGGGCAGTAGCGCTGCTGGAGCGGACCCGTCCGCCGGCCGATACCGGCCGGGGCGCGGGCGACGGGTGGATCCCGTCCCGCTCCACGGCCCGCCGGCCGCACGTACGCCGGTGGGCCGTTCCCGGTACTACCCGTGAGGTGTATGTGTCCACGCTCATAGCCGAGCACGTGTTCAAGGTGTTCGGCCAAGGACCCGACAACGGAGCGGCCGTCGCCAAGGCGGTCCGCGCACTCGAAAGCGGCGCCACCGACCGCGAAGCGCTGCGCGCCGAGGGAACCACCGCCGCGGTGATCGACGCCTCGTTCCGCGTCGAGCCCGGCCAGATCTTCGTCGTCATGGGTCTGTCGGGATCGGGCAAGTCCACACTGCTCCGCATGCTCAACGGACTGCTGGAGCCCTCCGCGGGACGCATCCTCTTCGACGGCGAAGACCTCACCGCGCTGTCCGCGAGCGAACTGCGCCGGGTCCGGTCCACCAAGATCAGCATGGTCTTCCAGCACTTCGCGCTGTTCCCGCACCGCAGTGTCCTGGAGAACGCCGGCTACGGCCTGGAGGTCCAGGGTGTCCCCCGGGCCGAGCGCGAACGACGGGCGGCCGAAGCGCTGGCCCTGTGCGGGCTCGGCGGCTGGGAGAAGTCCTGGCCCGACGAGCTCTCCGGCGGCATGCAGCAGCGCGTGGGCCTGGCCCGCGCGCTGGCCACCGACGCCGAACTGCTGCTGATGGACGAATCGTTCAGCGCACTCGACCCGCTGATCCGCCGCGACATGCAGGACCAGCTGCTGGAGCTCCAGCAACGCCTCGGCAAAACCATCGTGTTCATCACCCACGACCTCAACGAGGCCATGCGGCTGGGCGATTCCATCGCCGTCATGCGCGACGGACGCATCGTCCAGCAGGGCACGGCCGAGGACATCCTCGTCCGCCCCGCCGACGACTACGTAGCCTCCTTCATCCAGGACGTGGACCGCTCGCGCGTGCTGACGGCCGAGGCCGTCATGACGGACCCCGCCGCGGGACGCGCGCATTGCGGCTGCCCGACCGTCACCGCCGGCACCCCGCTCGCCGACCTGTGCGCCGTCAGCGCCCGCGTGCCGCACGCCGTCGCCGTCACCGGCGCGGACGGCGCCGTCGTCGGCACCGTCCCGCAGGGCCGCCTGGTCGCCTTCATCGGCGACGAGCGCCGCGCCGCGCTGCACTGCGAAGAGGCGGCCGCCTGATGCCCCGCATCAACCTCGGCGCCTGGGTCGACAGCTCCGTCGACTTCCTCCAGAGCCACTTGTCCTGGCTGTTCGACGCGATCAGCACGGTCGTCACCGGGCTCTACGACGGCATCGAAGCCGTCCTGTCAGCGCCCGCCCCGCTGCTCCTGGCCGGCATCCTCGCCGTCGGGGCGTGGTGGCTGCGCGGACTGCTCGCCGCGCTGCTCGCCTTCGTGGGCTTCGCGCTCGTCGACTCCGTCGGCCTGTGGCCCGAGGCCATGTCCACGCTCGCGCTGGTCCTGGTCGCCACCTTCGTCACGCTGCTCTTCGCGATCCCGCTGGGCATCTGGGCCTCGCGCTCCGACCGGGTCAGCGCCGTCCTGAAGCCCGTCCTGGACTTCATGCAGACCATGCCGGCCATGGTCTACCTCATCCCCGGCATCATCTTCTTCGGGGTGGGCGTGGTGCCCGGCATCATCGCCACCATCATCTTCTCGCTGGCCCCGGGCGTGCGGATGACCGAGCTCGGCATCCGGCAGGTAGACGCCGAACTCGTCGAAGCCGCCGACGCGTTCGGCACCACCCCGCGCGACACCCTCGTACGGGTCCAGCTCCCGCTGGCCCTGCCCACCATCCTGGCGGGCATCAACCAGGTCATCATGCTCGGCCTGTCCATGGTCGTCATCGCCGGCATGGTCGGCGGGGGCGGGCTCGGCGGCGCCGTCTACCGGGCCATCGGCAGCGTGGACATCGGCCTCGGCTTCGAGGCGGGCATCTCCATCGTCATCCTCGCCATGTACCTGGACCGGATGACCGGTGCGCTCGGCCGCCAGGTGTCCCCGCTCGGCCGCCGCGCCCTCGCCAAGGCGCGGTCCGCCGCCACCGGCACCGCCAAGGTGTGGAGCCACCGCCCGCAGCCCGTCTTCGCCGTCGCCTCGGCCGTGGTGCTGTCCCTGGTCGCGGGGGGCCTCGGCGTCTTCGGGGACTCCGGGAAGTCCTCGCTCAGCGCCTCCGGGGGGTCGGGCGTGGAGAACATCGGCAAGGGCCGCAAGGTCAGCATCGGCTACATCCCGTGGGACGAGGGCATCGCCTCCACCTTCCTGTGGAAGGAGCTCCTGGAGCGCCGCGGCTTCCAGGTCGAGGCCCGCCAGCTGGAGCTCGGAGCGCTGTTCACCGGGCTCGCGGGCGGCCAGATCGACTTCCAGACCGACTCCTGGCTGCCCGTGACGCAGGCCGAGTACTGGAAGAAGTACGGGAACAAACTCGACGACCTCGGCTCCTGGTACGGACCCACCTCCATCGAGCTGGCCGTCCCGTCCTACATGAAGGACGTGAAGACCCTCGACGACCTCAAGGGCAAGGGCGGCCAGTTCAACGGCCGGATCATCGGCATCGAGCCCAGCGCGGGCGCGATGGGCATCCTCAAGGACAAGGTCCTGCCGGAGTACGGCCTCGACGGCGAGTACAAGGTCGTCGACGGATCGACCCCGGGCATGCTCGCCGAGCTGGGGCGCGCCTACGAGAAGAAGGAGCCCGTCGCGGTCGTGCTCTGGTCCCCGCACTGGGCGTACTCCACGTACGGCCTGACGAAGCTCGCGGACCCCAAGGGCGTCTGGGGCAAGGGCGACGGCATCCACAACATCGCCCGCAAGGGCTTCGCCGCCGACGAGCCCCAGATCGCCGAGTGGCTGCGCTCGTTCAAGCTGACCGAGGCCCAGCTGACCGGCCTGGAGGCCAAGATCCAGGAAGCCGGCAAGGGCAAGGAGCAGCAGGCCGTCCGCGCCTGGCTGACCGACCACCCCGAGGTGGCCAAGCTGGCTTGAGTGCGAGGGGGCCGGTGCGCGAAGGATCTCCTACGGGCCTTCGCGCACCGGCTCCCGCACGGCCGGGGGAGTACCTCAGCCGGCGGTCACCCGCTCGGGCTCCCGCTCCGGCACGGACCGCCCGGCGGCCGGCCGGGTCCGCACCGGCCACCACAGGGACCGGCCCAGGAGCGCGGCCAGGGCCGGCACCAGCACGATCGACAGCACGAACGCCGACAGCATGATCCCGAGCCCCGTCGCGAAGCCGATCTGCCGCGTGGCCGAACCCTCCCCGGCGGCCAGGCTCCCGAAGGACACCGCCAGCACCAGGCCCGCCGTGGCGACGGCGGGAGCCGTGTGCCGGACCGCGCGGGCCACGGCCCCGCGGGCCGGACCGGGCCGCTCCATCTCCTCCCTGATCCGGTCCGTGATCAGGATGTTGTAGTCGGTGCCCAGCGCGACCACGAACAGGAACAGCACCAGCGGCAGCGAGAAGTCCACGCCCGGCCGGTCCAGCACGTGCTGGAACAGCAGCGTCGAGGCACCCAGCGTGGCGGTGAACCCCAGCCCGACCGCCACCATCAGCACCAGCGGAGCGAGCAGGCTGCGCAGCAGCACGAGCAGGATCAGCGCGATCAGCGCCGCCGCCACCGGGAAGACCACCCTCAGGTCCTTGTCCACGGCCACCGCCACATCCGCGAAGACCGCCGCGGTGCCCCCGACGTGCGCCCGGGTTCCGGCCGGCCGGTTGGCGGCCACCGCTGCGCGGATCGGCCCGGAGACCAGGTCGCGGGCGGCCTGGGTGTGCGGACCGACGGTCGGGAACAGGTCGATCCGGGCCGCCCGGCGGTCCTCGCTCAGTACCGCCGGGGCCACCTGGCCCACCCCGGGAACCGCGCCCAGCGCCCGGGCGAGCCCGCCGAGCCGCCCGGCGGTCAGGGTGCCCCCGTCGGAGGCCGTGACGAACACGCTGGTCGGGTCCGAAGCCCCGGCCGGCAGCGCCCGGGAGATCTCCGCGGCCGTGGCCGCCGCGGCCGTTCCCGTACCGCCGCCGCTCTGCCCGTAGTCCGTGCGCATCCCCAGCAGCCCCGCGGACAGGGCCCCGAGCAGGGCCACCGAGGCGAGCACCAGGGTCAGCGGCCGCCGGGCGATCCGGTCACCGATCCGAGCGGCCGACCCCTCGCGGGGGCCGCGGTCCAGGCCGCGCGAGGGCCAGAACATCCTGCGCCCGCTGACGGCGAGGATGGCCGGCATCAGGGTCAGACTGCCGAACAGCATCACCAGGACGGACAGGGCGATCGCCGGGCCGAGCACCCGGAACTGGCCGAACGCGGCCACCCCGAGGGTGGAGAACGCGGCGACGATGGTCAGCGCCGCGGAGGTGATGGCCGTACCCACCCGGCCCGCGACCTCCGCCGCCGCGGCCCTGCCGGACTGCCCCGGATGCGTGCGCAGCTGCTCGCGGAAGCGGAACAGCAGGAAGAGGAAGTAGTCGATCCCGATGCCCACCAGCACCACGCTGATCAACTGTGGTGTGGACGGATCGAGTGCGATACCGGTGAGCTGCGCTCCGGCGATCACCACTCCGGCCGCCGCCCCGCCGATGACGGTGACCGCGAGCAGCGGCAGCAGCGCGGCCAGGAAGCTGCGGAACACCAGCACGTGCAGCAGGACGATCACCGCGACCATGGCGAGGCCCACGATCATCGACCGGGTCTTCGAGCCGTCGACGGTGTCCACGCTGTCGGCCA
This sequence comes from Streptomyces sp. NPDC059443, assembly GCF_042750105.1. Lineage (NCBI taxonomy): Bacteria > Bacillati > Actinomycetota > Actinomycetes > Kitasatosporales > Streptomycetaceae > Streptomyces > Streptomyces sp. NPDC059443. Next base: position 151,940 of record NZ_JBHYVM010000004.1, on the reverse strand, counting down.
GCCCGCCGGTGAACCCGGTCCGCATCCCGGACCGCTCGAACTCGGCCCGGGTCTGGTCCCGGAAGGCCCGGTAGAGGTCCTGCATCCCGGGGTCCGTGGGATTTCCGTCCAGCTTCACCGACAGCAGCCGGAAGGTCCGGTCGGGAGCCGTCATGGCCGGGGAGACGGCGGGGATCTGGGAGCGGTCCCGGGTGAAGGGCATCGTGTCCTTCGTCCTGGGCATGGCCACGCGCCTCCGGGCCAGCTCCGCGGCGTCGGCGTCGATCCGCCGCTCGTCCTCGGCGGTCAGCGGCAGCCCGTCGGCGCGGGCCACCAGCACGGTCAGCGGATTGGCGTCGGGGTCGACCCCGAAGTGCTCCCGCGCGACCTTCAGCGCGGCCGCCGAATCGTAGGAGGCGGGCAGGAACCCGCCCGTGTCGGCCTGGGTGACACGGAAGACGAGGGCCTGGCCGAGGACGCTCAGGGCCAGGCCCAACACCACCCAGAGGGCGATGACCTTCCATGGACTCCGGGTGGCGAAGCCGGTCAGGGCGCGGATCAAGGGGGCCTCCGTAACGGGGGTGGCACCGGGGGTCCCCGGCTGCTCTCCAGCCCATCACCGGCCGCGCGCCGCGACGTCGGGACCGGGGATGATCCGCCACCCGGGCCAGGGGCCCGGCCAGGCCCCCGACCAGGACTTGGGTCCTGGTCGGGGCTCCGACCCAGGGCCCGCGGCCAGGGGCGCGCCCGATGGGAGACTTGACCCCGTACGAAGCCTCGTACGAAGCTCCGACCCGAGGGAGGACCGGCCACGATGGGTGCAGTCGACCGAGGAGACGGCCCGGCGGCCCTGCCGGCCCCGGCCCCGACCGGAGCCTTCGGCCGGATCCGCGCCTTCGACTGGGCGGGAGCCTTCGGCTGGACCCGCGCCTTCGACTGGGCGGGAGCCTTCGGCTGGACCCGCAATGACGCCCTGGTGGCCATCGGGGCCGCCGCCGTGGACCTGTTCGGCTACTCGCTCGGGACCGCCGACAGCGGCCGGCCCCTGGAGGTCTCCGCCGTCGCCTTCGTGGTCCTCGTCTCGTTCTGCCTGCTCCTGCGGCGGCGCCATCCCGTGGCAGTGCTGGCCGCCGTGGTGTGCCTCGACGGCGCCGTGAACCTGAGCACCCCGCTGGGCCCGCACTTCACCGGGGGACTCGCCATCGCCCTCTATTCGGTGGGCAGGTTCCGGGGCCCGGGGGTCACCGCGCTCGCCGCGCTGGGGACCGTACCGCTGGCGCTCGTCGGGCGGAGCGGGGACTGGGACCAGACCGGATGGGGGCTGCTCAGCAACACGGTCGCGGCCGTCCTCGCCGGGGGCGCCGGCATCGCCATGCAGCGCTGGCAGCAGGAGGTCGACGCCAACCGCACACTGCTCGCCGAACGGGCCGTGGCCGAGGAACGCCGCCGCATCGCCCGCGAGCTGCACGACATCGTGGCCCACCACGTCACCGCCATGCAGCTGATGGCCGGCGGAGCGCGGGCCAACCTCGTGCACGACCCCGAGGCGGCCCGCGAGGCCCTGGTCACCCTGGAGGGCTCCGGGCGCATCGCGCTGCGCGAGATGCGGCAGTTGCTCGACGTGCTGCGGACCGGGGAGGAGCCCGAACCGGAGCGGGGGCCGGCGGCCCCGCAGCCCGGGACCGCGGACCTGGACCGGGTCGTCGCCGAGGCCCGGCTGGCCGGAACGCAGACCGCGTTCACCGTGGCCGGGGCGGTCCGCCCGCTGCCGCCCGCGCTCGGACTGACGGTGTTCCGGATCGTGCAGGAGGCCCTGACCAACGTCCGCAAGCACGCCGGGCGGGCCCGGGCCGACGTGCGGCTCACCTACGGCGCGCACGAGGTGACGGTGGAGGTCACCGACGACGGGGCCGGCTCCGGCGGCGAGGGCGGGGGCCTGCCGGAGCCTTCGCGGTCGGCGCCGCGCTCCGGGTACGGTCTGATCGGTATGCGTGAACGGGCCGCCCTCCAGGGCGGCACCCTGGAGGCCGCCGCCCTGCGCGGGGGTGGCTTCCGGGTCGCGGCGCGCCTTCCGGTGCCCTCGGATCCGGTTGTCGGCGTGCCCGGGGGACAGGAAGAGGTGCGACACGGATGATCCGCGTGCTCATCGCCGACGACCAGCCGCTCGTCCGACGGGGCCTGGCCCTGATCCTGGGGCCCGACCCGGAGTTCGAGGTCGTCGGGGAGGCCGCTGACGGCGCCGAGGCCGTGGCCCTGGCGGGCCGGCTGAACCCCGACGTGGTGGTCATGGACATCCGGATGCCGGTGCGCGACGGGGTCGAGGCCACCGCGGAACTCTCCCGGCTGGTACCGCAGTGCCGGGTCCTGGCCCTGAGCACCTTCGACATGGACGAGTACGTGGTCGCGGCCCTGCGCGCCGGGGCCTACGGGTTCCTCCCGAAGGACGTCTCCCCGGAGGAGCTGATCGCCGCGATCCGAACCGTCCACACCGGCGACGCCGCCGTCGCTCCGCGCCTGCTGACGCGGCTGATCTCCACCTTCGTACGGGGCCCCGCGCGGCCGACCCGCCCGGCGCCGGCGGGCGCCGCCGTCCCGGCCGAACTGACCCCCCGGGAGCGGGAGATCTGGCACCTGCTGGCCACCGGCCGCGACAACGCCGAGATCGCCGCAGACCTGGACATCAGCGTCTCCACGGTCAAGAACCACATCACCGGCATCTTCGCCAAGCTGGGCGTACGGGACAGGGCGCAGGCGGTCATCTCGGCCTATGAATCGGGCCTGGTGGCGGTCGGGAACGGGCCCGGCTGAGCGTCAAGTCGCGGCGGAAGAAGGGGAGAAGGCCCGGTGGAGGCCCGGGGGAGCCCGGTCGCACATCCCTGACCAGGCAATATGCCGGAAATTTCACCGGTGCGGACAGGGGCCCGTCCATGGCACAGTGCGAGGCAGCCCAACCGCACGACCAGGGAGCCTCCATGCGCGATCCGCACTCCACGCCGCTCGCGGCCGCCCCCGAGTGCCTTCCGGAGCACAGCCCGCTGCCGTGCTGTCCGGTGTGCGACAGCGCCACGGAACGCATCTCCTGGCGCCAGCGACCGGGACAGCCGGTGGTCCTGGTGTTCGACCCCTGCGGCCATCGGCACACGTCACCGGCGGCGCCGGTCCTGGCGGTGGCGCCGGCCGGCGGGGCCGCGGCCCCGCACGGGGACCTGGGACGGGTGCGCGCTTGACGCACGGTGATTGACAGTCCGTCGGAGGGGGAGGAACTTATATCGGGAGCCCGATATAAGTTCCCGGAGGGCCGGAGGCCCGGTGACACCCGACCGCACACCGCAGGCAGACCGTAAGCAGGAGACCCGCTCGCGCCTGATCGACGCGGCCGCCGAGCTCTTCGCCCGCAAGGGGTTCCACGCCGTCTCCGCCGAGGCCGTCGCCGACGCGGCCGGTCGTACCACGGGCGCGCTCTACAGCCACTTCGGCGGCAAGGAGGGCCTGCTCCTCGCGCTGCTGGAGGTGTGGAAGGAGCGCACCGCCGAGGAACTGGCCGCCGAGATCGCGGCGGGCGACCCCGCCGACCCCGCCGTGCACTTCTCCGCGATGTGGGGGAGCCTCACCCGCCCGCACCCCGACCGCGGCGACTCCTGGCTCCTGCTGGAGACGGAGCTGTGGCTGCACGCCGCCCGGGGCCCCCTCATCGGCGGCCCGCTCGCGCAGCGCTACACCGAGGTCCGTGCCCGGCTCGGCGAAGGGCTCGCCGACTGGGCCGAGGCGACCGGTACCCCGCTCACCAGAGCGCCCGGGGAGACCGGCGCCCTGGTGCTCGGCATCCTCCTCGGACTGGCCATGCAGCACCGGCTCGATCCGAAGGGCATCCCCGACACCCTCGTCGTCGAAGCCCTCGGCGCCCTCCTCGGCCTCGGCTGACGCGGCCGTCCCGCGAAGGCCCGGGCATCCCCGCGCGCACGCCCCGTACTCCCCTGTACGTCCCGCAAGCCCCGTAGGCCCCGTAGATCCCGCACGCCCGCACGCCCCGTACGTCCCAGAACACTCCCACTGCTCGGACGAAGGGAACCTCCTCCATGTCACCCACCGGCGAAATAGACCTCCTAGAGGACACCTGGGCCCGCGAGGTCCCGCACGCGCAGTTCACCCGGCTGCGCCGCGAGGACCCCGTCCACTGGCACGAAGTGCCCGGCCGCCACGACGGCTTCTACGCCGTCACCCGCCACGCCGACGTCAAGGCCGTCAGCCGTGATCCCGAGCTCTGGTCCACCGAACTCGGCTCGTTCATGATCCGAGACCAGAGCCCCGAGTCCCTGGAGACCCTGCGGCTGGTGCTGCTGGGCATGGACGCCCCGCGCCACTCCCGGTACCGCTCCCTGGTCAGCGCCGGTTTCACGCCCCGGGTGGTACGAAGGCTCGCGGCCCGGATCCAGGAGCGCGCGGTGTCGCTGGTGGAGCGGGCGGTCACCCCGGGCCGGGACATGGACTTCGTCGCCGAGGTCGCCGCCTGGCTGCCGATCCAGACGATCTGCGAGATGGTCGGCGTGCCGGAGGGCGACGAGCGGCTGATCTTCGACTGGAGCAACCGCATGGCCGGCGGCCAGGATCCGGAGCTCTCGGCGGGCAAGCACGACAGCGACCTCGCGGCCGCCGAGATCTACGCATACTGCGACGCGCTGGCCGCCGAACGCCGGGCCCGCCCCCGCGAGGACATCCTCTCGACCCTGGTCCACGCCGAGGTGGACGGGGACCGGCTCACGCAGGACGAGATCAACATGTTCTTCGTGCTGCTGTGCGTCGCGGGCAACGAGACCACCCGCAATCTGCTCTCCGCCACCCTGCTGGCCCTGATCGACCACCCGGTGGCCCGCGCCGAACTGGCCGCCGCCCCGCAGGACGACTTCCTGTGGACCTCGGCCACGGAGGAGTTCCTGCGCTGGGGCGGCTCGATCCACAACTTCCGGCGCACCGCGACCCGCGACACCTCGCTGCGCGGGCAGCCCATCGCGGCGGGACAGAAGGTGGTCACGTACTACACCTCCGCCAACCGCGACGAGGAGGTCTTCCCCGACCCCTTCGTCTTCGACATCCGCCGCACCCCGAACGACCACGTCACCTTCGGCGGCGGCGGACCCCACTTCTGCCTCGGAGCGGGCCTCGCCCGAACCCAGATCAAGGCCCTGATCCGGGAACTGCTCCGCCGCCACCCCGACTTCGGCCTGGCGGGCGAGGTCCGCCGACTGCGCTCGGACTTCATCAACGGAGTCAAGTACCTGCCGGTGCGCTTCGACTAGACGACCTGGGGCCCGTCCCTTCGGACGGGCCTGACCTGGCACTAGTGTCGGTCGGATGTGGATACGCGAGAAGATCTGGAACGAGGCGGGTCCGGCGGAGCGGCGGCTCGCGGGCCTGGCGGTGAATCCGGCGGCTCCGGTGAGCCTCCTGCTCCGGCTGCTAGCCGAAGGCCCGGCCGTGGCGCGGATGGCGCTGTGCGGTGACCGGGACCTGCCGGTGACGGTGGTGGACAAGCTGCTCACCCACCCCGACCGGCGGGCGCGTGCGGTGTTCGCTTCCAGCCCGCACGCCGATCCTGCACAGCGGGCCCGGCTGGTGGACGACCCCGACTTCATCGTCAAAGGGCATCTGGCTGACGGGCCGGCGTCCCGCTGGGTGGCGCTGTCCCGGCCGTTGCCGGACCCGACGGTCGTCCACATGATCAACACCTATGACGGGGAACTGGTGTGGGGCCTCTACCGTCAGATCTCCGCCGGGCTGCGCCGCGCCATGCCCACCCACCCGGACGCGAAGGTGCGCCTCTGGGGCGTGGGTTCGTGGCAGGACCTGTCGGCGGAGGTGCGGGCCGCGTTGCTCGCCGATCCGGACCCGGACGTACGCGCGTCCGCCGAGCAATCCGCCCGGTACGAAGACCCGCAGTGGAACGAGCGCGAGCTTCCGGAGCACTCGGGCCACACACGCACCCACCTGCTGATGAACAGACCCGTGTCCCGCGCGGTCGTCGACTCCGTGCTCACCACCCCGGTGGGCAAGGAGGAGCGGGTGATGCTCGCGTACAACCCGAGCCTGCCGCCCGACGTCGTGGTCCTGCTGGCCGCAGACCCGGACCCCAAGGTCCGCGATCGCATCGCCTGTCGCCCCGACCTCGCTCCCGCCGAGCGCCGGGCACTCGCCGTCGACCCCGACCCGGAGGTCCGCCTCGCCCTGTCCACGCACCCGGCGCTGACCGAGTCCGAACGCGCCCGGATCGACTACGAGGTGCCGGAAGGCGGGGACTTCGGGCCGTGCTACCAGCCGTACCCGCCGCGCGACCCGGCCGCCGTCCGGCGTGACGCGCTCTCCGCCCACCCCCTGCTGCGCCGCGACGCGGCTGGCGATCAGCTCCTGCCGCCGGACCTCCTCGACCTGCTCATCGCCGACCCGGACCTCGGCGTACGGATCACCCTCGCGCAGAACCACCCCGACGCGCCCGCCGGGTTCCTGCTGCGCAGCTTCCTGGAGTACACGGGCCGCTACCGCACCGAACTGCTCACCCGCCCGCACTTCCCGACCGTAGGCCTGGCCGCGTACGCCGACCACGAGGATCCGGCCGTACGGGCGCTCGCGGCCCGGGATCCCGAACTGGCTCCGGATCTCGCCGACCGCCTCACGCGCGACCCCGATCCGGAGGTCCGCGGCGCCCTGGCCCGGCATCCGAACCTGCCCGCGGCACGGATCGTAGAGCTGCTGGAGGACGGGGAGCTGGCCTGTCACGCCGCGGCCAATCCGGCGCTGGATCCTGCCCTGATGGAGGAGTTGGTCAACGCGTTCGTCAGCAACGCCTGCTGATTCATGTTCAAAGATGCTCGCTGACAAGCCACTTCGAGCATCTTCCTTCATCTTCGGCGTCTGGAGCGCTATGTTGCCCGGTGCATGCCAAAAGGTGTGTCCGCGATCCGGACCGCACGAGGAGCCGCCCCATGAGACTCATCAGCATCCGCAGGAGCCCACGGAGGCGGCGCGCCCCAGCGGCCGCACTGCTCGCCGCCGCCCTCGCCGTGGCGGGGCTGGCCGCCGCCGGACCGATCGCCGCCCCGGCCTCGGCGGCCGCCACGGCCCCGGCCCCCGCCACGGCGGGCAACGTCACCGGCTTCACGCAGTCCGGGAGCACCTTCACCGCCACCACCTCCAGCGGCGCCAAGGCCCGCGTGGTCGTGGCCCGGGCCGACATCTTCCGGCTCTGGCTCTCACCTGACGGCGCCTTCACCAACGATCCGGCCGGCACCGACCTGGCTCCCACCACCGACTTCGGCTCCGTGACCACGAGTTGGACCGACGCGGGCACGTACTACCGGATCACCACCGGCTCCCTGTCCATCCGGGTCAACAAGAGCCCGCTGCAGTTCTCCGTCTACCGGGCCGACAACACCACCCTCGTCTGGCAGGAATCACAGCCCACCTCCTGGACCAGCAGCCAGACCACCCAGTACCTCGCGCGCGGCGCCGACGAGCAGTTCTACGGAACCGGCCTGCGGCTCGGCGAATGGGCGCTGCGCGGCAAGACCGTGCCCGTCGCCGTCGACAACAAGTGGCGCGAGAACAACAACGCCAGCCCGGCGCCCTTCTACATGTCGACCAACGGCTACGGCGTGATGCGCAACACCTGGGCCCCGGGCTCGTACGGGTTCAACGCCCCCACCACCCTCACCCACGACGAGAAGCGCTTCGACGCCTGGTACTTCACCGGCGATTCCCTCAAGACCGTCCTCGCCGCCTATACGGACGTCAGCGGCAAGCCTTTCCTGGCCCCGCAGTGGGGCTTCGAGCTGGGCAACGCGGACTGCTTCAACGCCTCCAACCCGACCTACCAGGGCGACCACAACCGCCTCCGCCACCAGACCACCCCGGACGTGGTCGGCTACGCCACCGACGCCCGCGCCGCGGACATGCCCTCGGGCTGGTTCCTGCCCAACGACGGCTACGGGTGCGGCTACACCGCGCCCCTGAAGTCCACGGTCGACGCCCTGAAGGCGAAGGGGTTCCAGACCGGCCTGTGGACCTCCACCGGTCTCGGCTCCATCAACGACGAGGTGGGAGTGGCCGGTTCGCGGGGGGTCAAGACCGACGTCGCCTGGATCGGCGGCGGTTATCAGACCGCTTTCAACGGAGTGAAGGCGGCCGTCGACGGGATCGAAAAGAACTCCGACGCCCGCCGCTACGTCTGGACCGTCGACGGCTGGGCCGGCACCCAGCGCAACGCCGTCGTCTGGACCGGTGACACCAACGGCACCTGGGACGACATGCGCTGGCACGTCCCCGCCATCGCCGGGGCCGGTCTCTCCGGCATCAACTACGCCTCCGGAGACGTGGACGGGATCTTCGCCGGCAGTCCCAAGACGTACGCCCGCGACTTGCAGTGGAAGGCCTTCACTCCGGCCTTCATGACCATGTCCGGCTGGGGCGCGACCAACCCGTCCGCCGGATACCAGGACAAGCAGCCCTGGCGGTTCGCGGAACCGTACCTCTCCATCAACCGCAAGTACCTCCAGCTGAAGATGCGGCTGATGCCGTACCTGTACACGATGAGCCGGACCGCGAACGAGACCGGCGTCCCGAGCACCCGCGCCATGGTCCTCGAATACCCCGAAGACCCGGTGGCGCGCGGTAACCTGACCAGTGGTCAGTTCATGGCCGGTGACTCCTTCCTGGTCGCGCCGGTGGTCTCCGACACCTCCGTCCGGGACGGCATCTACCTCCCCGCCGGCACGTGGACGGACTACTGGACGGGCAAGACGTACGCCGGACCGGGCTGGCTCAACGGCTACCAGGCCCCCCTCGACACCCTGCCCCTGTTCGTCAAGGGCGGCGCCATCGTCCCGATGTGGCCGCAGATGAACTACACGGGGGAGAAGCCCGTCTCCACCCTCACCTACGACATCCACCCGCGCGGGAACTCCTCCTTCAGTCTCTACGAGGACGACGGCGCGACCCGCGCCTACCAGTCGGGCGCGTTCGCCCGCCAGCAGGTGGACGTCACGGCCCCCACCACCGGATCCGGCGCGGTCACCGTCAACGTGGGCGCCCCGAACGGAAGTTACACCGGCAAGCCGGCATCCCGCGGCTACGAGTTCACCCTCCACGTGGCCACCGCCCCCGGCGCGGTCACCGTCGACGGCGCCGCGCTCACCCGGCTCACCACGAAGGCCGCGTACGACGCCGCGACCACCGGCTGGTTCTTCGACGCCGCGGACCGCGGCGGCATCCTGTGGACCAAGACGGGCACGAAGGCGGGCGCGTTCAGCGTCTCGGCCACCGGCACCTCCATCCCGGCCGCCGACCCCATCCCGGTCACCTCCAGCCCCATCCCGCAGTCGGCCTGGACCCTGGTCTCCGCCGACAGCCAGGAGACCAGCGCCGAGAACGGCGCCGCCCGCAACGCCTTCGACGGCAACCCCGCGACCATCTGGCACACCGCCTGGTCCGGCGGGACCGCGGCCCCGCTGCCGCACGAGATCCAGATCGACCTCGGCGCCCGCTACACCGTGGACGGCCTCGGCTACCTGCCCCGCCAGGACGGCGGGGTCAACGGCCGGATCGGCGGCTACGAGGTGTACGTCTCGGACACCACCACCGACTGGGGCTCCCCGGTGGCCACCGGTGCCTTCGCCGACACCTCGGCCCTCAAGTCCGTGTCCCTGTCGGCGAAGACGGGCCGCTACCTCCGGCTGAAATCCCTGACCGAGGCCGGCAACCGAGGCCCATGGACCAGCGCCGCCGAGATCACCCTCACCGGCCGCTCCACCCCGCTGCCGGCCGACGCCACCCTGGTCAACGGAGCCTCGGCCACCTGCCTCGACCTCCCGGGCAGCGCCACCACCCCGGGCACCCAGCCCACCCTCTACAGCTGCCACGGAGGTCCCAACCAGCGCTGGACCCTGCAGAGCGACGGCCGCCTGACCGGCCTGAACGGAGTCTGCCTGGACGCCGCCACCGCCTCGGCCGTGGCCGTCCAGACCTGCAACGGCGGCTCCGGCCAGACCTGGCAGACCGGCCCCGACGGCAGTCTGCGCAACGGCGGCCAATGCCTGACCCCGGCCGGCTCCGCCACCGCCAACGGCACCAAGCTGACCCGGGTCGCCTGCGCCACCACCGCGGCCCAGCGCTGGACCTTCACACCCTGAGCCGGCGCCGATCGTGAGCCGTTCCCGAGCCCGGCCCGGCATCCCCACCGGGCCGGGCTCGGCCGTTCGGTCGAGATACGTTGGAGGCCGCAACCCCGGACCTTCAGGAAGGTGTTCATGCCCGCAGGGAAGATGCACGACGGTGAACCGGACATCGACACGGAACTCGTGCGCCGGCTGATCGCGGCCCAGTTCCCCCGGTGGGCACGGCTCCCCGTCGAGCGCGTGGACTCCGCCGGGACGCAGAACGCCATGTACCGGCTGGGCGAGGACATGGTGGTCCGCCTTCCCCGTACGGCCGGGGCCGCCCGGGACGTGGCCGCGGAACGCGTATGGCTGCGGCGGCTCGCCCCGGCGCTCGCGGTGGCCGTGCCCGAACCGCTCACCGAGGGCCGCCCGGGCGAGGGGTACCCCTGGCCCTGGTCCGTCTTCCGCTGGCTCTCGGGCGGTGTTCCCGTGGCCGGGCGGATCGACGAACCCGAGCTGCTGGCGGCCGACTTGGCGGAGTTCGTGCTCTCCCTGCGCCGGGCCGACCCCACCGACGGTCCGCCCTCCTACCGCAGTGAAACCCTGGCGGCGCGGGACGCCGACGTCCGCGCCGCGATCGCCGGCCTCGACGCGGCCGGCGAGGTGGACGCCGCCGCGGTGACCGCCGTATGGGACACGGCCCTGCGGGCCCCGGCGTGGCCCGGCCCGCCGGTGTGGATCCACGCCGATCTCCAGCCCGGGAACATGCTCCTCGCCGACGGACGGCTGGCCGCCGTCATCGACTTCGGCTGCGCGGGCCTCGGCGACCCCGCCGTCGACCTGATCTCGGCCTGGTACGTCCTCCCGGCCGTCGCCAGGCCCGTCTTCCGCGCCGCCCTGGCCGCCGACGACGGGATGTGGACGCGCGCCCGCGGCTGGGCCCTGTCGATCGCGCTCATGGAGCTGGACTACTACCGGAACACGAACCCCACCATGGCGGCGACCGCCCGCCACGTCATCGGCGAAACCCTCACCGACCGCTAGGCCGTCTCAGGCGCCGGAATCGGCGTCGGCGGGTCGGCACCCGTTCCCACCCTCGCGAAGGCGGGGACGGGTTGCCGCCCTGGGCCGTGAGTTGATCGTCGGGCAGCCCGAAGTCCAAGTCAATCCTCCGTTCTCCTCCCGACCTCCAAGCTCTACCTTGGGGGTCGTGACCCTCGACGATCTCCGCGTCTTCGTCGCCGTCTGCCGGTCGGGCAGCCTCAGCGCCGTCGCCCGCGACCTCGGCCGCACCCAGTCCGCCGTCAGCCAGCACATCCGCCGCCTGGAGAAGGAGACCGGCGCCGTGCTCCTGGAGCGTCACCCGCGCGGGGGGGGGGCCCCCCCCCCCCGGCCGGGGGGGGGGGGGGCCGCCCCCCCCCGCCCCCCCCCCCCCCCGCGGGGGGGGGGGCCCCCCCCCCCCCCCCCGCCCCGCCCCCCGCGCCG